>CAZCLT010000076.1:0-3756 GCA_964499655.1 uncultured Gammaproteobacteria bacterium | reverse complement strand
CTTCCGGGATGTAGGGTGACCCGAGCGCGCCGATGCCGATCCAATCGGCCGCATCGAGCAGTTGCCGAGTGGCGATCGACCCCACGCGGTCCCCGACGTTTTCGTCGAGGATGGTCACGATGACCCGTCGCGACATCAGTCGCGCGGCGACCGAGAGCAACCCATTGGGCAGGTAGGGGTGCAGACCCCAGGGAGAACGCGGTTGGACGAGAACGATATTCATTTGAACCTCAAGGAGCTTCCGGCAACATAGTCGATTTTAGCGTTTTCGTCAATCGTCGTAATTGACATTCAGCCTTGAAATGTATATATTTCCGCCGCAGTCAACTCCAAATGGCTCCATCGTCTAACGGTTAGGACGCTAGGTTCTCATCCTGGAAATCGGGGTTCGATTCCCCGTGGAGTCACCAAAAAACCACTCTCGATCTGAGAGTGGTTTTTTGATTGGTTTAGTGAGCTAATTTCGGGAACCCGGTTCTAATCCTTTGAATCATATCGCCCCGCAAAGTGCCCATCTTCTCATCTAAGTAATCTTTGGTAACCATTTGGCTTTCGATCTTAATGAATCGTTTGTTGAATTGATCGGCAATGGTGACGAATTGGTGATCGGTATCCGATGATAGCACCTGGATTGCTTCTTGAAGCTCAATGATAGCAGTGTCCTGCTGATTGAATCGCTCGTCGTGACTTTTGACGATTTGTTTGACTTCACCTAAATCTGTTCGAACGGACAGAAGATCTGACTGAACGGCTTGCAGAGTTGAGGCAATTTGCTGGATGGCGGTCATTATTTGGCCCGTGGAAATTTCATTTTGCATACAAAAATTTCATGAATTAAACACGGGAGTGTTTTTTATCACCTTGAACTTATATCTATTTTAGCAAGAAAATTCCGTCACGGAAAGTGGATAAGTGCTACGACGCCTTCTTAAACCCCGTGCTCGAGGAAAATTTCTTGGCCGCGGCGCGGAGATTGGTCAAGTTGTCTCGACTCTGGTCGCGAAGTTCGGCAAGACGGTCGCGGAGTGACTCCTGTTCCTCCACGTCTTCGCTGGTTTCGAGTTGCGATTGCGCGACTTCCAGCGCGATTTCGATTTCTCGTTGTTTATCTTCCAGCAGCCGAACTTCCGAGTTACCAAACGTCGCCTCAATCTCTGCGCCGGTCATGAATGATTCGTGCCGTCGTTGTTCTTTCATATGCTATAATTATACCATCCTGGAGGATATGGAATTCGACCTGTTATTTTTGGAAATCGCCGCGGCGTTGGTGACGGCTGGAGTGATCTCGCTGGTCGCTTTTAAGCTACGCCAACCGTTGATCATCGCCTATATTTTGACCGGCTTAATTGTTGGTCCAGCAGTGTTAGGGTTCAGCAGTAGTTCTGAGATTTTTTCAACGATGTCGCAGATCGGTATCGCCTTTTTGTTGTTCCTGGTTGGTTTGCATTTGAACTGGCGTAACGTCAAGGAGGTTGGTCCGATCGCTTTACTTTCGGGCGTCGGGCAGGTGGGCTTCACGACGTTGGTTGGCTTCCTCATTGCTCGTTCGTTAGATTTTGGCACGGTGGAAAGTTTACTGCTCGGTTTTGCGCTGGCGCTCTCCAGTACCATTGTCATCGTGAAGATGCTTTCGGACAAAGAAGATTTGGATCGCCTGTACGGACGAATCAGTGTCGGTATTTTGTTGGTTCAAGATTTGATCGCCATCGTCGCCCTGCTGTTCATTTCCGCGCTGGCGCAAGACGGCCAACTCGGGATCATGCTCGCCTATACGGTGCTCAAGGGCATCGCAGCGCTATTGGTTCTTTCACTCGTTGCTAAATACATTTTGCCAGCGTTGATTCGTTACGCGGCGCATTCTTCCGAACTGCTGTTCATGACCGCGCTCGCCTGGTGTTTTGCAGTGGCTAGCGCTTTGCACCTGATCGGCTTTGGCATTGAAATCGGCGCCTTGCTCGCCGGTATTTCTCTGGCCGGCACCGGTTTTGAACGGGAGATCGGCGCACGGGTAAAATCACTTCGGGATTTTTTCTTAGTGATTTTCTTTATCGTGCTGGGCACTAATCTTTCACCGGAATCGTTTTCGGTCGCCCTCATGCCGGCGCTCATTTTCAGCGTCTTCGTTTTGATCGGCAATCCGTTGATCGTGGTTTTGATATTGCGCGCTTGTGGTCATCATCCTCGTACTGGATTTTTAGTCGGCACCACCATGGCGCAGGTTTCCGAATTTGCTTTTATTATTTTGGCGGCGGCGGCCAGTGCCGGGTTGGTTGATGATTCTGTCGTGCCAATGGTCACGTTGGTGGCGATTTTTACCATCGCCGTTTCTTCATATCTCATCAAATATAACGAAGGGCTGTACGAGCGCTTGAGTTCACTTTTTGGCTGGACGGGACGATCTAAAGAACGCCACCTCAAATCAGATTTTAAAATGCCTGACATTATCATGTTTGGTTACCACCGCATGGGTGAGACGATTCTGCCAGCCGTGCAAGCCATGCGTCAACCGTATTTAGTGGTTGATGTCGATCCGCTGGCTATTCAAGAATTAAACGATCTTGAAGTTCCGTCATTTTATGGCGATGCCGGCGATGAGGAATTGTTAGTTAACATCAACGCGCACGCTGCTAAGCTGATTATTTCGACAATTCCAGATGCCAATATCAGTTCCGATATTTTGGAATTTATTCGCCTTCATGATTCATCGGCGGCCGTCGTTGTGACCGTTAAAACGGCTGATGAAGCGGCACGGATGTACGGCCTGGGCGCCACTTTTGTGATTGTGCCGAGTATTCTGGGTGGAAAACTTTTTGCCGATCTACTCAAGAAAAAGAAGACTAAGAAAGCGTTGTGGGGGAGCTTGGCCAAAGAACAAAAGGCGACGCTTGGTTTGCCCTCGTCTTCCAGTGTATAGTCATTGATATGGCCATGAATCCTTTTTCGCGTCGAGAATCAATGTCATCTCGCGAAGTGCCAAAATTTGAACGCGAAGCACCAGTGACGGCCGCTCCTGAGGAAGACGATTCCGCTGCTGTGCTAGAAGAGCTGCAGTCAGCGTGGTTTCAGGCAGCCGAAGATGAGCACGCCTTGGCTGATGATTTGCGCGCCGACGTTAAGGCGATGATGTCGGGTGGCGAAATCGATCTGGACGCCGTGCGCTCGAAGATTCAGATGGTTACTGGTCGACGGACTCCAATTGTTCGACCACAAATTAGGCCAACTCGACAGGTACCAAGGGCGACGGAGGCGCACCCAGTTGATTCGGCGCCTTTGCTAGCCGTGTCGCGAATAGTGGAACGACCGCCTGAAAAAATAGTTGACAAAGATCGTCTAAAACTTGATCGAGCGCAAATCGCTGCGCATCTAGCACAGCTCGAACAGCAGGTGGAGGGTGCCAGAGCCAAGCAGGATTACCATGCTGCTGAGAGCTGGCAAAAAGATGTTGATCGTAAGCGACGTGAATTACAACAAATCAATCAACAACTCGCGCCTTAAAACCGCGAGTTTTACGTTCTTGACGATGTTTAGTTAGCAGTCTACAATACAGACTGCTAATATGCTCAACGATCGTCAATTACAAATTTTAGGCGCCGTTATTCAGGAATACGTGGCCACGGCCGTTCCGGTGGCCAGTAAAGTTATTGTTGATAAGTACGGTTTTGATATTTCACCCGCCACGGTGCGTAACGACATGGCTTTTTTGGAAGAGGCGGGTTTGCTCCGCCAGCCGCACACCTCAGCCGGTCGTGTACCAAC
>CAZCLT010000075.1:0-3870 GCA_964499655.1 uncultured Gammaproteobacteria bacterium | reverse complement strand
TACGTCGGCTTTGATCCCACGGCGCCTTTTTTGCACATTGGTCATGCTCTACAGTTGCGGAAGCTTCGTGAGTTTCAGGATTTGGGACACGAAGTGATTTGGTTACTCGGTTCGTTTACGGCCATGATCGGCGACCCGACCGACAAACTAGCCGCCCGCAAGCAACTCACCGCCAAAGAAGTGATGGCCAACGCCGCCACTTACAAGAAGCAAGCTTCGAAAATTCTCGATTTCAAAGGTAAGAACGCCGTAAAAATCATGTTCAATCACAAGTGGTTGGCCAAAATGAATTTTGGCGAAGTCGTGGACCTAGCATCGCATTTTACGATCCAACAAATGAGTGAGCGCGACATGTTCGAGAAGCGTCTTGCCGAAAATAAGCCGGTTCATTTGCACGAATTCATGTACCCACTGATGCAAGGTTATGATTCGGTGGCCATGGACGTGGATGTGGAGCTCGGTGGTTCGGATCAAACATTCAACATGCTCGCCGGTCGCACTTTGATGAAAGAAATTAAAGGCAAGGAAAAAATCGTCATCGCGCTTAAATTGCTCACTAACGATGAAGGAAAAAAGATGAGTAAATCCGAAGGCGGATTTATAGCGCTCTCCGACGAGCCGGCCGAGATGTACGGCAAGCTGATGGCCATGGACGATTCGATGATTTTGCCGTACTTCGAATTAGCGACCGATGTGCCTCTCGATGAAATCGCCGGTATGAAGATCGCGCTCGAGCAGGGGATCAATCCACGGGAACTCAAAGCACGGTTGGCGACAACGGTGGTGACCATGTTCCACTCGGCCAAGGAAGCGGAGAAGGCGGCCCAGGGGTTCGATGCTCAGTTCCGCGATCACCAAGTTCCGACCGAGGTGACAAAGTTAAACGTTGTCAAAGAAACTGGAATCATTGATGTTTTGGTGCAGTCTGGGTTGGTTACGAGTCGAGGTGAGGCGCGGCGGCAGATCGAGCAGGGCGGTGTGAAGGTAGATGGTGTGGTCGTCGCGGACATCAACCTGAAGGTGGTTGGAACGAAAACGGGCGTGCTGGTTCAGAAGGGCAAGCGTCATTTCGTAAAACTCGTTTCGTAATTATGTACGCCAAGCAAGAAGCACTCAAAGAAATAGTGACGTCGCTCAAAAAATCGCTCGGGAAAAAGTTTCCCGTCAGTTTAGCGTCGCTGTCCACGCCACCTAACACTAAGTTTGGTGATGTGGCTTTTGGCTGCTTTGAGTTGGCTAAGGGTCAGAAACGAAATCCGGCGGAACTTGCGACCGAACTAGCCGCTAAAATCGAACCAGGAAAATTATTTCAGAAAGTTATCGCGGTTGGTCCGTACGTCAATTTCACGTTCAACGAAGTTGCTTTCGCCGACAAGGTGCTCAAAGATGTGAAGCGCCTGAAACTCAATTACGGCTTAACCAAACTCGGCGAAGGTAAAAGTGTGATGGTCGAGTATGCTCAGCCCAACACGCACAAGGAGTTTCACGTTGGCCATGTGCGCAACGCGCTTTACGGCCAATCGGTGGTGAACATCATGCGCAAAAACGGCTACGAGACGATCGCCGCCTCTTACCTCGGTGACATCGGCGCGCACGTGGCTAAGGCGCTATGGGGACTCAAAAAATTTCACGACGGTTCACCGATTCCGGTGGCTGACCGCGAGAAGAAACTCGGCGCGATTTACACCAAAGCTACCAAGTACACCGAAGATCACCCCAAGGCCAAAGATCAAATCAATGAAGTTCAACGTGCGCTGGAAGCCGGCGAAGAGCCGTGGTATTCGATGTGGAAAGAAACGCGCCAGTGGAGCATCGATGCCTTTAAAAAGATTTTTACTGAGCTCTTAATCGAGCCAGATGTTTATTATTTTGAGAGCGACGTTGAGGAAGAAGGGAAGAAGTTGGTCAACAAGTTGCTGACCGATGGCATCGCTAAGAAGAGCGAGGGTGCGGTGATCGTCGATTTGGAAGCTGAGGGTTTGGGCGTGGCGTTGATTCTGAAATCTGATGGCAGCGCGCTCTACGCCACCAAAGATATTCCGCTGGCACTGCGCAAAGAAAAAGATTATCACCCGGATCGCCAGATCATCGTCGTGGATGTTCGCCAGTCGCTTTACTTCCAGCAACTGTTCGCTATTTTGCGCAAGATGGGGTTCACTAAACAGTTGGCGCATTTGGCTTACGATATGGTCACTTTGCCGGATGGTGCCATGTCTTCGCGCCAAGGGAACATCGTCACGTACGAATCATTGCGCGATTCGATGGTGGAGAGCTTCACCAAAGAGACTTCTTCACGCCACGAAGATTGGTCGCCCAAGAAAATTCAGGAGACAGCGCACCGCTTGGCGATTGGTTCGATTAAATTCATGATGTTGCGCCAGGATCCGCAATCAATTCTGACTTTTGATTTGGAAGAGGCGATGTCGTTTGATGGCTTTACTGGCCCGTACGTTTTGTACGCCGTCGCACGCATTGAAAGCCTAAAATCAAAAACAAAAATTAAAGCCAAAGCCGATGTCAGTCTGCTCAAAGAGCCCGAAGAACTCGCTCTCATCCGAGCTATCGCTGAATGGCCACTGGTCGTGGAACGCTTGGGTGCCAGCTTCCAAATTTCGGCTGGCTTGCAGTGGGCTTTTGAGACGTCGAAGCTGTTCGCCGAATATTATGCTCGAGTAACCATCGTCGATGAAGCGGATAAACTCGGTACCGCCGCCCGCTTAGCCCTACTCGATGCCACCGAGACCGCCATCGTCAGTGCCTTGCTCTTGGCCGGCATTGAACCGGTGAAAGAAATGTAGGGGGGTCGCTCCGCCCGGTCAGAATATTCGTCTCTCACTCCATCGGGCTCGGCGATCGACTGGCGTGGTCACCCAGGACGAAGTAGAGGTGACGCCAGTGAACGCCGAGCAGTTCCTCAGTCGTTCGAAACGAATATTCCGTCCGGGCTACGCTCTCGAGAATTAACAGCTCTCCCCCATTTATGGGGGAGGTAGGAGGGGGAGAATTACGGAGGGGTTAGGGGAGGCGTATTACTGGATGGGGCTGTAAAGTGTGTTAACATGTCCATATGTTCAATTTAACGAATGATATGTCCAAGCCAAAAACCGAAGAAACCATCATTGCTCACGGCGTGCGGATGGAGGGTGATTTTGTGAGCCAAGGTGATGTGCTGATCGAGGGGGAAGTGAACGGCAACGTGCAAACGGCCGGCGATTTACGGGTCGGAGATGCGGCCAAAATCAAAGCTGATGTGGTGGCCAAGAACGCCATTGTCGGTGGTGAGATTCGCGGTAACATGCAGGTGTCTGGAAGACTGGAAGTACTCGAGACGGCCAAGATTATTGGCGACGTGCCGGCGGCCGTACGTTGGGGTATCGCTGGCGCAAGCATCAACGGCGAGATCACCATGGGCGGCCGCGAAGTGGCCACGCCGAAAGATGAGAAGAAGTAGCCATGTATTACTACGTGTACGATGAATTCGTGCAGGACCCCAAGTGGGAGCGTGAACTCGCGGCGATTGAGACACGTCTGACCGACTTAGGGATTGCCGGCAAGATTGCTCGCCTGGCGCTTTTTCGCGATCCCACAGAACTCATCCGCGACGAAATTCGCAAAGGCGCCAAAACAATCGTGGCCGTAGGCAACGATGTCACGCTGCGGCGGGTGATCGATGCGGCGGCGGAGAAGCCGGTGGCGCTGGCGATTATTCCGCTCGGCAAAGAGGGGAATGCCATCGCTGATTTGCTCGGCGTGCCCACCGGGGTGGCCGCTTGTGATACGCTCTCGGCGCGGATCATCGAAGAGATGGACATGGGGCTGGTGAACGGCAGGCGGTTCATGCATTCGCTACTGATCGAAAAAGCACAGGGC
>CAZCLT010000074.1:0-4115 GCA_964499655.1 uncultured Gammaproteobacteria bacterium | reverse complement strand
ACAAATCCTAGCGAGGCCAAACAGGTGATGCGCGAAATCGCCCGCGATGCGAAACTCGGTCTGGTGACCGAACCACGCGAACCCCGGCCGCCCAAGTGACGTTCTGCGATCCCACCGTCGGGGTCGCTATTTTTTATAACACGACCATTGACAAAACTGCCAAAAAACTGTAGTTTCATTTTGGAGTAAAAAAACGATGAAGGTCAAAATCTTTTCCTCGACGGATTGGGATCAGATCGAAAAGTTCGAGCAGGACATCAACACCTTCCTGAAGAACCATGCGTCTGCGTCGGTTCAATGGCTGCAGAGCAGCTGTGGCGGACCGTCGTTCTCGCATACAACACTCACGGCCATCGTGACCTACTACGAGGAGTGATGTCTCGACCCCGCTCCCCGGGGTCGCTATTTTTTAAAATATCCAGTATCCAGCCCTGACCCATTTATGGATCACGAATCATGACTTGACAATAACCTTTATGGAGGGTATTTTTATGTACCCATCGCACAAGGAGGTGTTCATGATGTGGTTGCTCATTGCTCTCTCGACGCCAGCGCATGCCGACTATGTGGGAATCGACAGCTTCGATGCGGAGTCGGTCAAAGCGCTCAAGCGCCGTGTCCGATTCGGAAGTCCCCTGACGATCACCCTGGATCAACCTTACGGAATCTGGGGATCCGACGTGACCGTGGAGAAATACCCGGATCGCTGCGTCGCAAAGAATACCTACACCATCCAGCGCATCATTGGAGGGTACCGGTTCACCCACACCGTGGATGGCAGCGAGTGCGGCCCAGAAGTGTCCTGGTGGAACGAATCGGTCGAAGCAGACAGACACTGGCTCGCGAAGAACCACAACTACGAAGGTGACGGCGTGATCGAGATCACGATGTACGCCTTCGGCATCAACTGACCACACACGCTCGACCCCGCTCCCCGGGGTCGCTATTTTTTTATCGAATCGGCTTATTCAGCATCTGCCGTTCCAAATCGTTTAGAACAACTTTATTTTCGTAAATAATGATCGGCGATAAAAAAGCTTCTTCCAACATTAACCACTGTCCGTATTCACCTTCACCAATAACGACATCTTTCTCCCAGCCATCAACAACTTCCATTAGGAAAATAGATTGAATATTCCGTAAAAATTCATATCGTCCAAAAAATTGAACTTTAGTAAAATCTAAATCAAGTCCTAATTCTTCTTTTATTTCCCGCGCCACCGCCATTTCGGCCGTCTCGCCATCTTCAAATCCCCCACCCCAAAAACCAAAATAATTAGGCAGTACTTGTTCCGGAGATCGCTTCTGCAAATAAACTTCTAATGAATCACCATTCTTTTTATATGGGATCAAAATCGCGAGGTTACGTTTTGGTTTATTCATAATCATATTCTTTATAACCACCCAAGGTGATCAAGCGCTAAATAACCAGCATCAACATCGGTCAGCTTACCAGTTCGAATATATTTTCGAAAATCCTCTAACGATATCAAGGCAATTTCAATAAATTCATTTGGATCAAGCTGTTGATTACCAACACGTACACAATTACGAGCCACGAAAACATTTGATTTTCGAGTTGAGTAAGCATCGGGCCAGGATTGACCGACAAACTCCAGTTCACCAGCATAGCCAACTTCTTCGCGGAGCTCCGCTTCAGCCGCTTCCATGGCCGTTTGCCCCGTTTTGATTCCCCCGCCCGGCATTTCGAGTAGCACTTCCATTTTCCCCGGGCGGAACTGTTTGGCCAGCACTACCTGTTCAACTGGCGTGATCGCCAAAACAACGGACGAATCCGCGTCCTGTCGGATGTCATATTCTGATTCATGGCCATCGGGAAACAAAAACTTCACCCGTTCCACCGGCCGCGGACCGGTGAGTACTGGTTCAGATGAAAGTTTTTTCCAAACGAGATGAGAGTTCATATCATTAAACAATCTTCGAGAGATCGCCAACGATAATCACTGGCTTCACGGCTTCGATTTCTGACTTGTAGTATTCAATTTCTGGAATTGGGTTCCACAAGAAAATTTTTAGATTGAGCACGTGGGCAAATCCCAGCTCCATCAGAGTATTACCGCCGATGTAGCCAGCGATCCCCTTGCGATCAAAGTTTAAACACAGCACAGCGTCCAAATCTTGCATCTTATGCCAAAACTCACGCACCGCATCGCGTTCATGCTTGTCTTCCAATTTGAGCCGCTCAATATCCTCCTCACTCTTGCCGGCATAGTTATCCACAAAGCCCGAAACCACCGTTTGATGCCCCATCGCCTGCAATTGCGCCGCGACTTCGAGCATCTTGTCCGTAAAGGCCATACTGCGGATAATACAGATTTTCATAATCACGCAACATGACACTTCTTATACTTCTTGCCGCTGCCGCAGGGGCACAGATCGTTCCGGCCGACGTTGGAGAAATCCAAAGCTGGCGCTTTGGGCGTGGTGGTCATTCCAACGATTTTAGCCGTTATTTTTTGCGGTTCAGTTCCCATCGTCTTCTTGGCGCCGGTGAATTGCATCTGGACACGTTCGAGGAGTGATGGTGCGAGTTTCATCACGGCGTGGGCGGCCGAGGCTTGGTCGACGAATTTGAACACATTATAAACGACTTCACGTTCGATGTTGGCCAGCATGGCGTGGTAAAGCTCGAAAGCTTCGCGCTTGTATTCCACCAGTGGATCGCGCTGGCCGTAGCCACGCAGACCAATCGAGCGGCGCAGATAAGTCATCGCGTCCAAGTGCCCAAGCCACAAATTATCCATGGAACGCAACATCAACCCTTTGAGCATCCGCTTCAAACGTGCTTCATCACCAAAGCTCGCCTTGGCCTCTTCGATTTTGGCGTTCACCGCGGCCATGAAATCTTCGATCAACGCCGTCCGCTGACCAGCCAACTTTTCCTGATCCCGTGACAGCTCCTTCAGATCGGTAGAAATTTTAGCCGAGAGCTCTGGCCCCAGCGGCATAATCGTGCCGAGCACTTCGATAATCTCCTTCGGATCCCAATCATCTTTTTCCGTGGCGTGGAACAAAACCACGCGCTCCACTTCCCCTTCGACCATCTCCAAAATCTCCGCGATCGGATCAAAATCATCAGTCATCACCAATTTGCGACGACGATCGTAAACAGCCAAGCGGTGCTTGTTGAGCACATCGTCGTAATCCAACAAATGTTTGCGCGTATCAAAGTTGGCGCCTTCAACGCGTTGCTGCGCCTTCTCCAGCGCCTTCATCACCATCTTGCTTTCAATCGGTACCGTCTCTTCGATTTTCAGCACGTTCATCATGGTCTTCACGCGTTCCGAACCGAAGATGCGCATCAGATCATCTTCGAGCGAAACGTAGAATTGCGACGAACCGGGATCACCCTGACGAGCGGCGCGACCACGCAACTGGTTATCGATGCGGCGCGATTCGTGGCGTTCGGTACCAATCACGTGCAAACCGCCGAGCGCGCGCACTTCTTCTTGAATCGCCTTGTCTGGTGGATTGCCGCCGAGGATGATGTCCACACCACGACCGGCCATGTTGGTGGCCACCGTCACCGCACCTTTGCGTCCAGCTTGGGCGACAATTTCGGCTTCCTGCTCGTGGTTCTTAGCGTTGAGCATTTGGTGCGGCACCCCAGCCTGACGCAGCAAAGTGGACATCAACTGGTTCTTTTCGATGGAGACTGTACCGATCAGCACCGGCTGACCCTTTGCGTGGCGCTCTTTCACTTCTTCGACCACGGAGAGCAATTTGCCATTTTCAGATTTGTAAACACGATCGGTGGAATCTTTGCGGACGTTATCGCGGTGCGTCGGAATTTCCACGACTTCCAGTTTGTAGATTTTGTCGAACTCTTCCGCCTCCGTGGCCGCCGTACCGGTCATACCGCACAATTTTTCGTACATGCGGAAATAATTCTGAAAGGTAATGGTGGCAAGCGTGCGCGATTCCTGCTGCACGGTTACCCCCTCCTTGGCCTCAACCGCCTGGTGCAGCCCTTCGCTCCAGCGCCGGCCGGGCATAAGCCGTCCGGTAAATTCATCCACAATAATCACCTCTCCGTTCCGCACCACATAATCCCGGTCAGCCTGGTACAATGCAGCCGCGCGCAATGCCTGCTC
>CAZCLT010000073.1:3263-4177 GCA_964499655.1 uncultured Gammaproteobacteria bacterium | reverse complement strand
GAAAACAAAAATCCTGCTGTAACGCTTGACTATCAGTGTTTTTTATGATATCTTTCCACGTCGCCTTTGGACCCCCACGGCTGGGATAGCCGGACTTTGCACCTAACGGAGGTGCCATGATTTTCTCCCTCCTGCTCGCAACCCTCTTCGCCTGCGTCCACCAGACGCCGGTGTCCGACCCCACCGACCAGACCGCCGACCCCGTGGTCACGGAGACCCTGGCGACGCTCACCCCGAAGGAGCGCGACGCCGTCGGCCACGTCCCGACCTACCAGGGGAACGCCATGATCTTCCCGGACGCGATCATGTTCTACGGGTCGACCTTCACCGGCGATCTCGAGAAGATGGACGCCCACAAGAAGTCCGGGAAGCCGACCTACCTGATGGTCAACAACGGGATGGAAAGCGTCGGCCGGGTCATCCACCACGGGACGATGATCAAGGAGTGTTACGCGGTCGTCAGCGCCAACGACATCTGCGTCGAGCTCCTCCAAGGCGAAGTCGTCGTCCTGCGTGACGTGCCGGGCCCCTCTCCGTCCTACTACGGACAGGTCACCGAGACCGTTGGTGGGCTCGACTACAACATGCTCGAGGTCACCAACCTCCTGGTGACGGCGGTCGCGACCCGCGCCCTGGTCCTCACCAGCGACGACGTGAACGCCCTGTTCCTCCAGAACGGCGCGATCGGAGCCGGGTGCAACACCGACATCTCGCGCGTGGCCGAACCGCGGCTCGTCAACCCGGTGCGCGCCAACATCTACGCGCGCCTGGTCGACGAACACGGGTACGTCAACTTCCAGAGCGTCCGCGCCTGGTCGGACGTCCTGGACGCCTACCAGCGCGCCATGAATGGCTGTCCCGACTACAAGGCTGTCGAGATCGAGCCGCAGGCCAAGGAGATCCTCAACACGATC
>CAZCLT010000073.1:0-3253 GCA_964499655.1 uncultured Gammaproteobacteria bacterium | reverse complement strand
CACGATCGTGGGCTCCGTCGGCTCGACCCCGATCTAGCGCTCCGCCCGTCCTGCATTCGTGCAGGCTCCGGGCGACTCTTTTTTTCAAAACAAAAATCCCTTGACCGAAGTCAGGGGATTTTTGGTTGCGGGGGTCGGATTTGAACCGACGGCCTTCTGGTTATGAGCCAGACGAGCTACCAGGCTGCTCTACCCCGCGACACGATGATACTCGAACTGGCTTGTCTGGTCAAGACTGAGCTTGTATGATTCGGTCAATTAAAATCACCAATTATGGACATCCCTTGGAAGAGCAACGAAACCAAACCGTTTGTCACTAGCGTTGGTTTGATCACCAGCAACGGGCCTCATGGGCACAACGTGATGACCGCCCAATGGACGTATCTGGTTTCTTTTGAGCCCGGCCTGATTGCCGTGTGTGTGGAAGGGGGCGCAACCTTAACGAACATCAAGAAGACTAAGGAATTTGGCGTGAGCATCGCGGCGCAAAACCAGAACGTGCTGACGTCGCTGGCTGGGCATTTTACTGGTGAAGAGATCGATAAAATCAAGGCGCTTAAAAAACTTGGTTTCAAATTTGTGAAGGCTCAGAAGATCAACACGCTGCTCGTTAGTGGCGCTTGTGTGCAGTTTGAATGCAAAGTTCTTAAAGCTTTGAAACCAGGCGATCACACCATTTTCATCGGCGAGATTCTGCGTGCCAAATACGATAAAACTAAAACACCGCTAGCCTTTCAGGATGGCATGTACTGGAAATTAGAAACCAATGTGCCCAAGCCCAGCCACGAGAAAAAAGAGGCGATGAAGGCGGTGATGCGCCAACATGCAAAAAAATAGCGCACCCGACGATGGTCGAGTGCGAAGATGCTCAGGTCTTGAGCCGGTGAACGCCGTGGAGGGACGGGATCCGCAGGCGGACTTTGGCCGTGATTTCCGGTGCGAGATGGCTCGCCATGGCGCGTTCGAGTTCGCGGAAGGCGTCGCCTTGTTGGTAAGAAGATCGGAGATTGCCTTCCCAGCCAATCTCGACACCGTGGGCCGGCGGATTGTTGGGCGCCGACGGCACAATTCCCCACAACCACTCGTCATCGGTCGCGTCGTGGGTGTAGACGCGCAGGTGATGTGCGGGGCGTTGGCACTCGTCTAGCGGCCTATAGTCCCAGCTGAAGAAGTCACAGATGTACACGAAGTGGATGAAGCCGAACAGATTTTCAGCGTCCCACCGGACCGGATTTGGTGTCGGTTTTCCGGCAGCGATCTGCTGGATCAGATCGCGCTCATCATGAGTGAATGCACGTCCATCATCCCGCACCTTGATCTTGTCGTTGTCCTTGAACTCCACCTCGATGTAGGTGGCACCTCGGAAAGAGGCATCGATGCACAGGGCAGCGATGGCGGCTGGGAACGAGCTCAGAGCCTGGGTTGATTGGATAAGTTCTTCTCTGGTCATGCTTCTCCGTGGAGCCCGGTTACCGTATGGCAAAATCAGTCGATTGTCAATCCATCGGTCTGTGCTCACGAGTTCGGATATGCTACAATCCCATCGTCTTATGGCGCATATTGTCTCGGTGGTTAATCAAAAAGGTGGGGTGGGTAAATCGACCACATCGGTCAATTTGGCCGCATATTTAGCGCATTTTGGTAAATTTGTTTTATTGGTTGATTTGGATCCACAGGGCAACGCTTCCAGCGGCCTGGGGCACGATATCAGCGATCTTGAGGGCACTTACGAAGCGATCGCCGGCACCAAGCGCGCTAGTGAGGTGATCACCCAAACCAACATTCCAGGCCTGCACTTGTTAGCTGGCCATCCAGATTTGGCTGGTACTTCGGTGGAGCTGGTCAACGAATTATCTCGCGAGCGAAAGTTGCACAACGCCTTGCTCGAAGTGCGCAACAATTACGATTACATTATCATCGATAATCCACCATCGCTCGGTTTGCTAACGATCAACGGACTGGTTGCGGCTGATAGTGTGTTGATTCCGGTGCAGGCCGAGTATTACGCGCTCGAAGGGCTCGGTCAGCTGATGCATACCATCAATTTAATTAAAGAATCGGTGAAGCCAGAGCTAGAAATCATGGGCGCGGTGATTACCATGTTCGACCCACGCACCCGGCTCTCCAATCAAGTGCTGGAAGAATTGTACAAACATTTTCCGGCGAAAATTTTCCGTTCGGTCATTCCACGCAGTATCCGCTTGGCCGAAGCACCGAGTTTTGGCAAATCGATTTTGCACTACGACCCGGAATCCAAAGCAGCCAAGGCTTACGAACGTTTGGCCCAAGAATTTTTAATGCGCGAGAATCCAACTGAAGAAAATGTTTTATGAGTAAACCAATGGGAGGATTAGGAAGAGGATTGGGGTCGTTGATTCCGCAGAGGTCAGCGCCAGTCGATTCAGGTTCAGAACCCCCTCTATCTCCCCCTTTGAAAGGGGGAGGACCGGAAGCGATTTCACCGGAACTAATCGATGTTAATCCGCACCAGCCACGAAGTTATTTCGCGCCGGAAGATTTGGCGGATTTGGCGAGTTCGATCAAGGAACACGGCGTGCTTCAGCCACTCACGGTCACCAAAAAAGCCGACGGCCGTTTTGAGTTGATCGCCGGCGAACGCCGTTTGCGCGCTTCGAAAATGGCCGGACTCAAAACCGTGCCCGTCCTGGTGCGCGATGCGACCGATCAGCAGAAACTCGAGCTGGCGATTATCGAAAACATTCAGCGCCAAGATTTGAACGCCATTGAAGAAGCGCGTTCCTACCAGGCTTTAATCGATCTATTTTCACTCACTCAGGAACAGGCGGCGCAGCGCGTGGGTAAGAGCCGTTCGAACGTGGCTAACACTTTGCGCTTACTCGAACTCGATCCCGAATTTCAACAGGCGCTGATGGAAGGGAAGATCAGCCGTTCGCACGCGCGAACACTGCTGGCCGAACCGGACATAAATCGCCGCCGACAATTATTCCAGAGCATGCTAAACGGCGGCATGACGGTGCGTGAAGCCGAAGCGCGGGCCGGCTCAGCGATTCATCCAAGCGCTGGGCGCGATCCCAACGTGGAAGCGATCGAACGGGAACTACGCGATTCGCTTGGTACTAAAGTCAACCTGGACATGAAGAACGGCGCCGGAAAAATCAGTATTCACTTTTACTCCAAAGACGAACTAAAAGACCTCATCAAAAAACTGACGGCTTAGCCCGTCAGTTTTTCTTACCGAACGAAATCATCTTGGTGAGCAGTGAGCGTTTGG
>CAZCLT010000072.1:0-4228 GCA_964499655.1 uncultured Gammaproteobacteria bacterium | reverse complement strand
CGGTACGCGAGCTGGGTTCAGAACGTCGTGAGACAGTTCGGTCTCCTATCTACTATGCGCGCAGAACGTTGACGGGATTCTTCCTTAGTACGAGAGGACCGGGAAGAACGAACCTCTGGTGTACCAGTTGTCCTGCCAAGGGCATCGCTGGGTAGCCACGTTCGGCTCAGATAAGTGCTGAAAGCATCTAAGCACGAAGTTGACCTGAAGATTAACGTTCATAGACCCCTCCGAGACCAGGAGGTTGATAGGCTCTAGGTTGAAGCGTGGTAACACGTGAAGCCGAGGAGTACTAATAGGTCGTACAAATAACTCTTCATCCACTTACTGTGATAAAATCACAGTGAGAATCAGCTGAAACGATTCTTTTTACATCAAAATAAACCAGCACAGATCTTAAAAAGATCCTGTGTCTTGGTGGCATTTCCTAGAGGGCCACACCCGTTCCCATCCCGAACACGGTCGTTAAGCCTCTGGGGCCGATGGTAGTGCATTCGCGCGAGAGTAGGTGGCCGCCAGGACAGAGGATCTTTTTTGTTATTAAAAATCCCGCCGCGAATTGCTTCGAGGCGGAGAGCTGAGGGTAGGCTAGGTAGCCTTCGTCGTGTCGTAGTGAACGATGGAGAGCACGCCGTCGGCGAAGTGCCAGCCGGCGATCAGCCCACCGTCGAGCGCGGTGAGGCGTTCGAACTTGCCGACGAGCGGTTCGCGCCAGAGGATCTCGTTGTAGCCGGGGTTCTTGTAGAAGCGCACGTTTGGACCGTGCTTATCTGCGCCCTCAATGACGATGACGTTCCCGAGTCGACGCATCCGGCCGGTGGCACCTTCCATGCGTTCATGGAGTCCGTCTACACACTGTCCGTCCATATCCAGAACAACGAGCTCGAGGTCAGCCCCGGAATGCTTGGTGTTCGGGTCGACCAGCAGACAGGTGTGGCCACTTTCTGGCAGGACACACAGCGCCCGAAGTGCGCTGATGCGGTCGCCCTTCCAGCACCAGCGGCGAGCCTCATCTTGCAGGCTGAGTCGCCATGGCTTTTGGCCACCGGGCATTTTGATGGTTTCCAGCCCGTAGGTGAAGTGGCGGTCTTCACGGTATACGGGCTCACGATTATTCGGAAAGATGGGGTTCGGACCGAAGGGCTCCTCGGTCGTCCGGATGGACGCCTGACTGTCCTTGGTGAACGTGACGTTTCCGGTATCGTCGACGCCGCGGATCGCGATGAACTTACCGGTCGCGATCGCGGTGGGGATGCGTGGCGGGAGCGGGAAGTTGTCGAACTCGTAGAGCACTCGGCGGTTGCCTTTCATGATGTCGCGGACGACGAAGTAGAACCGACCGTCGGGCGCGAACGCGCCGTCCACGACCGTACCGGCGGCGAGTTTGCGCGTCGCCACGGTTGCGGTCTGCTGGATGTCGATTCGACCCAGTAGTGCGAGTGTCGAACGCTCGATTTCTTGGGCCGTATGGCCATTGGCCAGTTCGCGGTGGTGTTTGCTCATCGCGGCTTCGGTGCTCATTTGGGACTCCAGTGCAAGGCAGCGAATTGTTTGATCGGTTCCGAGGGTGATCCAAGGCAACCGCTTATTTTCGCTCCGAGCCGGTCTATTTGACCATAAGTTGGAGCTTTTGGTCAATTCCATTATGATGTTTTGGTATGCGTCAAATCTGGTTTTTATTGTTACTGGTTGGTTGTTTTATCGTCATTCCATCCACCACCCAAGCCATTCCGCCGCCGGACCTGATCATTAACATCGGGTCACAAGTGGGGCAGATTTTCGCGCTGTTGGTCGTTCTGTTCACGGCCGTGGCTGGGGTGATAGCGCAGTACTTCAAAATCATCTTTATCAAGATCAAGGCCAAGAAATTGCTGGTTGGTGTGTCTGCGTTTTTGATCGTGGCGATCTCACTGGTCGCCGCGGTTTACGTTGAGCGGGTGCGAGTCGCGAAAGAAGAAGCGGATTTTAATGAAGAGGTCACGGCGACGATTCAAGAAGGAATAGATGCCAATGATGCCGTGGCTGATCCGACGCCAGAAGAGCAATCGACATTTTTCGAAGTTAACATCGATCTACCGCTGGCCATCAGTAACGAGGAGTTTAGCGCACTTGAAAATTCGTCGCCGTACATTCTCGATGCTCGGGAAGATGAAGAATTCGAGATCGGTTTTTATCCGGGCAGTCATCACCTGCGGTTTGCTGACGTGTTGGCCGGGTCGTGGACAGCGTTACCAACCGATCGCGTGGTTTATGTGATGTGTTGGTCGGGCATTCGGGGCAGCGAAGCGGCTAAATTCTTGCGTGAGAAGGGGATTGTCGCTCGGTATTTGGAAGACGGCGCTAAAGGTTGGGTGGATGCCGGTGGCACTTGGGAAGGCGGGATTTTATTTTCATCGAAATACTCCGAGCCACGCTACACTGGCACGTTTACCACGGCCGAGGTCCACGAATTGGTCGCCGACGGCGCGGTGCTCGTTGATGCCAGGCAACCGGATGCTTTCGCTATTTCGCATTTGCCAGGGAGCGTCAACATTTCGATTTTCTTTACGCCGACTGCTGAACTCGAAGCACTCTTTGCTCAGGTTCCAGCTGGCTCGAAGGTCGTCACGGTCTGCGATGATTTCGTGAGTTGCTTTGATGCCAAGATTGCCGGGGTCAGGCTCGAGAAGCGTGGCGATATTTTCCTGGGCCGGTACTTTATTTCCGCTGATTACTAGTATGACTGATGTTAAAGCCAACAAATTTTATTTAGCCAAAACAGAAGTGTGTGATGTGGCGCCTCGGCCATCGCCCGCGACGTTTTCTCTGCTCGAAAAACTGTACGCTACCGATGGTCCGGTTGATCTTGTGTATCGCCAGTTCGGAATCAAGTATCAGGACACAAAATTTTTGACCGTGGTGCAGGGTGAGCTGTTCGTTGACCGCGAAAAAGAGCTTCAGAGTTTGTTTCCGTCGCACAGCTACCTGTTCGGCAGCGATTACCAAGCACGACCGGTTCGATTAAAAGGATTTTTGACGAGCCTCCGGAATACTCGACGATTTAATAAAATTACTGGTGATTTTGAGCAGATCAGCCAGAAACTTCGAGGTTTACTGGCTCAGGATTTACTGCCGACCGACGCTCAGTCAGCCGAGCAAGCCTTCCTGAAAGATTACGAAACGATTTTTTTGATCAACCTGTTGGCGCAAAAAGCGTTGACTCGATTGGCTGCAGCTTTGCCCAAATCAATATCGCTAACCGAAGCGCTCCAATATTTCCCGGCCGAGTTACCACCGGTTTGGGACGCGCCGACGGACATCATCGGTAACACTTTCGAACTGACCGACACCTCGGATTTCTTGCCGCTCATCAGTTCTGCGCACTCCGCGTCAATTCCCGCCGAAGTGCCACGCGTCGAACTCATCAAAGCGCAAAATTATTTGCGCTTGCGTGAATATGGCCGCTGGTTAGCGCTTCGACACATCAGTCGACTACGAAAAATTATCCCGACTGAGTTGTTGGCCGCTCCGACCCAGGATATTTTACCGTCTGTCATCGCCGACCAACCATTACCAATCAATACCAAAAAACCACTCGGCGTTTCGGCCGGCCAAGCGACTGGTAAATTAGTACGTGTACCCGAAGCTGGTGGCATCCTCGTTGTCTCCGCACTCACGCCCGCCCTCGCCGACCAGGCCTCTGGTCTTGCTGGCGTCATTGCCGACCACGGCAGCCTGCTCTCCCACTTCGCCATCATCGCCCGTGAACTCGGCCTGCCAGTGATCGTCAATTATCCGATCTCGACTCTTCCCATCGGGGAGACGGCGACCATCGACGGCTCCACAGGCGAGATCGTGATAAAATGACCGATATGCCTTTCGGTTCCTTAGAAAACCCCTTCGAACCACCCAAACAGCGTTCCAAAGACAATGCCGCCTTGGTCGGTAAGATTTTAGGTCCGCACCAAGAAGCGGCCATGCGTGAAATCCTCGGCACACCGCCATCAAACGAATTGGACCTATTAGTCCCAGAGAATCAGGAGCTCTCCCCGCGCGAACAGCTTGAAATAACCTATGCTCTTTCCGAACAACACGAAAAACAGCGCGCCAGTCTAAAGGCTCAGGGTCTTTTAGAGATTAATAAAGAAACTGGCGTCGAATTCATCCGTGGCATTGATGGTCACGAGTATCCATATCCCACCGTCGAAGACATCGCCGCCCGTCTGCTCGAGAAGAAAGAATTCCTCGA
>CAZCLT010000071.1:0-4357 GCA_964499655.1 uncultured Gammaproteobacteria bacterium | reverse complement strand
TCAACAATCGGGTCGACATCCGAGTCGGCCCCTACGGTGTGATCCTCAATCACGATTAACGTCTCGCCTGCGCGACCCAAACCTTGTTTGGTTCGCGCCTCTTTTTCTAAGTAGTATTCGCTCGACAATGCCTGCATTAAATCGAGGGTTGAAAGTTTTTGTTTCTCAAGTTTAGATTTTTCGTTCTGTAAGATGGCGATTTGATTCTCGACCTGAAGATTACCAACGTACTCGCGACCAAAGGCAAAAATCAAAAAAAATAACGCCAAAATATTCAACAAGAAAAACCATTTCCACTTAGACGACTTTTCGACCATAGTTGCGCAGGTATTGTACCTCATCTAATAAATCGCGCACCGCTTCTGGGCGGCGCACGCCGGAAAGCTCCAAATCATAGCCGCGGCTGGATTTAGTCCCCACGCGCACCGTTCCCAGATTAAAAATCGAGTTCCAAATTCCCCGACGCGCGCAGCTCACTTCAGCCACGTCAGACAGTGGCACTTCATTGATTTCCCGAACCGAAACCGACCGCTGGTCAACATCGATTAATCGCTGATCGGTGATTATTAGTTGCGAACCAATCCACATAAAGTATTGTCGCAGGAAGTAAACCAAACCGCTGCCGAGCAGAAAAATAAAAATTCCCAAACCGCTGCCGCCGAGCTGTAAAAGTGGAAAGAAAAAGAAAAATGGTAGCAAAAGCCAAATCAAAGCAATCAAAATTTTTCGCGCTTTAGAAAGCAAACTCCGGCGCACCACGCCGAGTACTTCTTCGTCTGGATGCAATTTAACGGGTAGATGCCTCATAGTCGGTAACCACGCTTGGCTAAGGCGGTCAACGCCGCCTGACGATCACTCCAAGGAATCTTCTGGCCACCAGCCACAGCCATGACTGGCTCCGAACCTTTACCGGTGAGTAGCACCACATCTCCGGACTCTGCCAAATTGATCGCTTGCTCAATGGCCGCTTGTCGATCATCGATCAAGAATAAATTTTCGCCGATCTTTTTCCCAGCCTCGGCCGCACCACGCGCGACCTCTTCGATAATCGCTCGCGGGTCTTCGTCATATGGATCTTCGTTGGTCACAATCACAATTGCCTCATGCTGCGCCGCTAACTTTCCGATTTGATATCGTCGCGCGACATCCCTACCTCCGCCGGCCGAACCATGAACGCCGATGATTTTTCCGGTGGTCCTTACCGAGTCGAACAGGGCCTGAAGCGCATACGGTTCATAAGCATAGTCAACAATCACCTGAAACGGCTGACCTTGATCGACCGGCTCAAAGCGACCGGCGATTGGCTTTAACCGAGGTACGACTTTGAGGATCTCGGCGAGCGAGAAACCCAGGGACTCAACTACGGTGACGGCGGCCAGCACATTTTTCTTTTCAAATTCCGACGGTAATGAAATCAAAGCCAAGTCAAAACTCGGAGCCTTAAAAGAGAAATTAATTTTCCGATCAACTTCAAAACTCGAGAAGTAATCGGCATGAGCGTCGTCGGCATTGATGACACTAATCTTCTCGATTACTCGTCCTGCGATCGTCTTACGCTTCGAGCGACCGAGATGCGCGAAGAATTTTCCTTTAGCCGCTTTATAATTTTCAAAACTGCCATGCGCTTCGATGTGTTCTGGTGTTAAGTTAGTAAACACGCCGACGTCGTAATTGATGCCCAGGTGACGGAATTGTTCCACGCCCTGCGAAGATGTTTCGACAATGGCATAGCCGCAACCCTCCTGAACCATCTGTCGCAACAATTTTTGCAACAAAAAGCGACCAGGCATGGTCATCTTCAGCCGATTTTCAATCATTCTCCCGTTGATGCTAAAACCGGCTGTGGTCGTGTAGCCAACTTTTTCTCCCAAACCGACGAGCAACTGAGCGATAAATTGCACGGTTGATGACTTGCCGTTAGTACCAGTCACGCCGATCACGACCAATTTATTACTGGGATAACAAAAAACCAAGGCACTAAATTTTGCCAAAAAATAATGGTAAAACTGCAATAACGGGCGCGGAATGATTTTTCGGAGCAAGTTCAACATGTGGCCCCTATCATAGCGAAGATTTGGCTTTGAAGCCAGCCAGCTTGGTTAGTTCGATCAACATCAACTTGAAGATCGACAGACCAAAGATAATCGTTACTTCCTGCCAGGAAAGGACGGTGAAATCAAACAGCTCACGCAAACTCGGCACCAAAAGCGGTACGAACTGCAGGATCAAACCAATGGCCACGGCACCAAGCAACCACTTATTTTCAAAAGGATTGACCTGCCAGATGTTGGCGCGGATTTTGCGCACGGCAAAAACGTAAAGCAATGAATCGAGTCCGAGGGCCACAAAGATGAAGGTACGAATTTCTTCAATTGGAAAACTGCGCCCGAGCATAAAGAAAAAGATGGCAAACAAACCAAGATCGGTCACCAACCCGATAACAAAGATTTGAATCTTCATCTGCCGGCTCATGATCGGTTCGCGCAGGGGTCGCGGCTGATCACTCATCACCCCATCTTCGGCTGGTTCAAAGGAAAGCGCGGCGCTGGGCAAGCCATCAGTAATCAAATTGATCCATAATATTTGCGCAGGTAAAATCGGCAAAGGTAAATTGAGCACCAAGGCGCCACCGACCAAAACAATTTCGCTAAAACTGTCAGCCAATAAGTAAACCAAGGTTTTGCGCATGTTATCAAAAATCACCCGGCCTTCGCGCACGGCCATGACGATCGTTTTGAAACTATCATCGAGCAAAACTAAATCCGCTGTTTCTTTGGCCACGGTCGTCGCTGTGCCCAGCGCAATACCAATGTGCGCTGCCTTAATCGCCGGCGCGTCGTTCACGCCGTCTCCGGTCATACCGACAATTTCACCCAAACGACGCCAGGCTTTAACGATTCGTAATTTTTGGTCAGGCGCGGTGCGCGCGAAGACCGTGATGTCTGAAACGCGACGCTCTAACTCATCATCACTGAGTTCGGCCAGTTGCGCGCCGGTCATCAACGATTCTTGATCGACGCTAATTCCAGCCTGACGAGCAATGGCCACCGCCGTTTCCGGATGATCGCCGGTAATCATCACCGTGTGAATGCCCGCTGATTTGGCCGCCAAAATAAAACTGCCGACATCTTCCCGGATCGGGTCGCGCAATCCAATAATGCCAACCAAATCCAGATCCTGGACATCAATGTCAGTCAGTTCGTCGGCGATTTTTCCGAATCCTCGCCCAACCAATAAAACACGCAACCCATCGCCGGCCATTGTTTCGACCAAAGCCTTCGTCGCCTGCTTTTTCGCGTCCGAGAGATCTAATCGGGAGAGCAAAACTTCGGGCGCGCCAAAAGCGGTAATCAGAGTTTTTTGGCCGATGGTCCAGGCTCGGGCTGAATATTTTTGCCGAGAATCAAACGGTAATTCTGAAAGCGGATGATAATCAGCGGTCAGCGAATCGTTAGCGTATGGCTCGAGATAATTTGCGATGGCGACATCAGTCAGCGTGCCAGAAAATTTCGTTTCACCGCTTTGGCTATCACGTTCCAACGTGGCGCCATGATTAAGCGCCAGTACTAAGCGCAGTTCGTCCAAATCTTTCCGGCCAGTTAAATGCAGCGGCACGATTTCATTTCCTAAACGAATCTGATCGAGAGTCATCGCGCCGGTGGTGAGCGTGCCAGTTTTATCCACGCAAAGAACGGAAACGCTGCCCAGAGTTTCGGCGGAAATTAATTTCCGCACCAGTCCACGATTACGCAGAATGCGTTGCAAGCCAATGGCTAAAATAACCGTAAAAGCCACCAGTAGCCCTTCCGGCACGGCTGAAACCGCCAACGCCGTCGAAATCCGGAACATTTCGCTGGCCGGGTAATCGCGCCACAAACCAATCACAAAAACAAAAATCGCCAGCGCCAACACGCCCCAACTTAACTGACGAGAAAGATGATCAAGCTTATGTTCGAGCGGCGTGACGGTGGTAGCCACGCTGGAAACTAAACTACTCACTTGTCCCAGCTGAGTTTGCGACCCAGTCTCAACCACCACGGCCGTACCGCGCCCTGCTGCCACAATCGTACCGGCATAAACCATGGAGTGACGGTCGGCGACCGGTATTTTGATCGCTTCAGCTCGAATCGATTTATTAACCGGTGCGGCTTCGCCAGTTAGCGCCGCTTCGTTCACTTCCAAAGTAAAGGCTTCGAGTAATCGAGCGTCGGCCGTGATCCGATCACCAGCCTTGAGCAGTAAAATATCACCGGGTACCACATCACTAGCCTCAATTACTTGAGCAATACCGGCGCGCCGAACTTTGGCCTGATCAGGCAAATAGGCGGAAAGTGCTCGCCAAGAACGATCAGCTTGA
>CAZCLT010000070.1:4338-4631 GCA_964499655.1 uncultured Gammaproteobacteria bacterium | reverse complement strand
TCCGATATGCGGAGGATCATGAGCATGAAGAATAATAAATCCGCGGGCGAACAGTTCGCTGATTTTCTAACTGATTTTTTTGGCACGATCGGGTTTTTGATTTTCAATCTAGTTTTCTTTTTATTTTGGATTTTCGCTAACATTGGGTTGATTCCTGGTCTGTCAGTTTTCGATCCGTATCCCTTCAACCTTTTGACGACCTTTGTTTCTTTGGAGGCGATTATGCTGTCCATCGTTGTCTTGGTCAGTCAAAACAAAGCTGAAAAAACAGCACGGATTAGGAACGAAGTTGA
>CAZCLT010000070.1:0-4328 GCA_964499655.1 uncultured Gammaproteobacteria bacterium | reverse complement strand
TTTCGAAATCAATGTAGAATCGGAACGCGAGATTACTAAGATTTTGAAAATGCTCGATCAGATTCAGCGGCGGTTGAATATCGATCCAGGATCGGACAAGGAATTAGTTGAAATGGAGCGGGGAATAAATATCCGAAATCTTGAACAATCGATCACTAAAGAGATGAATAGATAAACAAAATACCAGTGCTAAGCACCGGTATTTTTTTGAATTTTACTAGACGCCCATGCCGCCGTAGAACTGGCGAGGTGGACGTGGCTTGCCGCCGCCGCGGTTTGGGCCGCGCGCTGGGCCACGGCTACCGCTGGCGCTGGATCCGCGACTTGGCGGGGCCGAGCGCGGGGCGCTTGGTCGGGCCGAGGTTGGGAAGGGTCGGCGAACCGGAGCGCTGCCGGCGGAAGGCTTGCCATCCGAAGCTTTAGCGTAGGATGGGCCAAAGGAGCGTGGCGCTGGCTTGCCGCCGCGGTTGAAGCCTGGGCGAGGGGAGCGAACGGGCACGACATCGCGTTCCACGTTGATAGCGGCGCGGTGTGGTGGCAGTTCTGGCGTTGGTTTGATTGGTAATTTGAGGCGGACCAAGCGTTCGATTTGCATCACATCGCGGCGCTGATCGGGCGTAGCGAAGGAAATAGCCTTACCAGATTTGCCGGCGCGCGCGGTGCGACCAATGCGGTGCACGTAATCTTCGGCCGCGTCGGGCAAATCGAAGTTTACCACCAGTTCAATACCGGTCACATCAATACCACGAGCGGCAATATCGGTGGCCACTAACACGCGGTACTTGCCGGATTTGAATCCTTCAAGCGCTTCACGGCGCTGGTTGAGTGAACGGTTGGAGTGAATTTCGGCGCTCTTGTGGCCCATGGCACGAACGGTGGCGGCGATTTTCTTGGCGCCGTGTTTAGTGCGGGAGAAAACGAGCACGGTGCCGGTGTATTGCGCCAAAAGTTTTTCGAGCAATCGTAATTTATCGTTCTTGCCGACCATGAAAAATTCTTGTTCGACTTTGTCCGAAGCGGTGCCGGCGCGAGCAATTTCCACGCGCAGTGGGGTGCGCATGTACTTGGCGGCGATGGCGGCGATTTCGGCTGGCATGGTGGCCGAGAACAGCAATGTCTGGCGTTCCTTCGGCACCTTTTCGAGAATACGATTAATTTGCGGCGCGAAACCCATGTCGAGCATGCGATCGGCTTCATCGAGCACGAGCACGCTCACGTCGGTGAGCTGAACGGTTTTCTGTTCGAGGTGATCGATCAAGCGGCCTGGGGTGGCGACGATCACATGTGGCTTTTGGCGGAGCAGTTTGATCTGCACGCCCATTGGCGCGCCACCAATCAACACAGCCGTACGCAGGCCAAAACCAGCACCGAGTTTGCGAACGGTTTCATCAACCTGCAAGGCCAGTTCACGCGTTGGGAGCAGTACTAGGCCTTTGCCTTTGATGGCGGCCAGGCGCTGCAACATCGGAATCGAAAAAGCTAAGGTTTTACCCGTACCGGTCTGGGCAATACCAATCAAATCTTGACCTTGAATACCCACCGGAATGGCCTTGGTTTGAATCGGGGTGGGGACCGAATATTTTAATTTTTCTAAAACTTTGAGCAGGTCGGGCGCGATGCCCAAACCATAAAATGACGCTTCTGAAGGAGTGTTCTCCATAATATTACTTGCGACCCGAGAGCTACTGGTCGCAAGCATGCGCCGACGAGAGTTTCGAGTCTATGGCCAAATGGCCGATTTATAAGTGGTAAAGATACACGATAGAGGCCGAATTGTCAATTTTCCCTGAATCTGTTAGCATCCGTGTCCTGGAGGTAAAAATGGGTTTGTCAGTCGAGTTCCGTCGCCATGCACCTAAAGATGGCGCCAATCGTCACTTGATCGGCCCGATCGGGCACCGCGAAGCCCGGCTGGTTGGTGAGCATCAGCTGCGCGGTATGCAGTTTAGCGAACTGTACGTGAGCCGACTGTGGCGCACCACCCAGACGCTGGTCAGCTTTGCCGAGGGTGCCAAGGACATGATCCCGCCCGGGAACTTCAACCCCCAGATTCCACCGTTCAACGCGGCGGCGGAAACAGATCAAGCGATGCGACTTTGGGGCGTTGTCTGCCGCGAAGCCGAAGTGGCGGGCGAAGACCTGGTCGCTGGTTGCTTGGCCCGTGATCCGCTAACTTGCGCCTTGATCGGTCGCCAAGCAGCAACGGGCTTTCGCGCGTGGTTCCAGAATCAGCCGGACGGTTCGCGGCTGCTGATCGTGGGCCACAGTCCGTTCATAGAATTCCTAGCTATGGACATCTTCGGTGGAATCATCTTGCCAGGACTCCGCTACTGCGACGGTTTTCGGATCATCTTCCAGGACAACCGCTACATCCTCGAGACAGCGCGGGACAACCCTCGGCTCAACGCCGCTGGCCTGCGCGAAGATCTTAAGTAGGTTCGTCTGCCCTCGACTAATCGTCGGGGGTGCTTTTTTATTTAGCTAGATTTTCCAGTTCTTGTTGGTGCTTGAGCCAGAGATTTTCGAGTCTTGCCAACTCTTCATCGATTTCTTTGAGACGAGTAGCTTTGGCTGGAGCGTAGTCCGTTGGGTTATCAAAGTAATAGGCGAGAATAGCGCTCTTCTCAGCGTCTAATTTGGCGATTTCTTTAGTTAATTTTTCCTGCCGGCGCTGGTTTTCTTTGAGTTTCAATCGACGTTCTGATCGGGCGAGTCGTGCGGCGGATTCTCCCCCATTTATGGGGGAGTTAAGAGGGGGCGAATCAGCGGACGTTTCTGATTCGATGACGTCCGCCAAATCGTCCACATATTCCTGGTACGTCCCCGGATAATGCCGGATTTTCCCATTGCGAATTTCGTAAATCTGATCGGCTAGCGCGTTCACAAAAGTTCGAGCGTGCGAAACGAAAATGACCGCGCCACCGTAATCTTTGAGTGCTAGTGCTAACGCTTCGGCTGTTTCCACATCCAAATGGTTCGTGGGTTCGTCCAGGATCAGTACGTTGTGTTCGTGGAGCAGAATTCCGGCCAAGCATAGCCGAGCTCGTTCACCGCCGGAAAGTACATCGGTTCGCTTTTCGAGGTCATCGTGACGAAACAGAAAATTACCAGCCATCATCAAGATACGTTCGGCTGGTGCGTTTTCTGGCGCCAGGCGACTGAGGTATTCGATGACCGTTTCGCCAGGCAATAACGTCGCGTCCGTCTTCTGATCGTAGTAGCCGATGTCCGCCCGGTGCCACCATTTATATTCACCAGCCAGCGGCTCGATTCGACCGGCCAGAGTTTTCAAGAGTGTCGATTTACCCCGGCCATTTTCGCCGGCAATGACGATTTTCTCGCCGCGTTGCCAAGCAAAGGTGACATCGCTGGCGATCACTTTGTCGCCGTAACCGATCGAGAGTTTCTCGGCGCGAACAGCGATACCGGCCACGAAATGTGGTGTCGGGATGGTAATTTTCGTCGTTGCTAAATCGGCGGCCAGATCTTTGATTTGATGGCGCAGTTTGGCAATGTGTTTGATTTTACTTTGCGCGCGCGAAGCTTGGCTGGCTTTGAATTGGAAGCGATTAACGAATTCTTGGTGATGGCTGATTTCACGCGCCAGCTTCTTGTTAGTTCGCAAGCGATAATTTTTCTGATCTTCTTTCCAAACGAGATAATCCTCAACCGGTCCGTCGTACTGGGTGAGCTCGCCGCGCTCGATTTCGTAGGTCGACGTGCAGGTATTTTGCAGGAATTCACGATCGTGGGCCGTCAGGACGAAACTGCCGTCATAGTCGGCGAGAAAGCGCTCGAGTAGCAGTAGGGTATTTAAGTCCAAATAGTTAACTGGCTCGTCGAGCAGTAGCAGGTTCGGCTTAGGCAGTAACATGCCGACGATTTTTACACGCATCTGGTAGCCACCGGAAAGCTGGCTGGGCGGTACGGCTAACTCGGCAGTTTTCAAGCCAAAGCGGGCGGCCAACTTGCGAACTTCCCAAAGCGGTTCGCCCGAGAGGCTCTCGAGATACGCTTCGGTCGTTAGGTCGCTTGGTAGAACTTCGTGCTGTTTCACGACGCCCACCCGGGTCCACGGCAGGAAAGTCACCTCGCCACCATCAGCTTCTTCCGCGCCGACGAGGATATTCAACAGCGTCGATTTACCGGCGCCGTTGCGACCAATCAAAGCAATCTTTTCACCCTCGGAAATCAAAAAAGACAGGTCGCTGATAACCACCTGCCGACCGTAGGATTTTCTAAGCTTTTTGACTTCCAAAAGTGGACGTGACATGGCAGGACAGATCGGAAGAGCACACGTCTGAACTCCAGTCACGAACGCTTATCTC
>CAZCLT010000069.1:747-4635 GCA_964499655.1 uncultured Gammaproteobacteria bacterium | reverse complement strand
GTGCGATGCAAATCGCCAATTTTGTTTTTGCCAGACACAGCGATCGCCTTGCCGCGCAAGAATGGATTCGCTTGTTGTTCAACAGAAGCGAAATACGAGTTAAAATCGAGATGAAGTATTATCGGCATATTGGTGAGCTCCCCTCCATTTATGGAGGGGTTGGGGGAGGCGTATTATCCGTCCGAGTAGAATTCCACAAGTCGCCATTCGAGCACTTCAGGGTCGAGTCGCAGTTTCATGAAGTTCGCTGTATCCGAAACGGAGAAATAAAAGATATTTTTCGTCCCTTCGCGCGCGCGATGGATCATGTTGACCGTGTTCATCGGATAGGTTTTTTTGCCCCAGCGCACGTGGTGCGGTTTTACCCGGTGGCCGGTGAAATCCACAGCCACATCGATTGGGTCGTTAAGAAGTTCGTGCATAGGGGAGGCGGTAAATAATCGAACGGGCCATCTGTTTGAAACGTCGGCGGCTGACTTGAGTGCGCAGCATTTTCTTTACGTCGCGGATGCGGCGTTCGGGCGTGTTGATGTAGGCGGCAAAGGTAAGATTGTAGTGACGCATGGAGAGGGTAGACATAGGCATGAGGTAAATTATTTAAATTTGCGAATCACGGCGCGGACAATGCCTTGAATATTTAAATCGCCTTTGATGATGAATGGTTGCATCGTGCTGTTAGCTGGTTGCAGACGTATATGGTCGGCTTCACGGTAAAAACGTTTGAGCGTGGCAAAGGCGTTATCGAGTAGCGCGACGACGATGTCGCCATTCTTCGGCGAGGGGTTACGTTCGATGATCACGTAGTCGCCATCAAAGATTCCATCTTCGATCATCGATCGGCCTTTCACTTTTAGTACGTAGGAATTTTCCGCATCAACCACGAAATCGGCGGGTACAGCCAACGCTTCGTTTTCTTCCACCGCCTCGATGGGTTCACCGGCGGTGATTAGACCGGCTAGCGGTAGCATGATGGCGAGCGGTGAGAGATTTTCGCTCTCGATTAGTTCGATCGATCGAGCGCAACCGTCTTCGCTGTTGATCACCCCTTTTTCGCACAGCGCTTGTACGTGGCCATGCACCGTCGATGGGGAAGCGAGCCCGAGACCGGTGGCTATTTCCCGGTACGACGGTGTGTAGCTGTGTTTTTTTATAAAGCGTTCGATGTAATCGAGCACTTGTTTTTGTTTTTTGGTCAGCGGAGGAAGTGGGCTCATAAAATTTTCTGTTCGTTTTATGTTCTAATTATATACGAACAAAAACCGAACGCAAGTGATTTGAAAATCAGCCTGGGGATAACTCCGATGGCTATCGATAACTGCGGCATTTTGTATTTTTCAGTCGGCCCTTCGTTCCGAAAATCTGCTGATCTTCAGTAACGGCTAAAGCAGTTACTCGACAGATTTTCGGGTCGGGCCTTGTTGAAAAATACAAAACGCCTTGTTATCTACGCCCGATTGATAAATTCCTCCGCCAGTGGTAATCTTCCGCCCTAGATAGCTATGCTCAAATCAGTCGAAATGCCACTCGCCGGCCACCCGGACAAAGTCTGCGATCAGATCGCTGACGCGATTTTGGACGAGTATTTGAGACGGGATCCGAAGAGTCGAGTCGAGCTGACGGTTTTGGGTTCACAGGGGATGGTGATGATCGGCGGCAGCGTGGATTCGCGCGCCGATTTTGATGCCGCCGAGATTGCCAAACAGGTTTACAAGAAAATCGGCTACGAAGATGACATCGAGCCGTTCGTGAACATCGAACGTCCGCCAGAAGGCGTTGCTCGCACCATCGTCGGTGGTGGCGCTCAAGGCACTTGCGTGGTTCATGGTTACGCCACGAAGGAGACGCGCGAATTTTTGCCGCGCAGTTTGGTTTACGCTCAAGCCTTGGCCCAACGCATCGACAATTTGCGTCGCCACGATGGCGCTTACGGCTGGTTGCGCCCCGACGGAAAAATTCAGTTGACGATGGACGGCGACAAAGTTATTTCGGCGACGATTCTCGTGGAGCACATCCGCGACATGGAAAATAAATACATTCAATTGCATCTCACTGAGGGCGCGATTGAGCCCATCCTCGGCAGCCCAGAGAATTATCAGTTGATGGTCAATCCAGCCGGTGCTTTTCATCAAGGCGGCTTTTCCAGCAAGGCCGGCGCTTCCGGCCGCAAAACGCACGTCGATTTGTACGGCGGCCTGTTGCCGTTTGGCGGCGCGTCACTTTCCGGTCGAGATCCGTTGCATCCCAATCGCTGTGGTACGTACCTCGCCCGCTTAGCAGCCAAGAGCCTCGTCAGTCAAGGCGTGGCCGGTAACGTGCTTATTTCGGTTGGCTACACCATCGGCCTAGCCGAACCGACCTTTATCGAAGCGCGCGCTGGCAACGGCGACGACCTGTCTAAAATCGTCAAAGAACAATTTGATTTTCGTCCTGAAGCGATCGTGGAGCGTTTAAATTTGCGCCAACCTATCTACGAAGCGACTTCGGTGTACGGCCCGTTCGGCAGAATCGGATTCCCGTGGGAAGAAAGTGCGGTATAATGCTGGCATGCGTCAAGCTACTGTTTCTGATGTTCTAAAAGTTTTTTGGCAACACACAGCGCCGTATAAGGGGAGGGCTTTTTTGATTGTGGTCATGGTTGGTATTTCGACGGCTTTTGAAACCGTTCAGCCGTGGTTTTTGAAGGAGCTGTTCGATTTGCTCGAAGTGAATTCGCCGACCGCGGCGACGATGCGGATTTTCTTGCCAGTAATTTTGATTTTGCTCAGTTTAAAACTTGGAAGCTGGATCTGTTGGCGTTTGATGGCCGTGATCAATAACCGCTTTCAACCGGTGGTGATGGCTAGTTTGGAACAGGGCGCCTTTGAATATATTTTGGGTCACTCCTATCAATTTTTTGCCGACACTTTTGCTGGTTCGCTGGTGAAGCGCGTTGGTCGTTTGAGCCGGGCTTTTGAGCGTTTGGCGGATGAAGTGAGTTTTCATTTTGTGCCGCTCTCGATCGTCTTGTTTGGAGGCGTAGTAGGTTTATATCTACAGTCGCCGATTTTGGCCCTGTTGTTTATTTTGTGGACGGCGATTTTTATTTACTTCAACATTCTCGCTTCGCGTTGGGCGGTGAAAATTGATATTGAACGTTCGGAATTAGACTCGGCGGTTGGCGGCGCTTTGGCCGATGCCATTTCCAACAGCATTACCATCAAACTTTTTCCGGCTTTTCGTTTTGAAGCACAGCGTTTTTCCGAAATCATCCAGCGTTTGGTTCGAGTGCAGACGCGTAGCTGGGATCGACACGAAACAATTTTTGCCGTGCAGGCGTTTTTGATGATCGGTTTTGAAATTGGCCTGATGTACTTTGGCGTTACCCAATGGCTCGAAGGCGCGATGACCCTTGGCGATTTGGCGTTTATTCAAACTTATTTGATTTTGGCGTTCCATAAATTATGGGAAGTCGGCCGCGCCTTCCGTCACTTGTTCGACGCCTTCGCCGATGGCAAAGAGATGGTCGAGATTATGCAGACGCCGCACGCGGTGAGCGATCGTCGTAGTGCTAAGGAGTTGAAAGTTCGTCGCGGCAAGATCGAGTTTAAGAAAGTTACCTTTGCCTTTGATCAGCGCCGAAAAGTTTTGACCAACTTTGATTTGACGATTAAACCCGGCGAAAAGATCGCGCTCGTTGGGCCATCGGGCGCCGGGAAATCTACCATCACCAAATTACTGTTCCGCTTCTACGACATCAACAAGGGTTCGATTGAGATCGACGGCCAAAATATCGCTTCGGCCACGCAAGAAAGTTTACGGACGAATATTTCGCTGGTACCGCAAGACCCGGTACTATTCCACCGCACGCTGATGGAAAATATTCGCTACGGTCGGCGCGAAGCGAGCGAC
>CAZCLT010000069.1:0-737 GCA_964499655.1 uncultured Gammaproteobacteria bacterium | reverse complement strand
GAGCGACGAAGAAGTAATCGAAGCGGCGCGAAAGGCGCACTGCCACGAATTCATCGCCGATTTGCCGGCCGGCTACGAAACTTACGTTGGCGAGCGCGGCGTGAAGTTGTCGGGCGGCGAACGTCAGCGCGTGGCTATCGCTCGAGCGATCCTCAAAAACGCGCCGATCTTGGTGCTCGACGAAGCCACATCATCTCTCGATTCAGAATCTGAAGCGCTGATTCAGGATGCGCTGCACGAATTGATGACCGGTAAGACGGTGATCGTCGTCGCTCACCGATTATCGACGATTATGCAGATGGATCGAATTTTGGTGATCGAAAATGGCGCCATCGCTTCGCAAGGCACGCATGACGATCTCTTGAAGAAACGCGGAACGTATCGTCGGTTGTGGAATATCCAGGCCGGTGGCTTTAAGGGGTAGTATAATTCGGTTATGCATAAAACGTCGCCGTTAATCATTGTCGCTTTTATTCTAGTCGCCGTAGCGACGGGGTTTGTGATGTTTTCTCCCGAACCGGAATTGGTGCGAGTGGGTAGTCCGGATGAGATGGTGATGGTGAGTGGTTATTCGCGCGTGGCTTTACCGTTTACCATTGCCATCGAGTCTGGAACGGCTGATCCGATTTTGCGCGGTTCAAAGTACGCGATTGAGCCGAGCGGCATCACGCTCGAGCGGCCAGCGACGATTCGCTGTTCGCTTTCCGGGTTAACTGATCCCGACCCGCTAATTCCTT
>CAZCLT010000068.1:0-4774 GCA_964499655.1 uncultured Gammaproteobacteria bacterium | reverse complement strand
AGCTCGACGACGGGTCATTTTGGCCCCTCGATGTAGTTGTTGTCGTCGAATATGATGCCGACGGCCGGCACAACAAAGAGTCCAGCCATCATATTGCCGAATATGGCTCCGAAGACGATTCCGATCGCAAGAAACAAAGGATTCATTGCTACCTCAGTGACCAGCCGAGTCTAACAGAGGGCAGAAATGTGGTAAAGTGCTGTTATATGAATGAAGCGCAATTCAAAGATCTCGAAGCCAAGTTATTCACGGCAATAAAAGACGACCAACGCGACGAAGCGCTAAAAATCCTCGTCGAAATGGATTATGGCCTGACGGGGCGAAGTGATATTGAACCGGGTGGCTTACGGCGTATGTTTGCCGAAGTTGATATGGACCAGTTTATAGAGCGCGTTAAAAACAAACATGAATCCGCTTATAACGCGGTGCAGTTCGGCGATCGTGATCGTAAATTGTACATCTGGTGCAAAGGTGGGGAACTGTCCACCGAGTGGACATCAAATACCGATCAGGCCTTGATGTGGGAAGAGTTGGGCAAGATGGGGCACGAATAATTTAATTATGTCCAAAGAATTTGAAACTCACATACTGGCTGTTGATCGCGAGGAAATTATTGCTAAGCTCGAGGCGATCGGGGCCAAGAAAGTTAAAGACGTTTTGATGAAGCGGGTGACTTTTGATTATCCGGATTGGCGGTTGGATAAGAAGCGAGCGTTTATTCGGGTGCGCGACGAAGGCGAGGGGAAGATTATGCTGGCCTACAAATGTCACCAGCCCGTTGGTTCGGAGACGATCGATGCCGAAGAGATTGAGTTCGAAGTTAGTGACATGGAAAAAGCCAAGCAGTTTTTTGTGGCCATTGGCTTGCCGGTGAAGCAGTACATCGAAACCAAGCGGCTGGAATATCAACTCGGTGATTTAATTTTTGATCTGGATGAATGGCCAAAGCTCGCGCCATTTCTGGAAATCGAAGGACCATCCCAGGAGCGAGTTATGGAAGGTGTTCGTCTTCTCGGTTACTCGCAATCCGACGCAGACAGTGGCCATTCTAGTGATTTCTACGGGCTAGCCGGGCGCACTGACTGGGGCCAGTGGCCAGAGATAAAGTATTAAATAAAAAAGGCGCGCTAGCCCGGTTGGGTCTGGCGCGCGTTACGACGACGTTGAATTTCTTCCCAAGGATAGAGCCGGCGGATCACATCGGCGACGATCTTCGCGGCTTCGAATTCGCTCAGTTCGCTGCCCCAGACCTTCAGGCTGGAATCACCACCCTCGGCCGTTTTGGCCATGATGGCCACTTGGGCAAAGTTGGCGACCACGTGCATCGTTTTCTTGTCGTGGTAGATGGTGGCGATGCAGTACTCGGCCACGGCCGCCTTCTGCGGATCTGGCGGAATCGGGAGAAGCCCGAGTTCCATGGTGTGACGCTGTGCCGCACGCGACAGGCGCTGCACTTCTTCGGGTGTGATCCGCCCTTCAAGCCAGGCTTGAGCCCCACGCAGAGATAGCTGAGACCCTTCATCGTAGTCCTCCAGCTTGTCCACTGTGTAGGCAATGGTCAGAGCCAGCGTGATCGCTTCGTGTAGCGTCGGAGCGATCTGTTCGTTCATCCACCGGAAGTCGGTGGCCATTTCCCACTGCATTTGTGTTAGTTCCATGGACCCTCCTGGCTGGAACCTACTCGGTAATCGGACTTCTGTCAATCGTTGATTTAACTTTTTCGCCGACCGGATGTAAACTTAAAACATCAAAATATGAAATTAATCCTCGGATCCAAATCACAAGGTCGGCGCGATGTGCTTACTTCGGCCGGTTACGAGTTTGAAGTTTTGACCGCGGATTTTGATGAGAAGTCGATTCGTGACAGTGATCCAGAGAAGCTGGTTTTGAAGCTGGCAACGGCCAAGGCAGAAGCAATTCTGCCGAAAGTTAGTGAGCCGGCGATTTTGATCGCCGCCGATCAGGTTGTGGTCTGCAATGGTGTGATACTTGAGAAGCCAGAAAACGAAGATCAAGCTCGAGAATATCTTCGTGGTTATGCGGCACATCCGATGGAAACCGTGAGTGGTCTAGTCGTAATCAACACGCAGACCGGCAAACGAGTTGAGGGTATTGATATCGCCAAAGTCTATTTTAAGCCGATCCCTGAAGATATTATTTCCGCGTCCATTGCTGATGGTCGGGTGATGCACTGTTCCGGCGCCATGCGCTGTGAAGACGAACCGCTGAGTTTATATGTAGAACGGTTCGAGGGCACGAAAGACAGTACCAGTGGGATGCCGTTAGTGCTTCTAAAAAGACTAATTGACGAAGTGAGTAAATAAAAAAAAGAGCGCCGCCGAGGGGTGCATCCCTGGGCGGCGAGCGGACTAGTATAGCAGAAATTTGGTGAAACCCCTTCCCAAGCGGGGCAGTCTGGAGCAAATGCACTTACTCCTGGGTCAATGGACGAACTTGGCCGTGTGGCCGGGGACTCCCTAGCTGCAACCAGCTTTGGGTGACCCCATTAAACCACAAAAATGGCCTTTTGTCAATAGTTGCCCATTAAATAGTGATAAAAAGGTGGAAAATATGAAGAATGAACATCCGACTGAGCAGTTAGAAAATATCGAGCTGGCAAATAAATTTGAGCAGTTATTGGGAGCTGATAAGTCAGACCAGTTATTTGCCAAGTTATTGAGGGCCATGCAGTTGGGTGGCAAAAAGCAAGCGCAAACTTTTCTTTGGAATGAAAGTGATAAGTTTCGTTCACGAGAAGATCTAATTGAATTTTTTGAGCGAGAAGTTTTTGATGCTGGTGAATCTCGCATTGGTGTTGAGACGCCTTGGAATATGAAAAGACGGATGGAGGCAAGACGGAAATAATTATGGTAAAACTTTTCATTCAAAATCGTCTCGGCCAGAAAATTTCGGTGATAATCGAGCGACCGGCTAACCCGGTCGGCATGGCGATTATCATGCACGGGCTCGGTGGATTCAAAGAACAGGTGCATATTACGGTCCTGGCCAAAGCAGCGGTCGATAGCGGCTATACGACGGTTCGGTTTGATACGACTAATGCGTTTGGTGAGAGCGATGGCTTGTACGAAAACGCCACCGCGACCAATTATCTTCACGATCTGGAAGATGTGATCGCTTGGGCCAAAACACAAACCTGGTATCAGGGTCCGTTTGTGTTGGCTGGCCACAGTTTGGGTGGGTTGTGCACAGCGCTCTACGCCGAGCAGCATCCCGATGAGGTCAAGGCGTTGGCGCCGATCTCCACCGTCGTGACCGGCGAACTCACCTTTACTACCGGCCACTACGCCAAAGATTTACCGAGCTGGAAAGAAACTGGCTGGCTGGTCCGTAAATCGTTTTCTCGGCCCGGTACCATCAAACGCCTCAAGTATTCGTTTTACGAAGATGCGATCAAATACGATCTCTTGCCTGATGTTTCTAAACTCACAATGCCCGTTCTCCTGATCGTCGGCGACGCGGACGGCTCGACGCCGCCAGATCACGTTCGCCGGCTTTTTGATCATCTCACCGACCCAAAAGAATTTCATCTCATTAAAGGCGCCGATCACGATCTCAGTAAGTCCAACGAACTAGCTGAACTCTCTGAAGTTTTCGGAACATGGCTCAAGAAATTATGACCTCCTTTGCCGACCGTGTCCGTTCTGTCGTGGCGAAAATTCCACGGGGCCAGACGATGACCTACGCGCAAGTAGCCGAGGCGGCCGAGAGTCCTCGAGCCTACAGGGCGGTTGGAGCGGTGATGAAGGGGAACTACGATGCGGACATTCCGTGTCACCGAGTTGTCCGGTCAGATGGTCAGCCGGGGGAATATAATCGGGGCGCGGACGAGAAAATCAAACTGCTCAAACAAGAAGGCGCGCTTTGACGAGCGGGCTTTTTTGGTCTAGCCTTTAGGCGGGGAGGTGGAAATTGCTTCTGAAGAATGTCCTGATCACCGGCGAGCCGGGCGTAGGAAAATCCACGCTGATTAAGCGGCTAGTCGAGCCGTACGGCGATCGTCTCGACGGGTTCCTCACCGAAGAAATCCTGGAAGATGACTTGCGCGTCGGTTTTCGATCTCGACTCTTCGATGGTCGTACAGGCGTTTTGGCTCACAAGGATTACGCCAAAGTGATTCGCGTTGGTAAGTACGGGGTGGACCCGGGGGTCGTAAATCGTCTGCTGGTGCCGGCGATTAACTTCAAGAGCAAACCCAAGGCCATGTTGGTGATCGATGAAGTCGCTCGCATGCAAACCTGGTCGGAGAATTTCCGTTTCTGCGTCTACAATGCGCTCAACGCCGACCGGCCCGTGCTGGCCACGGTGCACACCTACGTCGATCCGTTCACGGACATGATCAAGGGGCGTCCGGACTGCACAACGATCGAAATCAAGACGCACAACCGTGACCAGCTGTACGATCAGCTCTCCGGCTGGCTCCGTAGCCATCTTCCGCTCTAGACTTCAAGGTCGGAGCGGCCTTTTTTATGCTAAGATGTCACTATGCCCTGGTATTTTTATCCGCTCGTGGCCGTCAATATTTTTTCGTTTTTATTATTCGGTTTCGACAAGTTCAAGGCGTTACGACACACCAGGCGCGTGCCAGAGATGACGCTGTACCTCGTAACGTTCCTCGGTGGCTCGCTCGGTTCACTGCTCGGCATGTACACCTTTCGCCACAAAACGAGCAAGACGTCATTCCAAATTGTCATCGCTTTGATCCTCTTGGTCCAGATAGCCGTCGCTGCCTACTTCCTGAATTAAATATCCGCCT
>CAZCLT010000067.1:0-4826 GCA_964499655.1 uncultured Gammaproteobacteria bacterium | reverse complement strand
TATCTTCCTTGTACGCCTGAAAGTGCACGTGGCAGTGAGTATCAATAAACTTCCACTTCATATTATTCGGTACCAACAATTTTCGGGAACAGCACTTTGACAACACCGATGGTCCAACCCAGCCAGGCCGTAGTCGGTGACGTTAAAACTTTAGTTGTAATAGCCGCGCCGGGTAAATAACTGGTAGTGAAATAAACAAGCGAAGCGACGGCGATCATCCCCTCCACAAAACCGAACACGGCGCCGAGTAGTTTGTTGATCGAACTGAGGAACGGAATGATCGTTAAGATTTTGTACATCTCATCGACCAGATCAACTAGCCAACCGACTAAGCGACTAACAAGCAAAATTACCAGCAAGAAGACGATAATGGCGCCAATCGGCTGGGACAAAATTTGAATCCAACCGTCCAGCCATAACAAGGCATAGCCACCGATGAGGATACCGGCCAGCATACCAATCAAATTGCCAAAGGTGTGGATAAAGCCGTAGTACAGGCCGGAAATAACGAACAAGAGGACAAAGGCAATTAGGATGATGTCAACAAGTCCAAAGGCCATATTATTTTTGATCACGTCTTGGGAATAATGGATCACCAATGATTATAGCATCGCCGCTGTAACGGCGCAGGATTTCGGCCGATGTCTTTGGCAGGGCGGGCGCGAGTTTGGCGCCGACCCAGCGGATCATGGTGGCCAGCTCGGCGAGCACTTGCTTGGCGCGTTCGGGGTCGACTTTGACGAGTTTGAAGGGCGCTTGCTTGTCGACTAGATCGTTGGCGCGAGCGACGACACCGAAAACCGCATCGAGATATTTCTTCGGGTCGTAGGCATCGACGGCATCATCAAGAATTTTCTGATCAGCTGAAAAATCCATTTCAACGCTCGGTAATACCCCGCCGAAATATTTTTCAGCCATGGCGGCTACACGACTAACCAGGTTGCCTAGTTGATTGGCGAGCTCAGCGAACCTTTCTTCCATGCGCGCTGGCGAATAATCGCCGTCATCGTCGTTAGGAATTTCGCGCAGCAAATAGTAGCGAACCGCCTCGGCGCCAAACTCAGTGACCAAATCTTTTGGCGCGATCACGTTGCCGAGCGACTTGGACATCTTCTCACCACCGGCCGTAATGAAACCGTGGATAAAAATTTGTTCTGGCAAGGGCAATCCAGCGGACAGTAGCATCGCCGGCCACATGGCTGATTGTTGGCGTAAATTGTCTTTGCCGGCCACTTGAACGCCAGGCCAAAAATTCTCGAATTGGCTTTTTTCGGGCCAACCAAGCGTCGAAATGTAGTTCACTAAAGCATCGAACCAAACGTACATCACGTGTGCCTCGTCGCCAGGCACAGGAATACCCCAAGGCATCTTTTCCGCCAAGCGCGAGATACTGAAGTCGCGCAAGCCAGCAGCCACAAAATTAGCGATTTCGGCTTGTCGATTACTTGGCAAGACGAATTGTTTTGAGCCGTAATGAGCGGTCAGCTTGTCCTGATAATTTGACCAGCGGAAAAAGTAGTTTTCTTCGTCACGCAGTTCAATTTCGAGTTTCGGATGAATCGGACATCGCCCATCTACCAAATCAGAGTCAGTCTTCTCCAGTTCGCAACCAACGCAATACTTGGCCTGGTAACGAGCTTTGTAAATATCGCCATTGGCTTCACAACGCGTCCAGAATTCCGGCGCCGCCTTCACATGGTGATCGTCGGTCGTGCGAATGAAGTGCGTGTAACTCAAGTTGAGTAATTCTTTCAGATCGTGGAATTTGGCCGCGAATTGATCGCAATAAGCCTTTGGATTCAGCCCAGCCTCGACGGCGTTTTTGTAAATTTTTTGTCCATGTTCATCAGTACCGGTATTGAAAATCACCTCCTCACCACGTTCACGATGAGCTCGAGCGAAAAAATCAGCCTGGATAATTTCGAGCGCAAAACCGATGTGCGGTTCGGCGTTGACGTAAGGCAAGGTAGTGGTGATGTAAAACCGTTTCATATTATTTCCAATTTGATGGGGCGATGGCGATGGCGAATTCGCCTTTCGAACTGCTGGCCGCAATGGCCTCGAGAACTTGAGCGGGGGTGCCGCGGTAAAAAGCTTCGAACATTTTGGTCATCTCGCGCCCAACGCAGAGTAAGCGATCCGGCGGCAATTGTGCGAGCGTTTTTTCAATGCGGTGTTTTGATTCGTAGAGCACCACGGTGTGTTCGATGCCGGCGATCATTTCGAAATAAGTGTTGCGCCCCTTTTTGTGTGGTGGAAAACCGAGAAAGGTAAAATGATCGGCTGGAAAACCACAGACTGAAAGCAAAGTAGCGACAGCACTCACGCCCGGAATCGGCACGACTTTCACACCCGCCTCAACCGCCATCTGCACCAGCTTGCCGCCCGGATCCGAAACGTTGGGCGTACCAGCGTCACTGACGAAAGCCATCGATTGACCAGCGTTCAGTTTAGCGACGATCGGACCTAATTTGAACGCTTCGGTGTGCTGATGAACGGTTTGCGTTTTGGCGCTCGACCCAATCGAAGTGAGCAAATTAGCCGTCACCCGAGTGTCTTCGCAGAGAACTACTTCAACGCCAGATAGAACCTCGCGCGCTCGGGCGGTGAGATCATCCAGGTTGCCAATCGGCGTGGCAACAATGTAGAGCGTGCCCGGTTCGATGTTCATTATTTGATGGTTTCTTCGGTCGGCGTGATACCGGCAATTTTCGTCTCTGGAAATTGCGAACTCCAGGCGAACCAGAAGCTGACGCGGGCTGGGATTTGAATCAACTGAGTTCCTTTGAGCGAGCCAGAAATTGCTAATCCTTCCGGCGAGAAGATCGAATCGGTTTCTGATTCGGAGATTTGGTGTTTATCGAAATCGTACTTGAAGCTGTAGTTCTGGGCTTCAAAAACTCGCGTGATACCTAATTCGTAGTCCAGGAAACCAACCACCCGCTTGTCGCCGAGCGTTTCCACGAGCGCGCCTTTTCCGTCCATGATTTTTTGCGTGAAACTAATGGCTTGGTCGTTGGCTTTAACACTCGTAACAATCCATTTTGGCGAAAGATCTGGCGTTTTGTAGGTTAGTGGGAAGTAGATAGTTTTAGCCGTGTCGTACGCGCCGTAAGGATGGCGAGTGTAATCGAAGACCGACCCGGTATCATTGGAAAGTACCTCCCCGTTCGGATTTTGTTCCTTCCAATCGCCCCAGCTCATGAACGTTGATGGTAATTCCTGAAGCCAAGGAAAACCCGAAGTACGTGATATTCCCTGACCAGTTAACTGGATGTAAAGTTCGCCATTTTGGTCATCGATCAACACTGAATTATTATCAATGACTTTTCCTGAGGCGTTCAGGGTAGTAATACCGCCGTTGATGACGCGACTATTGACCGCGGAGGAATAAGTTAGCGGATCGAAAGTGACTGCGATCTGTTCTACGCCGAAAATATCGTTCACGACTTGGTGCCAGTTGAGAATTTGCACGGGGTAAAAACGGTGCGCACCATTAACTTCAAAATCAATGCCTGGCAAATCATCGCCAAGGAATTCATCGGCCTGTGCTACGCTCACGAACTTCGGCGCATCGATGGATGGAATTTCTTCGGCCGTCAAACCCGAATCAATAATCACCAGCCCTTCGGCCGAAATCTCTTGACCGACCTTACCCAGCTGATAGGTCCGCCAGCCGTACAGCAAAGCGAAAACGGCAATGGCGACGAGCGAATAAACGACGACTTTTCTTGATTCTTTCATATGATTTGAATGTGGTAATATACTACTCGAATAACCATAACTAGTAAAATATGCCTTCATCCAAGGAGTACGTGGAACAACCCCTGCCCTTCAACCAGGCCTTGAAAGGAATTTCGGAAAAGACGATGGCCATTCATCACGACAAGCTCTACGTTGGCTACGTGAATAAGATGAAAGAGATTGCCGAGGGTTTGGGTGAGTTTGCCCAGGGCAAAAAGCCGCTCGATGGCGCCAATCAAACCTATTCTGAGCTCCGCGCATTACGAGTCGAAGAATCTTTTGCCGCTAACGGCGTGTATCTGCACGAATATTACTTTGCTGGCTTGGCCGGCGATGGTTCGATCCCCGATAACGCTTTGACTCAAGCGATCGCTGAAAAATGGGGTACCGTTGAAAACTTCGTGAAGTACTTCTCGGCTTCCGGCATGGCGGTGCGTGGTTGGGTGGTGTTGGCCTGGGACACCCAATTGGAACGGCTGAAAATCTACGGCTGCGACACGCATAACCAGGGTGGCGTGTGGGGTTGCCTGCCGTTGATCGTCCTCGACGTGTACGAACACGCTTACTTCATCGATTACGGAGCTGATCGTAAAGCTTACATCGAAGCCTTTTGGAAAAACTTCGATTGGAACGCAGCTAACGCTTTATTCGAGAAAACTCAAAAATAATTATGATTCACGTTGGACAAGCCGCCCCAAACTTCGAAAACGTCACTTCGTACCATAAGGGAGAATTCCACAAGGTCAGCCTGGCCGATTTTACAGGTCAGTGGCTGGTGTTCTTCTTTTACCCTCGAGACTTCACCTTCATCTGCCCAACAGAAATTCGCAGCTTTGCTAAGATGTGTCCGGATTTCAAAGCGGCGCAGTGTTCGGTTTTGGCGGCTTCGACTGATTCGGAGTGGTCGCACAAGGCTTGGTTTGAAAAAGATCTACCGGAAGTTGATTACCCGGTGTTGGCTGACACCACCCACGCTGTGGCCAAGGCTTACGACGTCTACAACGAAATCGACGGTCTCGCCGAACGTGGACTTTTCATTATCGATCCAGAAGGAATCGTAAAATACGGGCTGGTCTCGGCTG
>CAZCLT010000066.1:4338-4856 GCA_964499655.1 uncultured Gammaproteobacteria bacterium | reverse complement strand
GAACTGGTCACTGATAAGCCCGCCAAACAAAGTGAAGCCAAGGTGAAGTGGCGAATCAGTGCTGGTAGACGCGGCTTGCTGATCAAGACCAAAGAAAACAGCAACAGGCCGGCGGTGAATAGATTGGTCCAGAGGGTTAATGAGATCATACGATTTTAGCCACGAGCGCCATGATCATCCCAGATAATCCCAGGAAAAAGGCACCGGTTAAGTATTCCTGCATGCGATAAAAGCGCATTTTTGCAATCACGGATTCCAAGACGGCGAGTGCGGCCATGGCGAGAACAATTTTGACCAAGGCTAGGGCGATCGAACTGATCATCGCCACTGCGCTCAACTCGCCCACCGCCAGAAAAGTCGGCGCTATAAAATTTCCAAGCAGTAAAGCGAAGATGGTGATTTTAATGGCGCTGGCAAATTCCAACATGGCCAGGTACGGACCGGAGTATTCCAGGATAATCGCTTCGTGCACCAAGGTCAGTTATAAGTGGGTGGCTGCGTTATCAACTGGGTAGCGA
>CAZCLT010000066.1:0-4328 GCA_964499655.1 uncultured Gammaproteobacteria bacterium | reverse complement strand
AAGCTGGCGAAGGTCATGATCATCGCTGGCTCCACCAAAGCGGCGAGGGTCATTTCGCGCTCGGCACCCATGCCGCCAAAGGCACTGGCCGAGTCCAAGCCACCCAGTACCAAAAAGACGGCGCCGATCATGAGCACGCCAGAAATTACGAACAAGTTTCCAGATCCGTTTTGTGAGAGTAGTGGCAAGACAAGAGCTAGGAACAGTGTTGAGCCCAAGACCACGAACGGCACCAGTCGGAAAACCCAGGAGGTGCTTTTGGAGATGACCATCTGTTTTTTGAGCAAAGTGGCAAAAGTGTAATACGGCAGTAGTGGATTAGCGCCGCGTCGGCCTTGTAGGCGTGCTTTAAAAAGCCGCACCAAACCCATCGAGAGCGGTGCGATGCCCAGAATGACGAACAGCTGAATCAAACTTAGAATTGGGTTCATATGGAGAAAGCGATAGTTACGACCAGCGCCAGGAGAATCAGCGCGATATAAAATTGAATCACGCCATTTTGTAGGCGACGAATTTGCGTAGAGAGAAAGAGCGCGCCACGACTAATTGGTTGATAGAATAGCTCAACCCAAATTCGGCGGATTTCTAAGTTGAACTGTTTGGTTGCGATCCAGGGATTGGTGACGGTAACCGGCGTAGCACTGACCTGCTTATTGGTGCGCAACAACAAGCGGAAGAAGAAGCGAATTGGCGCCGAGAAAGCGGTCGCGGTGTATTCCATTTGCGCGTTGATGGGCTGTCCGCAGTCCCAGGTATGGTAGGCACGCTCGAAGCTTGGGTTGGAGAGTAACTGTCGCAAGAAAAAGGCTAGCGCCATGCTGGCGAACAACAAGCCAGCCGTGATACCTGGAAGATAACTATTGCCAGACAGTGAAATTGCGGCCGAGAGACCTTGACCGTGCGTGATCGCGCCAAAGTGTGTGGCTTGTAGGATCGTTGGGGCTAGTAAGCCAATCAACGCCGAGAGGACGGCTGTGGCCATTACCGGCACGCCAAGACCGGCGGCGGGTTCGTGAGCATGAGTAGCGTGTTCACTGCGTGGCTCAGCCAGGAAAATCAAGGCAAACATTTTAACCATGGCAAAGACGGCCAGACCACCGACAAAGGCAAAGACGGCTAGGACTAAAATCAGAATGCCTTGGTTGAATGGAGAAACGTAATTGATGGTGTTAACGACCTCTTGTAAGAAGATCCACTCAGCAACAAAGCCGGAGAGTGGTGGCAAGGCGGCAGCCGACAGCGCTAAAATTAGAAAGCTGCCGGAAAATTTTGGCATGCGTTTGGCTAGCCCACCCATCGCTTCCAAACTGCGGTCGTGGATTTGGCTAATCACTGTTCCGGCACCCATAAATAATCCGGACTTGAAGATGGCGTGAGCTAGGGCGTGGAATAGAGTCGCCGCGATGGCAAACACAAAGAGTTGAGGTTCTTCGATTGATCTAGCCAACAGTGCCACGCCGAGCATGGTAAAGATCAAACCAAGGTTTTCCATCGATGAGTACGCGAGCAAGCGTTTCAAATCACGTTCCACCACGGCGTAAAGTACACCGTAAATGGCTGACATCAATCCCAGAACTACAATCACTAAGGCCCAGCTGGCTGGTACCGGCGCCCAAACGAACAAGGCTAAGCGAAGAAAGCCGTACAGTGCCATTTTGAGCATCACGCCCGACATGAGGGCCGAAATATTACTTGGCGCCTGTGGATGCGCTTCTGGTAGCCAAACGTGGAACGGCCAGAGACCAGCTTTGGAGCCAAAACCGAACAGTGCTAAGCCAAAAGCCAAGCCAAATGTACCAAGTGGAAGACCGGTCGAAAGTTCGCCCATTGAACTAAAGCTGGCTAATAACGAACCCTGCGCCGAGATCATGAAGCTGCCAAGGATGGCGCCAGCGCCTAGATGGGTCATGATCAAATAGAGGAGCGCGGCTTTAATAGAATCGTTTTTCCGATCAGCGAACACTAGGAAGAAGGAAGCGAGCGACATCACTTCCCAACCGGCCAAGAAGCTGATGGGTGTGGTCGAGAGCAAAACAAACTGCATGCCGAAAATGAATAAGGCCGTTAAGCAATCCGTCCGATTCACGTTGTACGTTTGGCTATAGAGTGGCAAATAGGCCAGGCTGAATAACGCCACGATACAGCTAACCAGGTTGACGATCAGGAAGAAAATAGCCGAGAGAAAATCTAGTTGAAGTGCTTGTCCGAAGAATAATCCAACGCTGCCCAAATTCAAGAATTGTTCGTTTGATAAAATGAAAAACAAACTAGCGACTGCTCCACCTAGCGTCGAGGCGCTAAGTAGTCCTAAGCTCAATCGATGGGCGATTAATTGACGGCCGAACAGCGCCACCAAACCGGCGGTTAGGGTACCAAACAGCGACAGCCAAATTAAAAAGGCGATGTTTTGTAAATCCATATTAGTTGTTGGCCTGTTTTAACGCCTTCAAGATGCCGCTGATCATTTGTTCTGGGGTTGGTGGGTCGCCAGCGATTTTAATGTGGACCGGAATTACTGCTTCGACTGGACCGACCACGGCGTAAGAATCTTTCCAAATCCCGCCGGTACAAGCGCCGTCACCGACCGCCACCACCAAGCAAGGTTGCGGCGCTGCTTCGTAAGTAGTTTTTACCGCAGTCTCCAGATTTCTGGTGACCGGCCCGGTAACCCAAAGCATGTCGGCGTGGCGTGGTGAAGCCACGAAACTCAGACCAAAGCGTTCGATGTCGTAATAGGCGTTGCCAAGTGCCGTCATTTCGATTTCCTCGGCATTAGTCGATCCCCCATCCACCGCGCGGATGCGCAGTGAGCGGCCACCGTAGAGATTTTTGATGACTGATTTTAATTCAGCGCCAAGCTTTTCAACCGACGGATCGACCGCCTTTTCAAAGGTGCTAGCCGGTTCGGTTACTCGCGGGCTGACGAATAAATACTGCAATAACTTGAGTATTTGCATAATTTTGGATGGGGAAAATTTACGCCTCATTAGGTTCTGCGTCAAGCGGTAAAAAAGGGGTCGGACTCAGTGAAGAGTCCGACCACGAGGTCACTTGGCCAGTTCGGCCGACATGGACGCGCCCGATGATGAGATCTGAGGCGCGAATTCCTGCATGTAGGCATCAAGCGTGAGGACACGTTCGAAGCGGCGGCGACAGGCCACCTTGGTCGGGGTAACGATACAGACCGCCTTGACAACGATCAGATTTCCGTTGCGGCCGGTGGAGGTGTACCAGTCTCGAAAGAGCTGTTCGGCCTGATGCAGGGTTTCGGCGATCAGGTGCGGTTCAACTTCGATCGGCAGTTCGCTATCGAATTCTTTGTACCACGCGCTCCAGCGTTCGCCGCAGTACTGATGTTCGAACAGGAACACCAGTTCGGGTCCGTGGAGCGAAATCAGAGCGCCGAGCGAACGGTCGATCACTCGGCGGTAACAGCCGTCATCAAGGTTGGCCGCGTAGGAACGCAGGATCCCAGGCAGAACCAGCGGGTCGCTGAGCCAGCGTGGACGACCGGTTTCGTCCGCATCGACGCGCACCTTGTGGGCCTCCAGGTAGGGCTCCATGAAGTCGAGTTGGCGCCCGATGGCCTTGGGCGTGTTGATGGCCGGCTCCGAGCACTTGATGCGCAGTGCCTGCGCGCCCTTACGGAGATCATCTTCGAGAACATGCGCTGCCATGGTACTCCTGACTGAAGGAACGAGGTTGACGGAATCCGTCTTCGTGAAACAGAAGACGGGAACAGGAATGACAAAAAATGTCAGCCCTGTTCCAATCTCCTGACTAATTCTTCAAGATTGATCGATGGTTGGACGCGGTCCTTTGTATTTGTGTTTGATGGCTACGCGGTAACGGGCCAGCTCTCTTTCAAGGTGTGCGGCGGCGTCGGCGTAACCAATATCGTTTTTGTTGCGAGCTTCGGTGAGGCGATCTTCGGCTAATTTCTTGGCAGCTTCGATTTGCGAAAGCTCAAGTTCTTCTGATCGCTCGGCTGTATCAGCGAGAATCACAATATTTGAGCCCGAGTGGACTTCCAACACACCGGTCGAAACCGCGAGTACGGTTTCTTGTCCACCATCCTTCAGGCGCATTTCACCAGCTCGCAGTAGCGATGCCATCGGCACGTGGGTTGGCAAAATGGTCACTTCCCCGTTTTCCGTCATCGCCGACAGCGAATCGGCGCTGCCTTCAAAGACAACGCGTTCCGGGGTCACGATTTTGATCGTGAGTTTCGACATAATTAACCGGTGACTTCATCAATGCCACCCTTCATGTAGAAAGCCTGTTCTGGCTTATCATCATGCTTCCCTTCAAAAATTTCCTTAAAGCCA
>CAZCLT010000065.1:0-4863 GCA_964499655.1 uncultured Gammaproteobacteria bacterium | reverse complement strand
AAATGGATTCCCGACGATTTATATCTTTACGCTCGCTATTTTTCCGAAGGTTTAGTTTATCTGTTGGTCGTTTCGGTCTTCTGGAAAATCATCACTGGTAAGATTGCTTGGCGGGGCACGAACGCCGATTTGCCGTTTCTGTTGCTGGTGATTTTCGCGCTGGCTTCGGCGGTGGTTAATTTGGTGCCAGCGTGGACGGCGATTCTTGGTATCCGCCAGATTATTCGTTTCATGTTGTTGTTCTTCGTCACGGTTTATCTGCGCCCACCACTCAAATGGATAAAAATTGTGGCGGTTGGTTTGGCGGTCATCGTCGCGATTCAAATCACCATTGGTTTGTCGCAAGCAGCGATTGGCGAACCGCTCGATAACTTTTTGATTCCGTCGGAAGCGCGCTTTGCCGGCGAAATTCAATTAACCAGTGGTACCGTGCAATTTTGGGATCCGGGTTCGCGCATTTTCGCCACCATGGGCCGTTACGATCAATTGGGTACTTGGTTGGCGCTCATGATGCTGATCATGGTGGTTCTGCTGTATGAACCCAAACTGAAGAAATATCACCCGGTGGTGGCTGGGTTATTCCTGGTTTCCATTCCGGCACTGGCTCTAACCTTCTCGCGATCATCTTGGTTTGGTTTTTTGTTGGGCTTTTTATTTATCACGATTATCGCTAAACGAGATCGGCGGGTGATGATCGGTACCGGATTAACCATTTTAACCATTATCGGTTATCTAGTGTTTTCCGGCTTGATTGTTAGCCGGTTGGTCGAGGGCGCTGATCAAACGGTGGTTGAACGTTTTTTTGAAGCCTTTTCCTATGCGCGTTGGCAAGGTGAATATTATGGGCTTGGCCGTTTATTTTGGATTGTGCAGACGGTGTTGACCGTGGTGCCCGCTTCACCGATTTTCGGCTTTGGCCCGGCTACCTTTGGCGGCGGCGCGGTGGCGGCACTCGGCAACACCGGCGTTTACGATTCGCTCGGTTTGCCATTTGGCGTTTACGGCAGTGAGGGCTACATCGATAATAATTGGTTAAGCTTGTGGGGCGAACTAGGCACAGTTGGACTGGGCTTATATTTGTGGATGTACCTCGGAATTTTTGCTAATTGTTGGCGCGTTTGGCAGCAATCAAAAAAGGCCGTCACCCGAATTATCGCCTTGGGTGCCGCGGCCGCGTTTGTCGCCGTGGCTTTAAATGCCTTTCTCGCCACTTTTTTGGAAGTTAGAACCTTAGCGGCCTATCTGTGGGTGATTGCTGGTTTGGTTTACGTCCGCGCTGAGCAAGAGAAATTACGAGAAGAGGCATGAAGATTATTCAAGCGCACAAATACTATTACCAACGCGCCGGGGCTGAACGGGTGGTGCTTGGGTTGTCTCGGATGTTAACGGCTGCCGGGCATTCGGTGGCACCGTTTGCCATGCAGTATCCGAAGAACTTAAAATCACCCTGGAGCAGATATTTTGTTTCTGAACTTTCAACTGAAAGGGGAGTTGGTGGTTTGATCTCGGCGATCAAAATGGTTCGTCGCGCTTGGTGGTCGCCTGAGGCTGAAGACAGGATGAACCAGCTGATCGTCAAATTCAAACCCGACGTTGTTCACGCGCACAATCTCTACACCCACCTTTCACCAAGTGTGTTGCGAGCTTGCGACCGAAATAATGTTCCGGTCGTGATGTCGCTGCATGATTACGCCTTACTGAGCGCTAACTACGCGCTCTGGGCTGGCGACGAACCGATGGATTGGGAGAATTTAAATGTGTGGTCCACGGCCAGCAGCCGTTTCATCAAAGGTTCTTACTTGGCGACTTTGGCGCTCGATTTAATTCGGGCCTGGCATTCAAGAACGCGCGCTTACGATCGCTACATCGCTCATTACATCGCGCCGTCGGAATTTGTGCGTGATCTATTCGTGGCTAACGGTTTCGATAAAAAGAAGATTTCCGTGTTTCCGATTTTCAGCGACGCACCCGCGCAAACCAAAGCTGACGATCAGGGTTTCGTGTTATTTGCCGGCCGATTAGAGCGCTACAAAGGCGTGGAGACGCTGATCGAGGCAATGCGAGAATTTCCGACGACCAAATTGAAGATTGCTGGCACTGGTCCGGACGAAGCACGATTGCGGACGTTGGCTTTAGGAATGAACAACGTGGAATTTTGCGGTTGGATGACCGGTGAAGCGCTCTGGGGCGAAATGCGCCGAGCCCGGGTTCTAGTGGCGCCATCCGTTTGGCATGAGACGTTTGGTTTGGTGGCGTTGGAAGCGATGAGTAATTCGACGCCGGTCGTAGTGAGCGACCGCGGCGGCCTGCAGGAAATTCCGCAGGAAGGGGTGAGCGGTAGTGTTTTTCATGCGGGCGATGTTCATGATTTGGTTCGGGCTTTGAAGCCGTATCTCGCCAATCCCACCTTCGCCCTGGAGCGTGGCCAAGCCGCTTATCACCGTGCGCAGGACATCGGCGACCAAGATCGATATTTGCAACGAGTTTTGAAAATTTATCATCAAGTTCAGGCTGTTGATAAGTAGCTTTTACGCCTTATATTAGCCAAATCTTCCATAGCTTAGCTATGGATTTTGTGTTGACAAATTGGGGTTTTATTGCTAAGTTCGCTCCTTATGAAAATCGCCATGATTGGCCAGAAGGGAATCCCGAGTCAGTTCGGCGGTGTGGAAACGCACGTGGCCGAACTTTCGACGCGCTTGGCTCGCGCCGGGCACTATGTGCTGGCTTATGGTCGAGCCTGGTATTGCGATCGTCGCACCGATCGCTTCAATGGCGTGCAAGTCAAAATTTTACCGTCGATTCGGACTAAGCATCTTGATGCGATCAGTCACACTTTTTTGGCTACCCTGCACGCTTGTTTTGTTGCGCGCCCTGACGTGATTCATTTTCATGGCGTTGGTCCATCGTTGCTCGCCTGGCTGCCGAAGATTTTGAGTCCGTCGGCTGTGGTCATCACCACCTTCCACTGTTTGGATCGTGAACACGCCAAATGGAATTGGTTGGCAAAATTTTTCTTGAAAGTTGGCGAGCGCGCTTGTTTAAAGTTCGCTGATTCAACCATCACTGTCAGCAAAACGCTGTCCAAATACATTTACAAAACTTACGGCGTGCGCGCCAATTACATTCCCAACGGCATTACGCCGCGCCGGGTCACCACCGATAGTCGCGTGCTCGAATCGTTTGGCTTGCGCTCGCATCAGTACGTGGCCATGGTCGCTCGCCTGGTGAAACACAAGGGCGCCCACACTCTGATCGAAGCCTGGCAGCTGGCGCGAACTTCACAGCCACAACTGTTCAAGGATTTGAAACTGGCGATTGTTGGTGGTTCAGCCTTTACTGATGATTACGTGATCGAGCTGAAGCGCCAAGCAACCGGTGATGCTTCGATTGTCTTTACTGATTTTCAGCGCGGCGAAACGCTTTCGACGTTATTCTCTGGCGCACGATTCGTTGTCCACCCTTCGATTTCCGAAGGCCTGCCGATCGCCGTGCTCGAAGCGATGAGCTACGGCAAAGCGGTCATCGCCGCCAACATTCCGGAAAATTTGGAAGTCGTCAAAGAGCATGGCATCTCGTTCAAAGCTGGCAATGTGAAGCAGTTGGCCGCCAAAATGATCGAACTCGCTGCTGATCCGATGCTGGCCGCTTCGATTGGTCACGCCGCTCGTGAATTTGTCGAAACCGAATATCACTGGGACGATATTGGTCGATCAACGCTCGAGATCTATCAAGCTAATCTGTCAGTCCGCGACGGTGTCTTGGCTATCCAATAATTTCTTTGACGATTCGGTCAGCCACAAAATCTGGTTGTCTACCTGGAGGAATCGCCAGCGCTTCCAGCTCCTCGAGGTCAGCCAAGCCAAAGTGACCGGAAAATAATTTAGAAAAAAGTTGATCGTCATCGGCGATCGCTTTTTTTATTTGGCCGTAGCCGGTGCGGTAGATGTGATCGCGGAAAAAGCCAACGCCCGGTTTTGATGTGTCATGAATGCCTCGGTAAACTCGCAAACACAATCGCCAAGCTTCACGCGGTCCACGATGCTCGGATAAAGTTCGATAAGTTTCAATGAAATCCGTTTCTCGAGCCAGAGCGCAGGCATAAGCATCCCAAAAACCAGGCGAACGTTTCCAAGCGTGGCCAGACAGGTGCTGCTGACAGTACAGCGCCAACCCTTCTTCGGTGGTGACATAGCCGGCCAGTCCACGTCGTAGTAAATGCAACGGCCCGTTCAGAGCATTCTGCATTCGCAGCGCGTGCACTTCGATTTCGTGGGTGATTAAGCGCACGGCTTTACCGGCCGACATCAAGCGAGATTTCGGTAGAACGATGTTCGGTCGGCGACCACTTTCGCCATGAGTGATGCGCATCGAACTGGTTTTGCGCCGAGTAATTTTCCAGTCCGTCATGTCGTAATGATCGAGCGTGCGTCTGACCATCAACTCAAAACGATCAGCATCGACCGGACGTTTATTTGGTTCGTTCCCTAGTTTTTTAGTGGTGACTTCGGTTAATTCTTTTTCGAGCGTCGAGCGATCATCAAAGCTGCTGCCAAAGAGTTCGCGCGACAATCGGGTGACGGTTTGATCATCGCGCTCTGCCATCGCGGTCACCAGTTCGGCCCGGATTTTATTTTCGTCGCACTTTTTAAGATAAAGATTTTGCAGTATCGGATCAGCGCCCGAAGAGCTGATTAATTCTTTAGCCTGATGGAGCGCGCGTAAATATGGTTCCGGCTGAAAATTACTAGCTCGAGGATAAGTGAAGATCGGCGGGCGACCAGTTTTCAGAAATTCACGACGCGCTTGCAAGCCGGCTAACCGCTCTGGCCGCAACTAATCAAACACACCGGCAGCGAGCAA
>CAZCLT010000064.1:4319-4899 GCA_964499655.1 uncultured Gammaproteobacteria bacterium | reverse complement strand
GCAACATTGGTTCGCACGCGGCTAATGGGATGAAAGGGACGTTGATCGTGAAGTAACTATGACCGCAATCACACTACTCTTCACCATGGCGGCGATCGGTTTAGCCGAAGTGACTTATTTGATTCGAACCCGCCGACAAGGTGAAAAGGCGATCTGTCCGATCGGCGGTGGTTGTCACGTGGTGCTGGAGAGTAAGTGGAATCGATTGCTTGGCGTGCGCAATGATGTGCTTGGTTGGATTTTTTACCTGGTGGTGGGGATCATCGCTGCTTTTCTGCTGTTGGAAGTCGAACCGATGAATGTTTGGTTGTGGTTGCTGCGTGGTATGGTCGGTGCCGCGGCCGGGATGTCGATTTTTTTCACTTATCTGCAAGCCAAGGTGATCAAAGAGTGGTGCTTTTGGTGTTTGATGTCGGCTTGCACCGTGGCTGTGATGTTCTTAATCGTTGTCGTTGAATTTATTTAAATTATGAAAAACTCGACTTATCACATCGTGCGCGTTGGGCTTGGGATCACTTTTCTTTGGATCGGTATTTTGATTTTCCGCGACCCGATCGGTTGGGGAGGTTTTATTCGGCCG
>CAZCLT010000064.1:0-4309 GCA_964499655.1 uncultured Gammaproteobacteria bacterium | reverse complement strand
CGGCTTTTTGTTAATCGTTGATTATTTTACTTGGCTCGCCGCTTTTGTGGCCGCCGTTCACTTGGTCATCGTCCTGACCGTCTCTGGCATTGATGAAGTGACGGTGCGCGATATTGGTTTACTAGCCGCAGCTATTGCCTTGATTCCGGCTTCACTGCCGCAATCTATTAAGAACAAGTTACTTGGAAAATAAGTCATGTCCCGTTAATACGCCTCCCCCAACCCCCTCCATAAATGGAGGGGAGTTTGCTAACTAATGAATTCATTAATTTTCGGATTCTCCCCCATTTATGGGGGAGGTAGAGGGGGCGAATTGACGATCAAGTCGATCTGTCGTAGTCTTTTAGACTCACTATGTCCGAAATCACCTACAAACAAATCAAAGAATTAATCGATGGTGCTGGCCACATTCTTTTGCTAACCGATGAACGGATCGATGGCGATACCATTGGTTCAACCCTCGGGATGTTTCATGTTTTGTCTGCTGCTGGCAAACAGGTGACGGTTTTTTCACCCAAGCCTTTACCGCCAGCTTTAGCTTTTTTACCTGGAGTAGAAGTTATTCGTCGAGATCAAGCAGTGTTCGAAGATACGACGATTAATTTGGCCCTCATCTTTGATTGTTCTGATGGCGCGTATATTAATAATTTTTTACCAACGATGAAACGGCGCGTGCCTTTGGTCGTTTTTGATCATCACGTGACCAACCCACGCTATGGCCAGATCAACCTGATTGAACCGCAGGCAGCGGCCACAGCCGATGTGGTTTGGCGGTTTGTGAAGTCACAGGGTTTTGAAGTTAACCGAGCGGCGGCACAGTGTATTTTGACCGGTATCTGCACGGATACCAATGCATTTTCGACCACCAATACAACGGCAGCTTGTTTGGAAGCGGCGCATGAGCTGACCAAGCTGGGCGCCAAGTTACAGGAAATTGTTCGCCACACGATGATGAGCAAAACAGATGCGGCCATGAAATTGTGGGGTTTGGCTTTGGGTCGGCTGTATCAAGATACGACTTTCGAAGCGGTCGCGACGGCTATTACACGAAAAGACTTGGCCGAAACTGGCGCCGTGGATGACGACGTGGAAGGACTTTCGAATTTTTTGAACGCGATGGTTGATGGCGCCGAAACGGTGCTCGTTCTGCGCGAAACTAACGACGGCGCGGTGAAGGGGAGTTTGCGATCTGTCACCCGCGATGTAGCGGCTGTGGCTCAAAAATACGGCGGCGGTGGCCACAAAACCGCAGCTGGGTTCAGGGTGGAGAAATCAATTTTGGACGAGAAAGACGGGCAGTGGTATCTTCTTTCTCACTGACGACCCGGTTGGTGACCGGAATAACTTCCGTCAGAACCTGAGGTGACTATGGGCGATTCCGCCCTGTTCTCCACCGACGGCGGGACGCTCTAGCGGACCGCGCTGCGCGGCAACTGTCTAGATCGGGCCAACTTCTGTCGCTCCAACTCTTCTTCTCGCGACTTTCCTTCGGGTCAGCCGCACGCTGTTCTCACCCTCTTCCCCCAACGTCCTCCCAAGGGCCGCGGGGTCTTTTTTTAACAAACAAAAAATTCCCCACTCGAGACTGCAGCCAAGAAGATGCATAATCGGTAGCGGTCCAGCCGGAGCCGGAACGTACAAATCATACAGCCCCATGCTTGTCGTGGCTGCAGTCTTGAATGAGGAACGAATGTCACTGTGACGTGCAAATCTACCATCTAAACCAGCTCTTGTCAAGAGAAAACCCAATAAAAATAAGGGTTTTCTGTCAACCCTTACTTTACAGCCAGCTCGACTTTTCGTTACTACATGGGGTTTCTGGTGATTACTTTGTCCACCAAACCATACTTCATCGCTTCCTTAGCCGTCATGAACTTGTCGCGCTCGGTATCTTCCGTCACCTTTTCTAGCGTTTGACCGGTGTGTTTGGCGATAATCGAGTTGAGCGATTGCTTCATGGCCATAATCCGCTCGGCGTGAATGGCGATGTCCGTGGCCTGACCCTGCACCCCACCCAGCACCTGATGGATCATCACTTCCGAATTCGGCAGAACGAAACGCTTGCCCGGAGCGCCAGCCGTCAGCAACACCGCGCCCATCGAGGCGGCCATGCCCACGCAGATCGTCGAAACGTCCGGTTTGATGTGCTGCATCGTATCGTAGATGGCGAGACCTGCCGTGACCGATCCGCCTGGTGAGTTGATGTAGAGTTTGATTTCTTTGTCTTTATCTTGGCTCTCCAAAAACAACAGCTGAGCGATGACGGCATTAGCCACCTGATCGTTGATCGCTGTGCCGAGAAAAATGATGCGATCCTTCAGGAGACGGGAATAGATGTCGTAGGCCCGCTCACCATAATTGGTCTTTTCGATGACGGTGGGAATCAAATATTGGGATTCGAGTTCGTTTTCCATAGTGGTTAGCAGTTTATACGTTAGACTGCCAATTGTCTAGATGACAGAGCGGCTGGTTTTTGTTATGTTATGGCAAGTATGAAGATTTTCGTTGTCAGAACTGAGCCAAAGAAAATGTTTTCTGCTGAGCAGTTGGCTCGTCTTGGACGCGTCGGTGAACTTATTTTAGTTGACTCCGTGCAGCCAGTGGGTGAAATTCCCGGGCTGTTCGATGGAGATGAAGAGCGTATTCTTGCTATTGACCCAGACACTTGTGATTGGACCGTTCCGAACGAAGATCTCGACCGAGTTCCTAATCTGAAAGCTGTTGTTCTCCAGACTACATCCTTTAGTTGGATCGATATTGATCACGCCAAAGAACGAGGTATTCCAGTTCTGAACAACCCAGGTTTTTCCAAAATTGCCGTGGCTGAGTGGGCGACGATGGCCGTTCTGATGTTGGCGCGCAAGATGCCATTGGTCGTTAAGGCCGGTTGGCAGCTCGATTTCGAACAACATCGCGGATTTGAGCTCCGTGGAAAGACCGCCGGCGTCATCGGCCTCGGACGAATCGGCACGGCTGTTGCCGAAAATCTTCAAGGACTTGGCATGAATGTTCAATACTGGTCAAAGGATTCGCGGGATGATCGATTTACGAAGACTGAGCTCGATGATCTTATGACAACATCGGATGTTGTCGTTCTTTGCTTGGCTCGGAACTCAGAGACCGCCTCGTTGCTCACCGACGACTTGCTGAAATCGATGAAGTCGACAACTATCTTTATTCGTACAGGCTTCGCACCGAATCACACCCTGCTTCTCGACATGGTTAAGAACGAAATATTATTCGGATACGCCTTTGATGAAGACCATTCTACATTTGATAAATGTGTGGGCAATGTTTTTGCTAGTCCACCACTCGGCTGGCTGACGGAAGAGTCGGTGGCCAGAAGCGCCGAGCAATGGACGGACGCAATCGTCCGAGCTGCCAACGGGGAGCTGATCAATCAAGTAAATTAGTGAAATTAAAATACCAGTGCCGAGCACTGGTATTTTATTTATGGTGTGGTGGTTTCAGTTGGAGCGGCGGCATCTGTTTCGCTGATTGGTGTTTCGGCTGCAGGTTCTGAGCTTGTCGAAGAGTCGGTGGCCGGAGTTTCGGCGGCGGGTTCGGTCAGGGCTTCCACCCCGACCAAGCAAATCTTGGGGAGCGAACGGTAGACCGAGGCGAAAGTGCGATCAACCTGCGTGCCGTCAGCGTACTTCACGTGATAGTCGAAGGTGGTGGAAGCGCCAGGGTGAGCGGCCTGACATTTTTCCACGCCCGGAGCTAGGGAGGTAGTTTCTTTGCGCACCGCTTCACCGGAACCGGTCCAACCGAGCAAGGTTGGCGCATCGTACCAGCCTTCGCGGCCATCACTGGTGCCCCAGAAGGTGAAGTGCAATTCTTTATTGGTGAGATCAACTTCAGTGGTTAAGAGAATATAGTTGGCAGTGTTGTTTTGGAATTTGAAATCTGGTGCTGGGTCGTAAATCGTCGCATCCGTACCGGGCTTATTGTTGCTCGGGTCGTTGTAGTAGGAAACCACTAGCGAATGGTTACGACGTTCCACGACTTCAAGTCCGGAATTCATCACAGCGCGGAAAGTAGTGGTACCGATTTGGCACAGGCCGCCACCGACTTCGGGCTTGATTTCATCGCCTTTAATCACCAATTCTGGCAAATAGCCGTCTTCCACGGTGAACGGTCCGAGACGTTCGATCAGCGAAACGGTTTCACCAGGTGCGATCAGCAGGCCATTGAGTTTGTTCGCGCCGTGGGTGATGTTTTTGATGCGGTTGGAAGGAGAACCACCGAAATCGGAAACGCCAACGCCGAGAATTTCGGTAATACCAAAGTTGTTCACCGAGCCGGT
>CAZCLT010000063.1:0-5007 GCA_964499655.1 uncultured Gammaproteobacteria bacterium | reverse complement strand
GTGGGTGTTGTTTTTGATGCTGTTGGAAGGCGAACCACCGAAATCAGAAACGCCAACGCCGAGATTTTCGGTAATACCAAAGTGGTTCTCCGAGCCGTTCTGCAAGCTTGGCTCAACCAGTTTGACCACCACGGGCATGGAGACGTTTTCGTGGCCCAGTTCACGCTTCAAGTCGGCGGATGTCTCTTCATCGTCAAGCGTCACGCCGTCGCGGCTACCTTGGAATTCTTGCACCGTGTTACCTTCGATCACGAACTTGGCATCGATCGGTTCGATGTCGATTTCATCGTGGATGGTCTGAAAAAAAGTGGCTAACCCTTCGGCGTTCAAACCGAGTTCGACGATTTCTGAATCATTTTTTTGCGGCTCCAGCCAATCAGCCAAATCAGCTCCGGTAATTTTCCAGTCATGACTGATTTTATCTTCTCCGGTGTAGGTGAGGGTGTAGGGAGCCTGGCTAATGATTGATTTTACTTCTTCGACCAAACTTTCCGCTTCGTCCGTGCTTACATCCACTGGGCGATCGTGCAGGCTGACGGTTTGTGGCTCGATTTTAAAATCGAGCGCGTCGCTGGCAATGGCCGCCGTGACTTCCGAAGTATCTAACTCGCGTCCGGCCGTACCTGGCGTGACTTCGATTTCGATCGAAATTTCATCTTCAATTTGATAGAGGCCCTCAACTTTTTTCAAAGTGATCTGGTAATCAGTCGCGACCCCTGGTTTTTCATTGACGGTAAATTTTGCGCGGATGCTTTCGAGAATTTTATCTTCAGCCAATGTTAACTCTGGCAGAATATTTTTGCCGGTGATCGGTAAGGAAAGCGAAGAGAGGGCATTGCCGAAATAACCGTCGGTCCGACCTTGGATCAAAGCGATCTCGACGGCACGATCAGCATCAAAATCGATCAAATTAGCGATCAAATCTGGGTCGTCAGCGCCGCTAACGCGTAGATCAACCCGGGCGCTTTCACCTTCTAGGTTGAGCCATAAGCCAGCATCCAGCATTTGATTATAGGCAGCTTGAAGAACTTCGGTGGCTTCGGCCTGATTGTAACCACCCAATTCAATTCCACCCACGGCGACACCGGGATAAATCTTATTTTCGTAAACTTGAGCATAGGCAAAATTACCGGCCACAAAAACCATGACTAAAATCGTCGTGATTCCGGCAGTGGTAATGATTAATTGGCGACGTTTTTCGAACCAGGGTTTGATGTGGTCGAGCGCGCGGTGATGGAAGGTGAACACATTATGTTTCTTCAGTGATTTTGAGTTTCATTTCACCACGAGCTTTCGGTAGAGTCAACGTCAAAATTCCGTTCTTGATCACGGCCACCGCTTCGTCGGGTTTGATGTGGCTCGGTAGGACGATCGATCGGGAAAAGGCGCCCCAAAAACATTCTTCAAAATGAGCCGTGGCATCGGCGTATGATTGACCGGCCTGGCGAGCGCCACGGATGGTCACCACGTCGCTAGTCACATTCACATCTAAATCTTCCGGAGCCACGCCGGCAATAGCTGAACGGATGATGATCGCCTCGCGTGTTTCTAAAACATCGACGGCTAACTGTCCTTCGGGTTGGCCCCAAGCAAGCGTTTCCACACTATTTGATCTTAATGTTGCGGATAAATTCGTAAATCGGTCCGAGCGCGATCCCGCAGGCGACGGCCCAGAGCAATAGATCGACGGGCACGCCCAGCACTGTATCGTAGCCGCGGATCGGCGAAAGGGTGAACTCGACTTCGGTGGCCGTGGTGGCAATCACCCCGGCAATCAACACGACAAAGGTCGTTAGAAAGCCACTCCAGATGGAATCAACCAGTAAATCGTGGCGGTGTGAGAGGAAATAGAGCACAAAGACGACGGCGCAAACCACGATAGCGTAAGGGGTGGTAACTTCAACACCAACCGTTAGGAAGACAATGGCCCAAAAGAAGAGCAGAAGCATGAGAAAGAAGCGGGCAATCCAGATTTGGGTGATGTTGGCATTTTTGTTTTTTTGAAACGGATATTTTTCGTGAGTCGGTAGGTGGTGATAATTACGTCCAAAGGTGGCGTGAAAAATGGTTCCGGCAATGCCAGCCAAGAAAAACGCAAAACTTAGATCAATGACCGTTAGCTGACCAAAGTCTAATCCGAGGGTGGTGGCATCAATCGATTGAGCGATAAAGAAGAAGGGCAGGAGACAGACGGCTAGCAGGCCGAGCACCAGCTGTTCGCGACGCAGATTTTCGTTGAGCGAAAAGATCACTGCCCAGACTAAACCCAGGATGGTAGTCGTTAGGCCGTAAAAAGAAATAAAGTCCTCCATATAGCATGATTGTATCACGCGGGCTTTGACCGATCCATCATTGGGTGTAAAATGGAATTGTTATGAAATGGTTGTCCGCTATCGTTGCCATTTTCTGTTTAATCTTCATTTTTGGCTTGGGTAAATTTGATTGGACCAGTTCCATGCCCTGCCACGGATCGGATTGCGCGCCAATGACCGAGGACTGTGCTCTGCACTGCTGGTCCGAGTCGGTGGCGGGCGAAACTGCCCCAGCCATCGGTGTTGGTTTGGTTATCCTGGTGACGGTTTGGCTGGCTTTCTGGTTCAGCCACCGGCCTACTACATTTGTTTTTCAGCCTGTTTTTAGTCGACCGCACCGGGATCCGAAGATTATTTTAACGACCAGTAAACGAGAATAAACACGAAGCCGTCTGATTGTAGATTTAGGTTTCGTGTTTTATGATTGATTTACTTGATTATGTCTGCAGAAATCTGTGAAGTTAAACCGACGGAATTTTCTTGGAAGCGGTTGGGGGCCGTGGCCATCGTTGTCTTTGGACTATACCTGCTGTTGTCGCGACTTGGACTGTTAACTTTCTCGCCAAGCATCGAGGGCTCAGCTTCGCTATTGGCCGTGCTGGTGATTGGGTTAGTAGCTTCAGCTTCTTCGTGCACGGCGATGGTCAGTGGTTTGGTGGTGGCAGTGGCGGCGACGGCGGCGAAAAATAACGTCAGTCTCACAACCACCCAACGCCTACGTCCGCATTTACTGTTCAACCTGGGTCGATTGATTGGCTTTGCTGCTTTTGGTGCCTTGGTTGGTTATCTTGGTCAGATGGTCACACTTTCTCCGGCACTTAACGGTCTGTTTGTGGTGCTGGTCGCCGTGCTGATGATCGTGATGGGTTTGAATTTACTCGAAGTCGCGCCGAGATCTTGGAGTTTTATTCATCCGCCCAAATGGCTAGCGCACCGAATTATTGGTCTGGCCGATGATCGAGCTTGGCATATTCCATTGATTTTAGGCGCGCTGACCTTTTTTCTGCCGTGCGGTTTCACTCAATCGATGCAGCTGTACGCGCTCTCCACCGCCGACCCCATTCAAGCGGCGCTGATTATGTCGGTGTTCGCACTCGGTACCATGCCGGCGCTACTTTCGATCGGCACATTTGCCTCGCTGGCTAAAGGCGCAGCGCTCAAACGCTTCTCGCAAGTGGCTGGAGCGTTTGTGATGGTGCTGGGTATTTCCAACGTTCAAAATGGCGCGACCTTGTTGGGCTGGTCAGGATTCGTGAACACCCCTCCAGTCATGGAGGGGCCGGGGGAGGCTATCGACGGCATCCAAATCGTCCAGATGGAAATCACTGATGCCGGCACTTATTCGCCAGACGTGATTACGGTGATGGAAAATACTCCTGTGCGTTGGGAAATTTTTGGCACCAAAAATATGGGTTGCGCGCAAACGCTGGTGGTACCGAAGCTGAAGATTCAAAAGGTACTTGTCCCGGGCTTTAATGAGGTCATCTTCACAGCTCCAGCGGCTGGCAACTATCAATTCTCCTGCTCGATGGGGATGGTGCGTGGCACATTACAAGTTTTACCTAAAAGCTAAATATGAAGAAAACATCCTTTGGAATCCAGGGCATGCACTGTGCCTCTTGTGCCGTGACGATTGAATCAACATTGCAGAAAGCGCCGGGAGTGAAAAACGCGAATGTAAATTACGCCTTGGGTCGAGGTACGGTTGAATACGACGAAGCCGCAACCAATGAACACCAACTTCATGCCAAGGTGCACGAGGTCGGGTACTCGGCGACACCAATTGGCGAGCACGATGAACATCAGCACGGCGGCGAGGAGAAGTCGAAAAAGTTGGCCATGCTTTCGCTCGGGCTGGCAATCCCGACGATGGTTTTGGCGATGCTCGGCGAGCTGCCTTGGCTCCAAGCCCTGCTTGGCACGATCGTCGTCTTAGGTCCGGGCATGGAATTCCATCGAATGACCGCGAAACTGCTCGTTAAAGGAAGGGCCAACATGGATACGTTGATTTCCATGGGCACGCTCTCGGCCTTGAGTTTTAGTTGGTGGCAAATGGCGGTCGACGGCGATCTATATTTCGAAACTGCTGCTATCATCACCGCTTTTATTCTGCTCGGTCGGTATTTGGAAGCACGTTCAAAGGGTCGAGCGAGCGCGGCGATTAGCAAATTACTCGAGTTAGGCGCTAAGACGGCACACCACCTGATGCCCGATGGCACGGTGCACGAAATGCCGGTGGAGAGTCTGAAAGTCGGCGATCAAGTTTTAGTGAAGCCGGGCGAAAAGGTGCCGCTCGATGGTGTGATCGTTGACGGTGCCAGTTCGGTTGACGAATCGATGCTCACGGGCGAAAGTTTGCCGGTCAGCAAAAAAATTGGCGACACGGTTTTTGGCGCGACGCTCAATCAGCAGGGAGCGCTAACGGTGAAAATTACTAAAATCGGCGCGGACACGGTACTGGCACAGATCATCCGGCTAGTCGAAGAGGCGCAAGAGAAAAAGGCACCGATCCAAAAATTGGCGGATCGAATTTCAGGGATATTTGTGCCGATCGTGATTCTGATCGCGCTGGCTGTTTTTGGCGTGTGGTATCTGCTCACTGGCGACGTGACCAGTTCGCTGATTCCGGCCGTGGCCGTGCTAGTTATCGCTTGCCCCTGCGCTTTGGGTCTAGCGACGCCGACGGCCATTCTTG
>CAZCLT010000062.1:0-5069 GCA_964499655.1 uncultured Gammaproteobacteria bacterium | reverse complement strand
TCATCGCCTCCTTTTCAATGTAAGTATCGGTGCGCGGCATGTAAGCTTCCGGCTGGTAGTAATCGTAATAGGAGACGAAATATTCGACAGCATTCTCCGGAAAAAATTGCCGGAACTCACTGCAGAGCTGAGCGGCCAAAGTTTTGTTGTGAGCGATCACCAAAGTTGGCTTCTGAGTTTTTTGGATGACGTTAGCGATGGTAAAAGTTTTACCCGAACCGGTAACGCCAAGTAAGGTCTGATTTTTCAGACCTTCGTTGATGCCGCCCACCAGTTGATCAATCGCTTTAGGTTGATCACCGGCCGGCGGCCAATTGGAATGCAATTTAAAATCCATAAGCAAAGTGCTCGGAATTCGTACCTTCATAGGGGGTACGTATGGTCCGAGTCAGCCACTACTATAACAAAAAACGGCCGATCAGTCCAGGTGGACTGAAGGGCCGAGGTAGCTAGACGCGCAGGCTGAAGGCCTTGAGATACTTGTCTGCGGCGTTGAGAGCGCCGTCGGCAATAGCGATAGCGGCCGTGTCCAGATCGAGCGACATGCGCTCCACGGTCACTGCCCCGCGAAACTGATGACCCAGCGGCTGATCACCATCCGGTGTCTCGTATTCCCCATCAAAGCCGTTGTCCACCACCCGGGTGATGGCCCGCGACAAACGGCGGTACTCGGCAAGACCGAGCTCGAGCTCCAGGTGCCGCGCTTCGCTGATGGCGATGTTCACGCGCTCCACCTCGCGCCGCAGCACGGTGAGCAGGTAACAGGAGCGCTCCACCACCGAAAGGCGACGGCGACAGTCGAGCCAATCGCCCGCGGACAGCGCCGCGGCCGCGAGCAGGAGATCTTCGCTCACGTAGCTGCCGACGTGGATGAACGGCCGGAGGTAGATCGCCTCGCCGACCAGTTCAGCCGCTTCGCGCAAGATGTCGCGCAGCTTGTCACGCTTGGCCTTGGTCGACTTCGGCCCGGTCTGCGGATCGCTCCGCCAGGCCTGACCGGCCAGCCGCCCCACCTTCTCGAGCACGGCCACGTGATCGGCCTCCATGAGCAGCAGCACCTTGCTACGATCGCTCGCCAGATCGAACGAATTGCGGTAGCGACCGATTTTCTCCCCGAGGTGCCGGATGGCACTGCCGTGATAAAGCGGCAGACGACCGGCGTTGCGACGCTTCAGCACGTCGGTGATGGAGCCCGAGCGCGAGACCATCTCGAAGGCGGCCACGCGCTCTTTGCTCACTCCATGGCCGAGCCGCGCCAGGAGCGACCCGACTCGGGTGATGTAGCGCTGATCTTCCGGCGACTGGCCGCCCTGGAGGATCCAGGCCAGACGCAGCAGATGCCCAATCTCCACCCGCACACCCTCCAGCTCGGCGCTCTCAGCCTTCGTCTTCTGGCCGATCAGCCCTTCCTGACGGATGGCGTGGTAGACGTCGCGGTTCACCCGGTAGCTGAGGCTGTCCGCCATCTGGGTGATCATCGTCCCGCGCTTGGCCCGATCTTCCAGATTGGGCGGCTCTTCGGCCACGGACAGATCGTCGGCCAGCACCAGCAGGCCCTTGGGCAACTGGTAGACCGGAACGTCGGTCCGGTAGCCGTGCAGGATCATGCCGTTGATGTTGACCCGCAACTGCGGCCGCGGGAACGAGAGCGGCACGGCGAGCTGGCTCTGCGGGTCGAAGTGGCGACGGATCACGGGTTCGCGGGTTTCGGGCTGGGAATCGGACACTGAACACCTCTGAATGGTCGGAGTTGAACGAACGAAAACGCCGCTGGAGACTACCTCCCGCGGCGCGTTTTGTCAATGATTAGCGAGCTTTTGAATTGATCACCTGCGCCACGCCTTCGGGCACCTTGGCCTTCCAGCCTGGGTGGCTAGATTTGATCTGTTGGCGTAGGTCTGGACCTGAAAGACCAGGCACCTTGGAAATCTTTTTCGTTTTGATATTCAGTTTGGCAAACAGGGCCAGTACATCTTCTTCGCCCGTCCAAATCACCGCATCCGCCGGCCGCTCGGCCGCTTCCAAAATCTTGTCGGCCCATTCTTCGTCGCGATCAGTATCGGCCACCTCCACAATCGTGGCGTCCATAATGTCGTTATCGAGCAAAGCAGCACTGAGCGCTTCCCGCACTTCGGCTGGGCTGAGCAGATCATCGGCCGCCATCTTTTGACCATGACAAATCACAATCGTGCATTGGCCGCACATTTTAACCATCCCCTGAACAACCAACAGATGGCCATTGTGAAATGGCTGAAAGCGACCGGGAAAGATATAGGTAGACATAAAGTAAATAGAAAGTAGATAGTAGAAAGTAGAAAATAAACTCAGGAACGCCAGGCGGAAAGTTTATCTTCAAAACCGGTCGGTCGAGCAAAATGGCGAGACAGCTCAGCGATGGCCGCTGGCGGCACATCAATCCTGCCCATATCAATCACACCCAGATTTTCGTCGCTTGCCATCTGCAAGTAACCAATATCGTGCGGATCCACGCCCATCAAAGTGCAAGCCACCGCATCAACGGCGAACGGGTCAGTACCGGCCAAGACCACGCCCATCGGCACCGGCGTGCCGCTCGTTGGACCGTCGCCTTCCATGGCCATTATACCATCGACGATCGCCAAATCGCAGGGCAACTGCCGGTACAATTCCATGATGGTTCGATGGTGCGCTACTGGCCCCTGTTCGTGCAACCATGGCCAGCGGGCCCAGATCAAACCAGTGGCACTAACGCGCGATGGCGCCACCCAAGTGCCCACGGTCCAATTTTTCACCGACAAAGAAACGCCAACGTCACGATGCATTTTCATCACGGTGAGGCAGATTTTCACGTCGGCTGACTTTGCTGTCTTGGAAATTCTAATTTGATTCTTGGAGCCATCGGTGAGAATCGAGTAGCCCTCGACCCACTCGTCGTCGTTAAGGTCACGGAGCTCAACGTTCGGATATTCCTCGGTCAAATGCTCGTATCCAAAATTGCGCATCGCCGCCTTAGTTCCGTGGTAACCAGCATCGCCAATGATGATTTTCGCTTTCGTTTTCGGTCTGATCACATCGAGCACACCGCGAACAGCATCAACGTGCGTGGAGGCCAGCTGATTTTCGTGGTGCACCAAATTCGGCTTGATCAAAATCGTCTCGGCTAATTTGCAACGATCAAAAAAATCACCGCCAGCTTGCTCAGTCGCCCGAGCCACTGTGTGACGACGATTCTCGCCGGTTTCTAAAATCACGTTAATCATGGAGCCAGTTTACCACGGCCAACCCGAAGTTCAAGGCGCATACCGACCCATCAATTCAGCCTGATCAAGCACGTGTCCTCCCATCGCCTCAATGACCTGTTGCTTTGATGATCCTTCAGGTAAATCAAGCTTAGTATCCAGCGCGTAAACTTTGAAAAAGTAGCGATGCTCCCGATCTGGCGGCCGCGGCCCGCCGTAATCAAGTTCGCCACGAGTCCCCTTGCCCCGAGTGCCGGTCGGTGTCCAATTTTCAGGAATCGTCGTGATCTCTGGACCAATATCAAACACCACCCAATGATCCCAAACCGCGACCGGCGCCCCAGCCGGCACATCCGGATCTTCCATCATCAGCACCAAACTGACCGTCCCAACCGGCACGTTCGTGATCTCCAGCGGCGGGTTGATGTTCTCGAAGTCACGGCCGTACTTCTGCGGGATCTTGGCGTCATTGGCAAAAGCAGGGCTTGAGAGTTTCATACTAGGCAATTTTAACACATCAGCATTGACCCAAAGGGACTTTTCTGATATTCTCGACCTGTATTTCTTATCACTCCGGGATCGTCTAAAGGCAGGACAGCGGCCTTTGAAGCCGTGAATCATGGTTCGAATCCATGTCCCGGAACCAATAAATCACCAGGTAAGAAACTGGTGATTTATTATTGACATGTTACTATTTCAGTATAATTCTTCTTTTATTTTTATGAAACGATTAGCTGTGATCACAAGTTTACTGTTACTCACCGGTGGAGGTTGTACTTTGATGACCAACGACGACGCTCGTGTCGGTACCGGAATCGATGACGAAGAAGCCGCCGGCGAAGATCGGACTGAGAGCGGCACGATCACCGCCGTTAATTTGGACGGCATCGCGGCTGATGGCCCAGCCGTCGTGACCATCAAAACCACAGCTGGTGCCACGGCCCAAATTCAGGTCCCATCATTCGGCTTGGGACTCTGCGAGGCCAAAGCTAATATCACCGACGTTTACTCGCTCAAGGCTGGCGACAAAATCGAAGTCCGCGGCGAACTGACGTCTGACGGCTCCATCGTCCCCTGCCAATCGAGCGAGCACTACCTCCGAGTGAAATAATATGCGAACTAAATTCTTAGCTTTTTTAGCGGTTTTGATTTTCACCGGCGCTGGCTGTTTGCCGAGGACGACTACGCCTACAATCTCAACTTTTAATTTCGATGCCTCAACCCAAGTCACGGTTGGCCAATCCGTGGAGTTCCAGGATGGCCTGCGGGCGACTTTGACTCAAATCAACGATTCCCGCTGTGCCAAAGACGTGGTCTGCATCTGGGCCGGAGAGCTCTCACCAGTCTTTCAATTCTCGGGTGGAGATCTTACTGCCAGCAGTGAAGTGATCCTGGGCACCGAAACTCGACCAACCGCCACCGTCGGGCCATACACCGTGACTCTCGTCGCCGTCACCGAAACCACGGCCACTATCTCGGTGACCAAGAAGTAAACAATAAACACCCGCCGGATTGGTGGGTGTTTTTGTGTTGACCACGACGATGGATTACAATTAGTCAATATGAAATCAAGGCACCAGGAATCATCTAGACGGCATGAAATAGGCGATAGACCCGTAAAGCTTTACCACGCTTCTCCTGTAGTTGGAATAGATGTGCTTGAACCAGGGAATAAAACGATTCGCGATCCGAACGAGGGACCGGTAGTTTTCGCAACACCTGATAAGGTATCGGCAATGGGACACCTGTTTGAAAGCGACGACCGTTGGACACAAATGGGACGCATTAATGGGGTACATTTTATACTCATAGCAGCCGAACGTGATGCGTTCATTAAGCAAGATAAAGGAG
>CAZCLT010000061.1:0-5092 GCA_964499655.1 uncultured Gammaproteobacteria bacterium | reverse complement strand
AACACAAAGAAATTCTCGACTCTTTTCATAACATTACCAAACAAAGTCTACGAAATGTAACCTATAGCATTGAAACCAAGATCACCGAAGCCAAACCAGTGGTTCTTGAACTCAAAATCTCCGAGACGCCAAGCCCGACGGCACCAATTTCAGCCCCAACTCCTGAAATCGCGCCCATGAGCAGTCACGACCAGCCTAGTGAAGACCTCGGTTTTACCACCTATTTCGATGACGACGGTGCCCGCCCGCCAGATTTGACCATCAACCCAGCGCATACCTTCGATACGTTCGTCGTGGGCAAGCAAAACGAACTCGCTCATGCTGCAGCTCAGGCCGTGGCCGCGCAACCCGGTGGCACCTATAACCCCGTCTTCATCTACGGCGACGTTGGGCTCGGAAAAACCCACCTTCTCCATTCCATCGGCAACGAAATTCTACGCCGCACCCCAAAAGCCAAGATTCTTTACGTCTCCTGCGAGCAGTTCACTAACGATTTCATCCAAGCGGTGCGTGGCGGTAAAGCCAAAGAATTCAAAGATCGCTACCGCACCGTCGATTTACTCCTGATCGATGACATCCAGTTCATTACTGGCAAAGAGGGGACGCAAGAAGAGTTCTTCCACACCTTTAACGCCCTGCATCAAATCAACAAACAGATCGTCATCTCTTCCGATCGACCGCCTAAAGCTATCGCCGGGCTTGAAAAACGCCTTCTCTCTCGACTTGAATGGGGCATGCTCGTTGACGTGGGCGCGCCAGACCTAGAGACTCGTATCGCCATTCTGCAAATTAAGTGCCAGGAAAAGTCCGCCGAACTGGATCGTGAAATTTTGCACTACATCGCTTCAACCATCTCGGCCAATGTTCGCGAACTGGAGGGCGCACTCAACAAAATCATCGGCTACCATCAATTTAAAGGCATCGAGGCCACGCTCGAAAGCGTCAAACCGCTCCTTTCCAGCTTCGAAGCTGGCACCAACAAAAAAACCGTCTCACCTAAGCACATTATCCAAACTGTTTCCGAGTATTTCGACATCGATATCGGCGACGTGCTCGGCAAAAGTCGTGAAAAGCGCCTCGCCTTCCCGCGACAAATCATTATGTTCCTGTTGCGTGAGGAAATGAAGATCTCCTATCCATCGATCGGCAACGAACTCGGCGGCCGTGATCACACTACCGCCATGCATGCCTACACCAAAATCAACGGTCAGGCCCGAGAAGATGAGCAACTGAAGCGGGACATCGAACTAATCAAGCAAAAAATCTATGCTTGTTAACACCCCGTCCACAAGCTCGTAACCTCGGGACAAGTCAGTTAATAACCAGGGATAATTATCCACCTAGAAACTCAGTAAAATCTCGTCCACAGTCTAGTCACCAACAAACCAGTCCGCCATCCACCTTCACACAGGAGGAAACGACGCTGAGTTCTGCAAAAATATCGGCTTACGCACACAGTCCACAGCCCTTATTACTACTGCTGTTTATCTAAATATAAAAAATTTAATAACAAGACTCTGTGAAACTTTCCTGCACTCGAGAAAATCTGTATCGCGGACTCGCCATCACCAGCCATGTAGGGACAAAAAATGTAAACCTACCAATTCTGAATAATGTTCTTTTAAGAGCAGACGGAAGTGGACTTAAATTGATCTCAACGAACCTGGAGATCGCTATCACTTGTAATGTTCGTGGCAAGATTGAACAGCAAGGAGAGTACACAGTGCCATCAAAGTTATTCTTTGATTACACTTCGTTGTTGCCAAATGAACGTGTTGATATTGATCTGTATGACGACGCACTAGCTGTAAGTTGCGGATCATCAAAAACGAAGATTAAAGGTATTCCAGCTTCCGAGTTTCCGTTAGTTCCCCCGGTCTCTGGTGGTCAGAAGTACTCGATTCTTGTTGATGATCTCAAGACGGCCTTGTCACAAGTGCTTTTTGCGACCGCGACTAACGAGTCTCGACCGGAATTATCGGGCGTCTTCATTTCCTTCGGTCATGAAGCGGCCGGCAAAGGTGGGGCGGTGCTCGCCGCGACCGACAGTTATCGCTTAGCTGAGGCGATTGTGAAGCTCAAGGCACCGGCCGATGCTCGCCGCGACGTGATTGTGCCGCAGCGCACGCTGGCCGAGCTTAATCGCATCATTAGCGTCTCTAAAGAAGATGTAGAGGCGCCAGACTCGCTTGATGTGGAGTTATCCGACAGTCAGATTGTGTTCCGTTTTGGTGGGGTGGAGCTCACTTCCCGAACTATCGAAGGCAAATATCCCGATTATCGCCAGATTATCCCAACAACCTCAGCGACCGAGATTACCTTGGAGCGCTCAGCTTTGTCCCAGGCGGTGAAAACCGTCAGTCTCTTCTCGAAAACGGGACTCTTCGACGTGGCGGCCACGATCGATCCGGCGGCGCAGACTATGGAACTCTCGGCCAACGATGCATCGCGTGGCGAAAACACAGCCGTGCTTACTGGTGAAGTTAAAGGCAACGCCAACAAAATCACCCTAAACTATCGTTATCTCCTCGATGGCCTTAACGCCATCGGCGGCGACAAAGTCATCCTCAAAGTGATCGACGCAAGCAACCCGTGTGTGGTTGTTCCTGTGGTCGGCGCTGACAAGTATCAATACATCGTCATGCCGATTCGGCAGTAAAAAATATGACTAATCCAAAATCACCAGAAAGAGGGGGTTCTCGTGAATCGAAGGAGCTTTACAAACGCAACGACATCCGCGTGGCTCTAGGGTTGCTTATTGCCGCGGTCGGAACTATTTATTGGAAGGGAGAAGACACGGAAAAACAGGCAAAGGGTGAAGGAACCAAAGAAGGCCCGGTTCTCTCGCCACGTGAGCTTTCTCGAGTTCGGAAAAATCTTCGTGTCGCCGAAGCGATTATTGAAGCAATTCAACGTGGTGATGATGGCAAAATAGAGGATACTGGTGACACGGCCGGTCAAGGAACTCAAAGTTTTTCAGAGTTTGGATTAACTGCAGCTGATTTGGTTTCTTTTCCACGCAAAGATGAGATGGTTTATGATGAATTTTTCGTTGGTGGAGATAAGTATGCATGGGAAAAGCTGGAGCGCGATCCAGAACTCGCTAAAGCGTACGAGCTCGCGGCAGAATCCATGGTGATCAATGCTGATGAAAGCGGCCTGAGCGCCTATCTGCCAGATGATCCGAATTTTGATATAAACATTACGATGGAAACATACGAATATGTGACCGTCGGATCGCCAGTTTATGCAATGCGCTCAGATACGCCTTTTGGTTCGGATGTCGGCCTGCCGTCCACCTCTGATGATGGCGGATATGACGTCGAATTCGGGAAGAGAATCATTCGTGAACATATCCAAGAAACACTCGTCTCGTATTTAGAGAAAAAGAGGCGGGAAGAGGAATAAAAATAATTGTGATGCCGATTAGACAATAATTGACCCCGGAAGCTAATTTGGGTAGATTGAAACGGGCCTCGCTCGGTTGCGGGGACCGTGTTTCTTTCGATTTGGAGGGTCCATGACGGCAGAATCGACGGGCAACAAGTTGCACTGGGTTCAGGAACTAGTGGTCAGCTGGCTGGTCTTCTACTACCGAGGCGGAAAGTTCCAGACGAAGTTCCTTCAGCCCGGGCTGCGGGATCTGGTCGCCCAGCGGCTGATCGATGAGCTTATCGACGATCGAGAGCGCTGGTACTGGCAGAAGCCGAACTACTACGGCGATGACTGGATTAGACGCTTCCATGAATTGAACGGCGTAATTGCTGATCAGAAGGTGGTGGAGCGTAATCGTTCACGGTTGCTTGCCCTGACAGTCAATGAACGATTCTTGCACGGTCAACGTAAGCCGCAGACCATTTCCGGCTGGGTTTGGGTGCTCAAGCATATCCACACCAGCTGCGAAGACGAAGAAGTTCGGCTGAAGCTGCTTTTCCGAGTGGCGGCCCGAGCCTACGGCGCGATCGATTGGCACGCGGTGATCATGGCGCGGGAAGACGGGCTTGCGAAGGAAATTGGAGAACTGGTAACTGTCTACGACCCCAGGCAGATCAAAGACTGGCACACGTTTGTCGGAGAGATGTTCTACGCCGATGGCGGGTCTAAAGAAAACGGTATCTTCTTTGCCAAATGGGCCGACACCAAGCCAATTTACGAGCGAGGATTCGTAGAATGCTTCGAACGGCTCGCTCGGATTACGCCCGCCGCGAAACTTGAAGATATGGCGCGCCTCCGCAGCCAGATGATCGATTGTCATATCCCGGTCTTCGATTGGGACTGGGTGTTCGCCGCTGCGCTACGCTACAAGAATTTCGATCTGGCTTCAGCCATCGTTGAAAGGTTCCTCGGCGCCGATCAGGTCAAGGCGGCCGATCTGGCCCGGGTCAGCACCCCGGCCTAGCCCCTACGCGTCCATGAAAGTGGCCGCGTCTTTTTATTTCAGTGTAAAATATTAACAACTGTATGTCACCAACCGACTCCTCCTCTACCTCCCCCATAAATGGGGGAGAGCCGAGTTACAAGCGACTTCGAGTCGCTGGGGACAGAATTCGTGGACTCTCGTCGCACCTCGAACGCAAACGAGACATGCGCTGGAACCATACATCCGCCGAATGGAAACTCTGGCTCGCGTTAAAAAATCGACAGGTAGAAGGTCTAAAATTCAGGCGTCAGCACGGAATTGGTCCGTACATTGTTGATTTTTATTGTGATCAATTGAAATTGATTATTGAGGTCGACGGCTGTATTCATTCCCGGAAGGATGTTTCTGAATATGATCATGTACGAAGCCAATTTCTAGAAGATAATGAGTACAAAATTCTTCGTTTTACAAATCAAGAAATTGAAATTGATTTGTCGCGAGTTCTGGGCGCAATCGTCAGTGCACTCCCCTCCATTTATGGAGGGGTTAGGGGAGGAGTTGAAAGTTGTAGGCCAGATCTAGAATCGTAATATTTTGTAGTAGAATATAATATATGACCTGGAAGGTTATTTTTGATTCCGATCGAGACAATGCTGGAAGGGGTATTGATATCGAGGAATTTATTGCAATTATCGAAGAAACACTCAGAACCCAGCGAACGAGTAGCGTGTA
>CAZCLT010000060.1:0-5445 GCA_964499655.1 uncultured Gammaproteobacteria bacterium | reverse complement strand
AAAGTAGTAGATGGCGATTTGGTCAAGATCGTCGCCTGGTACGACAACGAATGGGGTTACTCGATGCGTCTGGCTGAGTTGTGCGTGGCCTTGGGAAAAAAATAAATATTCTTAACCGTTTTTGTATGCGGTCACAGTCATCATTCGAACGATTATCGGCGGCGACTAATCAACGTTGGTTCAGTATTGGTCTAGTTGTTTTGCGAGTTGTAATTGGTGTTCAGTTGCTGATGGCCGGCATCGCAAAAATGGGTGATTGGTCAGCGGCCAAGTATTTAGAAGGCGCGACCGGACCGCTTGCTTCCTGGTTCCAGTCGCTGGCTGGTAATCCGGCGGTTGATTGGTTGAATGTTTGGGGTTTAACTTTGATCGGCGCGGCCTTGATCGTTGGTTTGATGGTTCGGCCGGCAGCGTTTTTTGGCGCGATTATGATGACCTTGTATTATCTTTCGGATTTGGAAGGTAATACCGCGCACGGATTTATTGATCAGCATATTATTTTGGCTGTGATCATGGTGCTGTTCATGGCCGGTGGTGTTGGCCACACTTTAGGGGTGGACGGTTTGGCGCGTGAGCATTTCCGTAAAGCTGGACGCTGGGTTGGACTGATATTTGGCTAGGATGATCATTATGGAGGCTGGCCGGATCGTTATTTTGGGCGCTGGTTTTGGCGGTCTGCTGACGGCTTTGACTTTGGCTAAACAGAATTATTCCGGGGAGATCGTTTTGGTTGATGCCCGAGATCATCACACTTATTCGCCGTGGCTGTATGAAGTGGCTACCGGTTTTTTGTTGGCTGGCGGAAAGCGGGAAGCGGTGTTGATGAAGCGGTCGGCAATTTTTCCGATCAAGGAAATTATCAAACCATGGCCACGTTTGCGATTTCGTCAGGGAAAAGTGGTCGCGCTGGAAGTTCACGATCAGTACGTGGTGCTAGAAGACGGGAACACCTTGCGTTACGATCAGCTGGTCATTGCGCTTGGTTCTGAACCAGAATTTTATAATATTCCCGGCCTGGCTGAGCATTGCATGGCACTCAAATCCGTCGACGACGCGTTGTTAGTACGCGATCGAGTGATGGCGCTGATTGATCAAACCGAGAATGGACAAAAGAAAATGGCTCGCGTAGTGATTGCTGGCGCTGGTGCTACCGGCGTGGAGACGGCCTCTGAATTGGTTAATACGATCAAACATCACTGCGAATCATTAATCAACTGTCGGGGGCAGGTTGAAGTCACGTTGGTTGAAGCTGGTCCCACGGTGCTAGCGCCATTTCCGGTTAGCTTGCAGCAATGGGCTAGTGCCCGCTTGTTGCAGCTAGGCGTAAAACTGCAAACCAATTCGACGATTACCAAAGTCGAAGCAAACAAAATCATTTTAAAAGACGCTGAACTGCCGTTTGATCTGTGCGTTTGGACTGGCGGTGTCCGGCCAAATTCGGTCTTTGCGACTTGGGGTTTACCTAAAGACGCGCGCGGGCGAATCCAAGTTGACGAATATTTGCGAGTGGCTGGTTTACAGAATGTGTTTGCGCTTGGTGACGGCGCGGCGTTCATCGACCCTCGCACTCAGAAGCCGGCGCCGGGCACGGCTTGGGTGGCTATGGATCAAGGAAAGCGGCTTGGGGATAACTTATCAAGGCTTAGCCTTGGCCAGTCGATAAGACCGTTTACTCTGCCCAAGAATTATCCGGCCGTGCTGGAGATCGGCGGTCGATTCGCCGTGGCGACGATCGGCGGTTTTAATTTTAAAGATCAATTGGCGCATTTGGTCCGCCGCGTAATTGACTTGAATTATTTTTTGGCGATTTTTCCGTTTTGGAGAGCGTTGAAACTGTGGCGACAGGGGACGAAGATTTTTGAAATGAATGATTGATGCGCCGTAGGGGCAGACCCATGTGTCTGCCCTGTGACGTATAATTGAATTATGAAATTGCGTCGTTATAAGATTAGCGATATCAAAAAAGGCACTCGTGTTCTTCTTCGTGTTGATGCGAACGTGCCGATCAAAAACGGACGCGTCACCGAAGGGGCTTACGGTCGGATTGCTCAATCGATTCCGGAAATCAAGGCGTTGCTGAAGCGTGGAGCGACGGTGATTTTGATGACGCACTTAGGTGATCCCAAGGGTAAGGCAATGAAGTCACTCAGCATCTCTCCGATCGCCAAGGAGTATTCTCGGTTGCTTAAGCGCGATGTTTCCGTTGGACTGGCGCCTGACCAGCAAGTTTCGATTCTCGAGAATTTGCGATTTAATCCTGGCGAGGAGAAAAATGATTCTAAATTCGCGCGCGAGCTGGCCAAGCTCGGGGACATTTATGTTAACAACGCTTTCGGTGTATGTCATCGCCGACACGCCAGCGTGAACGCCATCACTAAATATCTGCCGAGCTTCGCTGGCGAATTGTTGGCGCGAGAGGTGACGGAATTATCCCGATCTTTCCGTAAGCCACTGGTGCTGGTGATGGGCGGGCTGAAACTCTCAACCAAAATGCCGCTACTGCGCAAGTTGGCACCGAGGGCCAGCGCGATTCTAACCGGTGGTGGACTGGCTGTTACCTTGCTCGCGGCTAAGCGATCGATCCCGATGACCGTGGCTGGGCAAGCGGTTGGTGGCGAGGAATTAGCTGTAGCCAAGAAGGCGCTAACTGAATTTGGCGATAAGATTATTATTCCTGTTGATTTACGGGTGCGCAGTGCTGGCAAAAAATTATCAACGGTTGGCGTGCGCGATGTCCATGCCCGACAAGTGATCCTAGACATTGGTCCGCATACCACCCTGCGTTACCAGGCCATGCTCAAAATTGCCGGCAGCGTGATCTGGAACGGACCAATGGGCATTGTTGAAGAACCGGTGGCGCAGTCTGGTACCAGAGAAGTGGCGTCAGCTTTGAGCTCGTTGCGAACCGCTCGAACGATTGTCGGCGGTGGCGATACGGTCAGTTTCCTGGAAGCTCACAAGTTTGCTAGTGGTTTTAGTTTTGTCTCAACCGGCGGTGGCGCGATGTTGGCGTTTTTAGCCGGCGAAGAAATGCCGGGAATAAGTCCGATCATGATAAAATAAGTCCTATAAGACGAATAAGACCTATTATGAAGGAAAAGATTCAATCCGTTCACGCGCATGAAATTTTAGACTCGCGTGGAAATCCAACGCTCGCCGTCACGGTTACATTGGCCAATGGTTCGCGCGGCGTGGCTTCTGTTCCTTCTGGCGCTTCCACCGGCATCCATGAAGCGTTAGAAATGCGTGATGGCGACCCGAAGCGTTACCGCGGGCTTGGCGTACTCAAGGCCGTCAAAAACGTCAACGAGAAAATCAACAAAGTAGTGCGCGGTTTGAACGCTTTTGATTTGAAAGCGGTCGACGACGCGATGCGCATTACCGACGGCACAGCCAACAAACACAAACTCGGCGCTAATGCCATCCTCGGCGTTTCCATGGCCACGGCTCACGCCGGCGCCAAGCGTGCGCAAATGCCGCTCTACGTTCACCTACGCCAAATGTATGGTTTCGCTTACAAAAATTACACCTTACCGACGCCGCTGATGAACGTTTTCAACGGTGGCGCGCACGCCGACACGAATTTGGACATGCAGGAGTTCATTGTGATTCCGTACGGCTTTAAAAAGTTTTCCCGTCAGCTCCAGGCCGGTTCGGAAATTTTTCACGCCTTGGGTGATGTGCTACGTGCCGATGATCTGGATACCGATGTGGGTAACGAAGGCGGCTACGCGCCCGATGTTGGTAAGACGGAGCAAGCGCTCGAATATCTCGTAAAGGCCATAAAAAAAGCTAAATACAAACCGGGCAAGGAAATCGGGTTGGGGATTGATGTGGCGGCTAGCGAATTTTTTGATGCTAAGACAGGTCGCTATATCCTAAAAACTGATCGTCGCAAACTGACCGCGCTCGAGATGACGGATCTGCTTGAAAGCTGGAACAAAAAGTATCCGCTGGTTTCGATCGAAGATCCGCTGGATCAGGATGCTTGGGCTGACTGGACGGAATTCACTCGCCGATTGGGTAGTAAGATGATGGTGATTGGTGATGATTTCTACGTGACTAATCCAGAGCGCGTACGCCGAGGTATTGAAGAGAAATGTACCAACGCTGTGCTCATCAAAATGAATCAGATCGGTACGGTTTCCGAAACCATGGAAGCGATCAGCCTGGCCAAACAATCAAAACAAAAGGTGGTGATTTCCCACCGCTCCGGCGAAACTTGCGATACGACCATCGCAGACTTGGCCGTGGCGGTGAACGCCGAATTTATTAAAACCGGCGCGCCCTCGCGATCAGAACGGCTGTCCAAGTACAATCGGTTGCTGGAGATCGAAGAAGATTTGGCGAGCTAATTCTCGTGGTCGTAGCTGAATCCACTCACTCTTTCCCTAAGCACCGTACCCATAGTTGAGGCGCGCAACCAAACACCACTGCCGTAACGAGCCTGAAGTTTATCGAGCGCGCCTTGCGCTCGGTTTATTTTTTCGTGGGACGGGAAGATGGAGCGAGGGAGGGAAGAGGTGATTAGGCCGCTGGCGCTGATGCCTAGCAGTCGAACGCCACGCTGATCATCTAAATCTTTTTTTAGAATCGCCCAGGCGTTTTTGAAGAGATCTAAACCGTCATTAATTGGTTCGTTGATTTTGTGACCGCCACCCGCGCCGCGGAAGTCGCCGTAACGAGCAAAGGCCGAAACGTGCGTGGCGATAAAACCGTCGCGGCGCAGACGGTAAGCGACTTTGTCGCAGAGTGCCAAAAGATTGCGACGAATTTCGTTGCTCGAATCCAAATTATGCGGAAAGGTGTAGGAGTGGCCGACGGATTTGGGTGGGGCTTCGGTGTTCAGAACTTTTGAGTCGCCCTGACCGCGGGCGGCGGCGTAGAGAAAATCACCTTAACTCTTGAACTCGCGTCGTAATAAATTCAAAGGCGCCTGGCGTAGGGAAGCCATCGACGATATTCCCAGGCGCGCCAAGTGTTCGGCGATGCGCGGGCCAATGCCGCACACGTCCTGAAGTTTCTGAGCCAACACAAAATCTTTTACCTCTTCTGGCCGCACCACGGTTAGGCCATTGGGCTTGCAGGATTCACCGGCTAGCTTGGCCACCAGCTTATTCGGCGCAATACCGATGGAGGCGGTGCAGTAACTTCCGCATTCTCGAGCGACATCGATCCGAATCATCTGCGCCAAAAGCGTGGCGCCAAAATAGTCTCCGCCGCTGGCCGTACTCACATCAGCAAAGGCTTCATCCGTACTGAACTGCTCCACGGCATCACAATGTCGGCGGAGAATCGCCAAAAAGCGCGCCGTGATTTCGCTGTACTTGTGCGGGTCGCCGGGAATGATCTGCAATTCGGGGCAGATTTTCAGAGCTTGAAAACTAGCCATGGCAGTTTTGACACCTAGCCGTTTCGCCTCGCGCGAAGCAGTAGTAATCACCG
>CAZCLT010000059.1:1848-5523 GCA_964499655.1 uncultured Gammaproteobacteria bacterium | reverse complement strand
ATGGCCGCCTAGTTAGTAACCTTGAACTAAAAATAAGACTCACGAATCAATTCGCGAGTCTTATTTCTTAATTGTATCGATTTCTACGCCTTGGCGTAAACGATCAGTACAGCAGCCACGAGGTTGATGATGGAATGACCCATCACCATCGAAGCTGGAAGACCGGCGAAGAGCATATAAATATGCGTTGCGACGACTAAGCCGACACCGACCCAAAATAAAACTTTTTTCATAGGATTTAAGTATACACCTTTGACAAAAAGCCTTCTTTCGCTTACGATCCGGCCGCTACTTGGAGTTTTCATGACCGCTCGTAGAAAAGAAAAAGTCGGTGAGACAACGGCTACGCCTACGGTGGGGAACCGGCCCGATGACAACCTGGAAAACGCGGTCGCAGCGATGGAGGAGATGTACCAGCATGGCGATCCGTTCACCATCGCCTGGGTCGTAACTGATTTGCAAAAGATCGTGGTCGAATCATGCCGAGAACTGAAGCTCGACATGCGCCCCGAAGCCGAAGCAGGCAAAATCATCCGGGCCATACTCCTGATGATCGATCTGTTTCGAAGCCGTCTGCGGAATGATTTGCTCGCGCTGGCCACCACGGCCTGGCAGCAGAGCAAACCGCTTGTAGAAGGACCCGAGGCAATCTACGCCCATGGTTTGCTCAGCGCCATCTTCTCAACGACCTACGCCACTCGCGAAGGCATCACTAGCCTAGAGTCCTGGGCGACATCTTCGCAGGTGACGCTCAATGCGTTTGGACGGACGCTCCAAATGCATCCCGAACGCCGCCAAGCTTTCTTCCTGAAAGCAGCGGATTCCATACCACAGGCCAAGCGTCTCGGCTCGGTTCTGCGAGCCGTCGCCATCGCTTCCAACGATCAACTAATCGCGCTCCTCGAGATCGTCAAGCCGCATCCGCGCCACATCGTTCCGCCGTTCTAGCGGAAACAAACAGCGGCCCCCACCTGGGAGCCGCGCTTTTTTTTATCTAGGTAATCTTTCGATATTTACTGACGGCCAATGGTACGAAAACGATCAGTAAGCCGGCGATCCAGACCAGCGACCAGATCCAGTTATCGCCCATCGGCAAACCGAGCGCGAGCGAGCGGACCGTGTTCACGGTGTAACTGACTGGGTTATGAGTCGCGAAGATTTTCACGGCGCCGCTCATCGATTCGAGCGGGACGAAAATGGAACTAGCAAAAGCCAACGGAAACACCCAAATGAACCCGGCCGATTGCACCGTCTCCACATTTTTTACGGCCAAGCCGATGGTCGCCGAAACCCAGCTAAAGGCAAAGCCGAAAAGCACCACCAAGCCGAGCGCCAGCGCGAAATTGAAGATGCCGTTTTCAATCCGGAAGCCCAACATAAAACCGACGGTGGTCATGAGTGCCACCACGACCAGGTTACGAATGGCATCGCCGATCGTGCGGCCAGCCAACACGGCCAAGCGCGCCATGGGCAGCGAGCGAAAACGATCGATCATCCCTTTGGTCATGTCGTCAGCGAGACCGACGCCAGTCTGCATCGAACCAAACAGCACCGTCTGAACGATGATTCCAGGCAACAGATATTTGATGTACTCCGCGCTCGAAGTTAAAATGGCGCCGCCAAAAACGTAGGTAAACAGCAAAAGCATCATCACCGGTTGGATCGAAGAAAAGACGATCAGTTGCGGCACGCGGCGATACTTGAGCAAGTTGCGTTTGGTCATCACCAGCACGTCAGACAAGATTTCAGAAAAATTGATTTTCATATTATTCGGCTACGTGACCAGTGAGTTTCATGAACACGTCGTCCAGTGACGGTCGGCGCAAACCGACGTTGCTGATCTTGAGCCCGGCGCCATCAAGCGCGCGAATCGCCTCTACGAGAATCTCGGCACCGCCGTCGATCGGTAAACTCACCAACCCGTTTTCCGCGTTCACGTGTGGCGCTTCGTGACCGAACTGAGCCACCAGTTCACCAGCCGCCGCCGATTCTTCGTGGTTACTCAAATGCACTTCGAGCACGTTGCCACCAACCTGACTCTTCAAATCGTCCGATGTGCCCTGCGCGATAATGTGACCGTGATCGATGACGAAAATCTGGTGCGCAAGTTGATCAGCTTCTTCCAAATATTGCGTGGTGAGCAGCACCGTGGTGCCGTCGGCCACCAGATCGCGAATCACGTTCCAGAGCGCAAATCGACTGCGCGGATCCAAGCCCGTGGTCGGCTCGTCCAAGAACAAAATCTTTGGCCGGTTGATCAGACTCGCCGCCAAATCGAGTCGGCGACGCATACCGCCCGAGTACGTCTTAAGCGTGCGATCAGCCGCCTCGACCAAATCAAATTGCTCGAGCAGTTCTTGAGCTCGGGCTTTAGCCTGCGCTTTTGGCAAATGGTACAACCGACCAACCATCTCCAAATTTTCCCGACCGGTCAAAATCTCGTCGACGGCGGCGTACTGCCCAGCCAAGCCGATCACGCTGCGCAATTCCTGCGCTTGCGCCACGACATCAAAACCAGCGACCGTCACCGTTCCGTCGTTCGGCTTCAATAACGTCGAAAGAATGCGAACGAGCGTCGTCTTGCCAGCGCCGTTGGGGCCGAGCAAAGCGGTAACGCTGCCCTTCTGCACGGACAGGCTAACGTTATCAAGCGCTTTCACCTCGCCGTAACTCTTCGAAACGCCACGCACCGAAATAATGTCCTCGCCCGCCGTCCCGATCGTCGGCTCGGCGCGATCAACCACAATATCGAGCAAATCATGAACATGCCAACCAGCATCAGTCAGCGCTTTCATAATTTCTTCGTTGCTCAGGCCGGCTTGCCGGGCCTGTTCCAAATAAGTTTTGAGTGCGAGATTAGCCATAAGATTAAAAAACACTTCTGAATTTGTCCGGAAGTGTTTTTTGTTAATTGATTACTGAGAAACGCGCTCCACGTAGGAACAATCGTCGGTGTTCACGCGAATCACGTCGCCTTCCTTGGTGAAAATCGGCACGCGAACCATCAAACCGTTGTCCAAAATCGCCTCTTTGCTCACATTACCAGAGGCAGTATCGCCTTTGACGGCTGGTTCGGTCTGCTTAATTGTGTATTCGATTTTGCGTGGCACTTCCATCGAAAGTGGAATTTCGCCGTGCATGGTGATGATCACGTCCAACCCCTCCTTGAGGTACTTAGCGTCATCACCAATCGTATCGGCCGAGAGCTGAACCTGTTCGTAAGTGTCGCCATCCATGAAGGTGTACATCTGCGGGTCGGAGAAGATGAACGACATCTTGCGGTGATTCACGTCTTCGAACTCCAAAGTTTCAGATGACTTGAAGTTGTTCTCGACGATCTTACCAGTCGACAGCGATTTAATCCGCGTTCGAACAAACGAACTGCCCTTGCCTGGGCTCACACGCTGAAATTCGACCACGGACCAGAGCTGGCCGTCGATTTTAATGACTGTTCCCTTCTTAATATCATTTGGTGATGGCATAGCATTAGTCTAAAGATTTTCAATTGCAGGAAAAATTTGAATGTCGTTGATGTCGGTAATGCCGTTTTTCAACATCACCAGTCGATCAACCCCGAGCGCGTTGCCGTACATTTGGCCCTTGATCTTGCCGAGCCGCATCAGTAGTTCTTCATAGATCGGGAAAAGGCGTTTGCCGAGTGTTCTGCGCCGTTCG
>CAZCLT010000059.1:0-1838 GCA_964499655.1 uncultured Gammaproteobacteria bacterium | reverse complement strand
ATCCGCAACACCGTATTGATCGGCGCGCTCTTTGCGCTCTTCGGCTTCGATGAGAAAACGTCGACGCTGTTCAGCCGGATCGGTCAGTTCGGTAAAACCGTTGCACAGTTCCAGGCCACCGACATAAGCTTCGAAACGCTCAGCATAACGGCCGTCAGCAGACATTTTGGAGAGCGCTGCCTGGGCCGGAGGATAGTCGATTAGGAAGAAACGGTCAATTTCCTTGGCGATAGCCGGGTCACCGTGTTCATCAACCCTAGCATCCTCGTATTTGATGCGTGGCCAGGCCCCAGTCCAACCCATCACCCCGTTAACCAAATCTTCCGTATCTTGCATACAATCACGGTAATCACCACCCAGCCGATACCATTCAAGCATGGTGAATTCCGGCGTGTTTTTTGGGAACAGCGCTTCATCATTACGCCACACCGGCGTGACCGAATAAACTTTCTCAAACCCCTCACCCATGATTTTTTTGAGCGAGTATTCGGGTGAAGTTATGAGTCCGGCTGGTGACTTAGTCAGCTCGGGACGATAGGTACGCAGCTCGGTGACAAACGGATCCAAGTTCGGTTCCATGCCCGGGCTCTTCACCATGAGCGGTGTGCGAAAATGTTCATAACCTCGTAAACGAAAGAAGGCGTGGATGGCAGTCTCCACGTCTTCCCACATTTTTTTTCGTCTGATGATGTCGTCGACCGAGCATGCTTATTCGGCAATAAATGGAACCAAGGCCATCACGCGAGCGCGCTTCACTTCCGTGGAAAGCTTGCGCTGATGTTCGGAACAAAGTCCGGAACGCTTGCGTGGCACAATACGAGCGAACGAAGACAAGAAGCGGCGGATCAAATCCGTGTTCTTGTAATCAATGCCGATCTGCTTGTTCACGCAGAAGTAGCAGAAGCGGCTGCGTTTTTGAGTTTTTTTGTGAGCCATATTTTAGAATGGAATATCTTCGAGTTTAATTTCATCGTCCGGGCTAGCTGAGGGCTCGTCGGCCATCTTGGGCATAGCAGACGGTCGATTGAACGGCGCTGGGCTGCCGCCACCTTGCTGTGGGCCAGAGAGCATCACCATGTTTTCGGCGACGATTTCCGTTTTGTTGCGCTTGGCACCATCTGGACCGTCCCATTCGCGCGATTGCAAGCGACCTTCGATGTACTTTTTTACCTTTGTTCAGGTACTGAGCACAGATCTCGGCCAATTTTCCCCAAACGACTACGTTGTGATATTCAACCTGTTCCTGCTTTTCGCCAGCGGCGTTTTTCCAGGTGCGGTTGGTAGCGACGCCGAACGAACAAACGTTCTGGCCACTGGTCGTCTGCTTGGTCTCTGGATCTCGGGTTAAGTTGCCGATGATCATCGCTTTGTTCAAAGAAGCGGCCATAGTGATTGTATTTTAGACGTTACTCAAATCTGTGTCCAAAATTTCATCCAACTTCTTGTCGAGTTCCTCAACCGTCAATTTTGTCTGAGCTTCGGCTGGGGTGTCAGATTGGCGACGTGGGGCGCGTTCTTCAGTCACGGCGCGCTTTCCTTCTGGGGTCAAAGGCGCCTGGTAAGACGTGAGGCGGAACGGTGCCGATGGGATACCTTTTTCGCGCTTCACGATCACATGGCGAACCACGTTGTCGGACAAGCGCATATCCTGATCGATCTTGGCCAGTTTGGTCCCCTCGGCTTCAACGTAAGCCAAAACATAAGTACCGTGGCTGTTACCTTTGATTGGGTAGGCCAACTTGAGCTTACCAGCGACTTCAGACTTTAAAAGCTTGGCACCAGCGTTTTCCAGCATGGTGTTAACTTCCTTGGATACTCCCTCGACTTCGTTATCGGAG
>CAZCLT010000058.1:0-5610 GCA_964499655.1 uncultured Gammaproteobacteria bacterium | reverse complement strand
GGTCCGGCGGTAGTTAAGTAAATGGAATCGACGAAACAGAGTTTCTTCGGCTCACGATCACCCGTCCGTCGTAAGCTACGCAAAGTTCCCCGGCGCAGAGTTTCCAGTCGACGCAAAATTTCTTCGTCACCGCTGGCGATCATCTTGCTCAAACAATGCGCGTCGTCCTGCCAGAAATCATCAAAGACCAGTACGCCCAAACTCATGGCCCGCTTCAAAGCGGCGGCAATCACCCGATAATAATTCGGTGATTCAAATCCGCCCCAGTGGGTCATTTGCAGTTTTAGATACTGTTGAGCAAAAGACAAGGCTAAGCCTTGATTACTTATCCCCAGCTGGCCGTTGAGATTAATTAGACCATCACAGACGGCCGAAGCATCATCGGCGGACATTTCCCGTAAAGTGTAATCCACACGATCGGCGCAGAGATCGGGAGCATCTCGCTCCAGCAAGCCAAAGTGGTGATAGTCACAAATCCGATTAACATCAAAACCATGACGCGCCAAAATTTCCGGGATCACTGTTCGCTTCACGTAATGCTCGTGATTCAAATCCTGGTAATCTTCCGTCTCGCCCGTGCCAACCACCCAATCAATCACGTGACTAAAAGCCGTGTGCGAAACATCGTGCAGCAACCCGGCAATCTGCTCTTCCTCGCTAGCACCGAGCCGCTGGAGCAATAACATCACGCCCACGCAATGTTCGAAACGTGGAAAAGTTACCGTGTGATAATACTCGTTCGGCAAACCGTTTTGTGAAATGCCCTTCAAGCGCTGCAACGGCGGCGACAAAATCAGCTCGACGATCGCCGGCGAAGTAACCTCCACGGTTCCATAAATTCGATCAGACAAAATCATGGTAAAATCTTACCACATCAAACCTATGGAAAATATAAAAACAGCTAAAATCAATTGGCCATCATCGATTCCCTTCTTTCTGATGCACTTATTGCCTTTTGGCGTTTTCTTCACCGGCTTTACCTGGTTTAGTCTATTGCTATGCCTCGGTTTGTATGCTATCCGGATGTGGTTCGTGACCGTTGGTTATCATCGTTACTTTGCTCATCGCACCTTCAAACTCGGTCGCATTGCGCAGTTCATCCTCGCTTTCGGGGCCATGACTTCGGCGCAGAAAGGTGTGCTCTGGTGGGCCGGCCACCACCGTGAACATCACCAGTATTCCGACACCGAGTCAGATGTCCACTCACCGATCCGGGGTTTCTGGTGGAGTCATGTCGGTTGGATTTTATCTGACAAGTTTAAAGCAACTGAAATGGACCGCATGAAGGATTTCGCTTCGTTTCCAGAATTACGCTGGCTGGATCGTCACCCATTGATACCGCCGACAATTTTAGCGGTTACGGTCTTGATACTCTGGGGTTGGACAGCATTATTCATTGGCTTCTTTCTCTCGACCGTACTCGTTTATCACGGCACCTTCTGCATCAATTCAATGGCTCATGTCTTTGGTCGCCGTCGTTTTGTGACCGGCGATACCAGTCGTAATTCATTTTTGTTAGCGATGATCACCGGTGGCGAAGGCTGGCACAATAATCATCATCATTACTGTGCTTCGGCTAACCAGGGATTTTATTGGTGGGAAATCGATCTGAATTTTTACGTCCTTAAATTTTTAAGCTGGATCAGGATTGTTCGTGATCTACGCACCACGCCCAAAGCCGTGTTAGCCCTCAATCGGCTAAAAGACGGCGTCTTTGATCGAGGTATTTTGCAAGCTAAAATCAGGAAAGCTCAAGCATCGCTGGAACGAGCTCAACGCCGCGGCGGTGCTTATTACGAGAAAAAACTCGTAGAATTTGATAAATTATTGGCGACAGCTTCACGAGCTAAGAAATTCTCGGCTTAAGTGGCAGCTTTACCACAACCGTCGTCGATCTCCCCTCCACCGAACTCACCATAATCGTTCCACCCTGCAGTTCAACGAACGCTTTAGCGATGTGCAGACCAAGGCCAGTGCCGTCGGTGTATTTCTTCATCGCCGCCTGGCCACGGAAAAAGGCTTCAAATACGCGTGGCAATTCTGACGATGGAATACCGATGCCTGTATCCGTCACCTCGATTACCGCCTGGCCGTTCGTTTGATCAACCGTCACGTCAATTTTACCGCTAGTTACATTATAAAAAATGCCGTTCGCTAATAAAATAGTGAACACGCGCTCCAGCTTTTTCTCATCGACCACGGCCATAGTGCTCGTTGGACAATGCGCTTCCAAATGAACATCGCGCGAAATCGCCAATTCACTCAGCTTACCAATGGCGTTCTGGACAATGACACAAATATCTTGCTCCACCAAATCCAATCGCGTTGTTTTTTCATAAATTTCCAGTGCTGAGAAAAGGTTTTCGAAGCCAAGCACCTGGCGCATCACGGCGTCATAAAGCATTCGCACCTCTTCTTGCTGCTCGACGGTGAAAGAATTGATGTTTTCGATCATCAAATTTAGCGTCCAAGCGGCGGCGGTGAGTGGAGTACGGAAAGCATGCGTGGTCACTCGCAAAAATTGTGATTTGGCACTTGACGCCAGCTCCACTTGTTCATGCATTTTTTTGACCGATTCAATTAAACCATTGAAGGAGGTGGCAAAGAGCTGAGTTTCATGGGTATAAAAAGAACCCTTGGGCTCAACTTGCGCTTGAAAGTCTTTTTGCTCGATGATCAGTCGGGCATCGCGCGACATGGCTTCCAGTGGCTTGATAGTTAGGTGCATTAAAATCACAAACAGAATCATCATGCCGAGCAATACCACGCTGGCCCAGCCAATCGCCACCACGGAAACACCACTACGCAAAGCATCGAATTGAGCCGTGTCCTGACCGATCCAGACCGCCCAACCCAAATCTCCGACTGGCGCGTAGGCCGCTGACCGCTCCACACCATCGACATCGATAAAAGCGCCGATGAACCCTTCCTCGCCGGCTAGCGCATATTTTGCTGGGGGAAAATCCGCTAACAATCGGTGCTGAGCAACGAAATCAGCGTCCGGATGAACGATCACTTGACCTAGTTGGTCAATTACCACTGGCACGGCAAATTCACTCCCGATTGCCTGTTCAGCCAATCCGTACAGAACATCCAAACTCAAACCTGAGGCCACCAAACCAACTAATTGGCCATCGCTGTTGAAGATCGGGGCAGCAATAGCCACAGTCGGGATTGGTCCCACTTTAGCGGTGATAGCTTCTGAAACAACCGTTTGCCGCGTGGCGATCAGTGTCTTAAAATATTCTCGATCTGATAACGTAATGCCTCGCAAATATCTTTCGGCTTCAGTTTTACCGGATGGATTAAAACCAGTGATAATGACCCCGTTGGTATCAACGATGTTCATGGTAAAAAATGCTGGATTATTTACCGTTGCTGCCTCAACCAGCGGTGAAAGCTGCTCAACCGACAGATCCGTCAGACTGGCCGTGGCCGCCAAGACTTCGGCCGCATTTGTCGCCGATTCGATATAAACGTCGATGCTTCGCGCTAAGGTGTGGGCAAATAGGCGATCGCGCTCTTCAATCGTCCTTCGTTGAAGCGCAACGCTGTTCTGGCCATAAACTAGGACAAAAAATACCGTGGTTAAAACGCTAATTATGAGCCCGAACAGTAGAAACAACAACGATGAACGCAAAACTAACTTGGGTCGGCGTGCTATAGCCATAGTTTATTTATGATAACATGCGCTAAGATGAGTAGACAAAATATTTAAAAAAAGTGATACACTATTCGCATTATTAATGCTTACGACTTATGAAGATTTCCAAGTTTTTACTGGTGGGCACAGGTTTAGTTTTATTGGGCGGTGGCTGTTTTGCCGCCAATGACGTTTCGGTCGATCGCAATTTTGATGGTACCGCCACCTACACCATTGAAGAAACTGGCACCGAAATCAGCGTTGGCGCCAAAATCCCAGCCAACTTCCCCTCCGAAGTACCGGTCTACGAAAACGGCGAAGTCCAGAGCGCTGCGGTCACATCGGCAGAAGGCCAAGCTGGCGCCAGCTTGATGATCATCACGGATGATAGTGTGCCAACGGTCAACGCTTGGTACGAATCAAAACTCACAACTAATGGCTGGACCAACTCAGCCAGCAACAACACCGGGGCGCTAAATTACACCGTGTACGAAAACAATAGCAATACGATCACCGTCAGCGTCACATCATCCCAGGACCCATCGCAGACCACGATCGTGGTTATCTGGGCCCCGAAAGATAACTAGTTCATGAAATTAAGACTTGAAAAAAATATTCACGATATCGTGACGCTGGCCATTGGTTTTGCACCGCCTAAAAAAGCGTTGATCATTTTTGATCGGAGATCTTCACTCTCGAATCTACTAACTGACGCTTACCAAGCTGTGTTACCAGAGGCAGCGATGATCGATTTTGATGCCACCACGCCCGATGAAGTTAGAACGGCCATCGACGCACTCGGTGCCGGTGATTTGGCGGTGATGGTGCAATCGACCAGTTTTCGGTTGAGTGAATTTCGATTTCGAATTGAGATGTTCAAGCGCGGCTTGGCCGTGATCGAACATCCGCATGTGGGGCGAATCCCGCCCGACGAAGAATCGACCTACATCGATGCGCTGGCTTACGAACCGAATTATTACCGCGTCGTGGGCCAAAACTGAAAGCGATGATCGATGTCGCCACGCGAATTGTCGTCAGTGGCCCGGGCACTGAATTAGTTTACGAATCGGAATTTGAAGAAGCTAAACTGAACATTGGCGATTATTCGAAAATGAAAAACGTCGGGGGTCAATTCCCCATCGGTGAAGTTTTTACTGAACCGAAAGATTTCACCAAAGTAAACGGCACGGCCAAACTCTATGCTTACGGTGGCGCCGATTTCAAATTAAATTTACCAGCTGAGCCGGTACTGATCGTCATCAAAAATGGCCAGATCGTAGAAGCGCCGAATGCTCCGGACAGTTTTCAAGCCGTGCTCGATCAAATCAGCGCCGATGAGCCACTTTGGGTGCGTGAACTGGGCTTTGGGATGAACCAGGCGCTCACCCGAACCCGGATCCTGACCGATGTCGGCAGTTATGAACGCATGTGTGGCATTCACCTGTCGATCGGTCAAAAACACACCATCTACGCCAAACCGGGCATGCCCAAACGCACCAGCCGCTACCATGTGGATGTTTTCCCGGAAGTCACCACGGTCACGATCGATGGGGTGACGGTGTTCGAGGCAGGCGCCTATTTATAATTTATTGGCTTGCTTGTACGGTCGGCAATTCGAACCAGAAGGTGCTCCCCTTATTTTCAACACTATCAAAACCAATCTTTCCGCCATGCTGTTCGATAAAATGCTTGGAAATGTAAAGCCCAAGTCCGGATGAGTCCGTCTTCATGGTGGCGGCGTTACTGGCCCGGAAGAATCGATTAAACAGTCTCGGCTGCTCGATCACTGGAATACCAATACCCGAATCTTTCATACTAAACCGCACTCTATGATCGACAGCTTCTAAAGTAGCCACTAGTTGTCCTTTCGGTGGAGTATAAGTGACGGCATTATCCATTAACTTTTCAAAAACCTCACGAATCTTCTCACCATCAATCTCACGCTCAGAAGCACCAATCAATTCACC
>CAZCLT010000057.1:2312-5650 GCA_964499655.1 uncultured Gammaproteobacteria bacterium | reverse complement strand
CTTCTTTTGGAGATAGACCCGCTTTTGATAGCCTTTCCAGGCATCCGAGATACGACCAACATCGCGATCTGGGATTTTAATGGCTTTGGAACCGATATCAAAACCGAGCTCCGGCAACTTTAGCCGCAGCTCTTCGGTCCCGACTCCCAATCGTCTGGCTAATTCAGAAATGTTCATGGCGGCAGGATAGCGAAAATCGCACGGGGAGTCAATGATTACAAGTCGTACTCCAGCTTGATCTCTGCCCGGCTTTCTGGACTGCAGGCGCCGACTTCCAGGGTTTGATCGCGGACAATCAGGTAATAACCGGTGTGGTCGATAGAGTAAGACGAGCCGGGGCTAACCAGTAAGCCGTCCATGTAATTTGAAAATGGTCGAGTTAAATCGAGGCAGGAATCCTTGAGCGCTTGCTCGGCGCAACGACGTCCCCAATCACCGGAGCAATCGCTTCCCTGGCCGATCATCGTTTGCCCGGCCGCGGCCTGGCCGATAGTTTGCGCAAACCACTCAGGCTGTGTGGAGCGCATTTCGATAATGATCTGCATGATGTCCTCCACATCGGCGAGGCGTTTTTCGTCGTTGCGAACCAGCAGTCGTTGCTGCCAATACCAGCCACCGACGCTAATGAGAAGCAAAATGATGGCCGTAATTATTAATGTATTTTTCATAATTGATTTCCTGCAAGCTACCTGCCCGTCCGGTCAGGCGGGCCTCCTACAAGCTACAAGCTGTGTTACTCTGTATTCTACTATGCCTACCTCTGGATTCCTACTCGTTGATAAACCGGCCGGCCCAACCAGCCATGATGTGATCGATCGCCTGCGCCGAGTTACCGGCGAACGAACCATCGGCCACGCCGGCACTTTGGACCCTTTTGCCACCGGACTTCTCATCGTGGCCGTTGGACGCGAGGCGACCAAAGAAATTTCCAAGTACGTCGGCATGGACAAGACGTACGAGGCGGAATTTGTGCTGGGCGCGACGACGGAGACGCTGGACCCCGAAGGTGTCGTCGTAGCGGACAAAACGGTCCGGCCGGACCAAATCGTCCGCACCTTCACCGCCGATGAACTCACCGCCGCCATGACGAAACTCACCGGTCCGATCCTCCAGGTGCCACCAATGTACTCGGCCATCAAGAAGAATGGAAAGAAAATGTACGAACTGGCCCGAGCTGGCAAGACGGTCGAGTTGGAGCCAAGGGCGGTGACGATTTATGAATTCACGCTTGTCGAGGAATTCACAGGGCAACCACATGGGGTTGCCCCTACGGCGATTCGTGTTCGGATACGGTGCTCGTCCGGCACGTACGTTCGGGCCTTGGCCAGGGATTTGGCTGAGTTGTTGGGCACGGTTGGTTATGTTCGGCAGTTACGGCGAACAACGATCGGACCGGCGACCATCGAACAGGCCACGGCGCTTGGGGATATCACCCCAGAAAACTGGCAAACGTTACTGAAAAAAGAGGTTTGACCAAGAGACCACGCCATGGTAACTTGGAGGGCGTAAGTCTTAGATTTCTCCGGTCTTTATGCAATCTATCTATTTGATTCTCTCCCTAGTTGGAGGGTTAGGCCTTGGCGTTGCCATTGGTTTCGCCGTCCGAAATTCCATCCAGAAGAACAAAGTCGCTTCCGCCGAAGGTCGCGCTGAAAAAATCCTCGCTGATGCAAAGAAACAAGAACAAGAATTACTTCTCAAAGCCAACGAAAAATCACTCCAGATCATTGAGCAAGGCAAGAAAGACGAAGAATCGCGCCGCAAAGAAATTAAAGAGATGCAAACCCGCGTTGAACAACGCGAAAATCTTTTTGATAAGAAAATTCTCGAACTGGAAGATCGGAAAACTCAAGTCGAGACGGCCAAACAGCAAGTCGAGAAAACTCAGGCCGAAGTCGAAGCCGTGCGTGAACAGGCCAAGGAAAAGTTGCAGGCCGTGGCCGGATTATCCCGCGACGAAGCTCGCGATCAGTTGATCGCCGCCGTAGAAGAAGATGAGAAGGAAAATCTCGTCGGCCGCCTGCGCAAGTTAGACCTCGTTACCGAAGAAGAACTGGAAGCCAAGGCGCGCAAGATGCTCTCGCTGGCCGTACAGCGCTTTGCTGGTAGCCACGTTGTTGACGCAACGACGACCATGGTCGAACTGCCGTCCGACGACATGAAGGGCCGCATTATCGGTAAAGAAGGCCGCAACATCAAAGTGCTGGAACATCAAACTGGTTGCGAATTTATCATCGATGATACCCCGGGGATGATCGTGATCAGCGGCTTCTCCCCAGTGCGCCGCCAAGTGGCCAAGCACGCTTTGGAAATGCTTTTGAAGGACGGCCGTATTCAGCCAGCGCGCATCGAAGAAGCGATCAACGAAGCTAAAAAAGATTTGGCCAAAGAGATGAAAAAGGCCGGCGAAGACGCGCTTTATGAGCTGGGCATTCCAGTTGGCTCGATCGACCCAAAATTAATTTCCATTCTCGGCCGCTTAAAATTCCGCACCAGCTACGGCCAAAATGTGCTACAACATTCCATCGAAGTCGCGCGCATCTCTATGATGCTGGCCGAAGAGTTGGGCGCCGATGTGTTCATCTGTAAGAAGGGTGGCTTGTTCCATGACATCGGCAAGGCCGTTGATCACGACATGCAAGGCGCGCACCCACAGATCGGCTACAACGTGATGAAAAAATTCGGCTTCCCGGAAGAAATCTGCTACCAATCAATTGCCCACCACGAAGACAAACCACGCACCGTGGAAGGCGTGATTGTGAAGGCCGCCGATCAGATCAGTGGCGCTCGCCCAGGTGCTCGCCGCTCATCCATCGAAGAATATATTCAGCGTTTGGAAAACTTGGAAGCGACGGCCAAATCGTTCGAAGGCGTGGAAAAGGTTTACGCCATTCAGGCTGGCCGCGAAGTGCGCGTGTTCGTGGAGCCAACCAAAGTTGATGATCTCTCCTCTTACAAATTGGCGCGCGACATTGCTAAAAAAATTGAAAGCGAACTGACCTACCCAGGTGAAGTGAAAGTGACGGTCATTCGCGAAACTCGTACTACGGAATACGCTCGATAATATGAACAAGGCCACCTTAGCGCAAAAACTCACCGATCAACTGAACGTCTCCAAAAAAACGTCGGAAGATTTTCTGGCCGCTTTTCAATCAATTGTCACCAGCGCTCTCAAGGCCGGCGATGAAGTGACGCTGGCCGGTTTCGGCAGTTTCTCGGCTCGCACCCGCGCCGCGCGTAAAGGCGTGCACCCGCGCGACCCATCCAAATCAATCAACGTTCCAACCGTGCGCGTAGCCAAATTCAAAGCTGGAAGCAATCTGAAAGCGGCGCTTAAA
>CAZCLT010000057.1:0-2295 GCA_964499655.1 uncultured Gammaproteobacteria bacterium | reverse complement strand
TTCACAATTCACAAAACCATAATAAAGCTCGCTTGCCGCGAGTTTTATTATTAGACAAAATCAACATCCACGCCTACTATCACTACACACGGGGGTCAACATGGCCAGCAATCTTCCGTTCGTCTTCGAGGAATCAGTCGAAGGCTGTCTGGGCGAACTTCGCCTCTACCTGAACGCGCGTGGCTGGACCGTGTCCGTACGCCTCACCGCCGTGCGCGACCCGGGATCACAGATCGTGACCATCGTCCGTAGTGGGTTTGATCGACCCTCCAAGGCAATGGACTTCCTGTGTGATGGTCTGCCCTGGCACGCTTGTGGCGAATTGCTCGAACTTTCTGATCCAGAAGCTGTCCAGCATCTGAAATCAGTCTTCTGTCTTGCGCTCCACAGCTTTATTGAACTGGATGTTCGGAACAACATTCAGGTCAATTAAAACAACCCCACCCTTCTCGAGGGCGGGGCCATTTTTTTTCGAAGATTATTCCTTCTCGATCGCGTAGCGACCTGAGCCGGACAAGGCGATGCTCAGCGCGGCGAGCAATAACATCAAATCAAATTCAAAACCGCCAACAAAACCGGCCGAACTCTTTACCATGATGATGGCCACCGCCATGACGATGGCCAACAAGTAACCGGCGATGCGCGCTTTGTAACCGATCAACATCGCAATACCACCGAGGGTTTCTACGGCCGCCACGAAGTAGGCCATGAAGGCGGGCAAGCCCAAGCCGCTAAAAAAGCCGATGGTCATATCCATGTTCTGGAATTTCATCAAACCGTGAACAATGAACACAGCGGCCAAACCAAAACGTACGAGTAACAAACCAACGTCTGGGTTGTGAGGGATCTTCATCGAAGCCATAAAAATAAATTAGTTAATAAGCTTTAGCAAATATAACACGTCGTGGCGATGGTTCGCCAGAATAAACGCACTGCCCTGCTTCTGCCAGCCCATCAAACGGCAAGCAACGAATCGTCGCGCCGGTTTCTGTTTTGATTTTCGCCTCGACTTCGGCCGAGCCGTTCCAATGAGCCAACACAAAATTACCCGCTTCAATAGCCACTTTGAAAGCATCGTATGAATCAACCGAAACAGTTTTCGATTTCTGAAAAGCGAGCGCGCGATCGAACAGCGATTTCTGAATCGTTTCGAGCAGTTTTGGAATCTCGGTCGCTAATGAATCAAGCGCAATCGATTGCTTTTCGCCACCATCACGACGAGCGACAATACCCACACCAGCGGCCAAATCTTTTGGACCAAGTTCAATGCGCACCGGCACGCCTTTTTTCTCCCAGTGAAAAATCTTCTCGCCCGGGCGCAGATCACGAATATCAACTTTCACCCGCACGCCGGCCGCTTGTAACTCGGCAGCCAATTTTTCGGCCGCTGGCATCACCTCTGCCTGCTGACCATCTTTAAACCACAGCGGCAAAATAACCACCTGAGTAGGCGCAATCTTTGGCGGTAACACTAACCCTTGATCATCGCTATGACTCATAATCAAACCTCCGATCATGCGCGTAGAAACACCCCAGCTGGTCTGCCAACCAAACTCTTGTTTGCCGTCTTTATCAGAAAATTTAACATTAAAAGCCTTAGCGAAATTCTGACCGAGGAAATGCGAAGTGCCAAATTGTAGCGCCTTGCCGTCTTGCATCATCGCTTCGATGCAATAAGTCGTCACTGCGCCAGCGAACCGTTCACTATCCGTCTTCTGGCCAGGAATGACCGGCACGGCTAAATAATTTTCTACAAAATCGATGTAAACACCAAGCATCGTGCGAGCAAAAGCATCGGCTTCTTCGGCCGTGGCGTGCACGGTGTGACCCTCCTGCCAAAGAAATTCCGTGGTGCGCAAAAATAATCGCGTGCGCATTTCCCAGCGCACCACATTGGCCCACTGGTTGATCAGTAACGGTAGATCTCGGTACGACTGTACCCAGTTAGAAAAAACTTCGTACATGATTGTTTCCGAAGTCGGGCGAACAATCAACGGCTCCTCTAATTTCTTGCCGCCGGCGTGGGTGACCACCGCGACCTCGGGCGCGAACCCCTCCACGTGCTCTGCTTCCCGAGTGAGATAACTCTGCGGGATAAACAATGGAAAGTAAGCGTTCTCCACGCCCTTTTCTTTGAATTTACCATCGAGCACTTTTTGCATCATTTCCCAGATGGCATAGCCGGTCGGTTTAATCACCATGCACCCCTTCACCGGCGAATGCTCAGCCAAATCCGCGGCCGCGATCACTTCCAAATACCACTCGTTATAATCCGCCGCCCGAGTCGTCAACTTT
>CAZCLT010000056.1:0-5894 GCA_964499655.1 uncultured Gammaproteobacteria bacterium | reverse complement strand
AAGAATCTTTTGTGCGAGAGATCCTTCGCTTCGCTCAGAATGGAGAAAGAGAATAGTCATCGCAGAAATAATCGGCGCCAAGAACAAACCAACCGCGTTGGGAAAATCGAAGAGACTCGTGGCCCGATTTTCAACGTCCCACGGCGCGGGAATTCCCCAGCCGGTGAAGTGCTGAATGATGGCGCCGAGGCTAATCACGATGGCAGAAATCGAGAGCGCGGTCAGCGCGCGTTGCCAATCCTGCTCGTCGCGGAACATCGCTCGCAACATCAAATAAACCAACACTGGCTCGATAAAGTAGGCCTTCCAAATACCGAGCGCGGACAAGGTATTCGGTGCCACCACCGCGGCAAAACAGGCGGCCGCCAGCAATAGCAACATCGGCCGCAACCAGTTGAGACCAATCGAGCGCGGATCAATCCGCCAACCGTGGTGACGAATAACCCACACCGCCGCACACGTCAAAATCATCACCTCCAACGCCGTCGTGGGGATTGGCCCGATATCAATCCGAATTAAATACGTCGGTAGCAAACCTATCAACAAAATCAGCGCGAGTTTCAGATCGCGCCAGGCGAGAATGGCGAAGGCGCCGAGGAGGATGAGAATTAATATCATAATGGGAATCGCTCCGCCCGGCCGGAATATTCGTCTCTCACTCCATCGGGCTCGGCGATCGACTGGCGTGGTCGCCCAGGACGAAGTAGAGGTGACGCCAGTGAACGCCGAGCAGTTCCTCAGTCGTTCGATACGAATATTCCGTCCGGGCTACGCTTGCGAGATCGGCGGCTTCTCGGGCACAAATAACTTGAGCGCCGTTCTCCACGACGGTCCGCCGAGCGCGGTCAGCGCGACGCCGTAAACCAAAGCGCCACCGCCGACGAGAATTAAGACGTGTAGGCCAGGTAGGAATTTGATAACGGCAAACATGATCAAGCTGGCGAGCAACGCTTTGGCCGCGAGCTTAAAATCTGGTCGCCATCCGCTGACTTTGCAGACGACGATCGCCGTCAGAATGGTAATCGCGGATTCAGAAATCAAGGTCCACCAAGCCGCGGCCCAAATTCCGTAGAGCGGGATGAAAATAAAGTTGCCCAGCAAGCAGACCACGGCTACTGCCAGATAACCCCAAACCATCACTTTTTGTTTTTGGAGAGCGACGATGGCATGGCCGGAAAGGGCGCCAAAGAACACAATCGCGGCGGCCGGTCCCAGTACGGTGAGCACAGCGCCAGAAACAGCGAACTCATCGCCGGCCACTAAACGCATGATCGGTACACCCAGCGCCACACAGCCAAAAGCTAGCGGAATAGCGAAAATCGAGAAGAAATCAAAGGAATCTTGCATTAGTTTGGTGAAGCGTTCATGGTTGGCACCGGCCCAGGCCGCCACTAAAATCGGCAGCGCTAACCCCATGTACATCACCGGAATGCTCGTCACCACATCGATCACTTTGTACGCCGCGCCGTAAATACCGATCTGGGACTGCGGCACATAGAGCGACAGCACCAGAATATCGGCGCGCATGTAAATCAAGTTGAAAAAAATACTCAGCCCGATCGGCCAACTGCGAGCGATAATTTCGCGCCAAACCTTCCAATCGATTTGCGGTCGCAACTTCACGAAATTTTTCGCGAGCCCGATCATCGCCGCCAGCTGCAAACCGTTGCCCAGTACCAAAATCCACATCACGTTGACCACCGAGAGGCCGACGTAGTAGGCGATGATGGCGCCAGCGAGTACGACGGCTCGATTGATTAACTCAGCGGCGATAGCACGCTTCATGGCCAGGCGTTTCTGGTACACGCCGATCAGCATCTGAGCCGTGGTGCCAAAAAAGTAGGAGATAGCGCCGACGCCGACGGCGAGTTTGATCACGCTCGAGTAGGGAAAGAAGATAACGGCGATCGGGGCGAACGCGAGAAAGCCGACGGCCGAAATGATGCGTAGCGCCACCAAGTTACCGAGAATTTTCTCTTCCGCATCCGGCCTATCGCTGATCATCGCCGTGGTCGTGAGCGTCAGCCCGAAGTCAACGATCACAGCAAAGAGCGAGAGGAAGGTGAGCGCGGTGGTCAGTTCGCCATAGCCACCGGTGCCGAGCGCCCGGGTTAAGATGGCGATGGTGAGCACGCCAAAAAGCGTGGAAAGGGCCTTGCCGGCCACTTGCAGAGCTGTATTTTTGGCCAAAGCTTGGTTTTCTTGTTGCATATCGATTGGTAACAACAATACCTTTTCAGTGGTATAATGTAAAAGTAAGTGAGGTATTTTTTATGACGACATTTTTTGCTCAGTCTCACCGGTTCGTGGCTCTGGCTTTGGTCAGCCTCGGGCTTTTTTGTTCGGTTGGCGTGGCGCAAGCGGCTAGTTTCACAGCCGTGCCAGTTTCCATCTCGGGCAGCGGATCTTTAGCGATGAAGCCTGGCGAGGTCAAAGAAATCACGGTCGTGGTTCAGAATTCGTCGACCACCACTTGGAAGAACGATGGCCCGGGTTATATCTCGCTCTACACTTACGAACCAAAATATCGCATCAGTCAGTTTGATCCGGGCACTTGGCTTTCGGCCACACAAGTGAAGCGCATCAAGGAATCATCGGTGGCGCCCGGTAAAACGGCGACGCTAGTTTTCCAAGTGAAGGCGCCGGCCAAGACGGGGGATTATGTAGAAGTTTTTCAGTTGGCGTCCGAAAGCACGGCTTGGATTGATGGTGGGAAGATTTCACTGAAGATTAAAGTCGCAGAAAGCGCCCCCTCTACCTCCCCCATAAATGGGGGAGAAACCACTAAGGTCAGCACCGCTGACTCTGCCACTGGCTATTCCGCTGCCATCGCCGTACGTTCAGCCAATAAAATTAAAGCTGTGGCCGGTAAATCGGTTTTATTCTCGGTTAGTTTTAAGAACACCGGCACCAACACTTGGAAAAATTACGGTCTAAAAGCGCCCGATGTGGCTTTGGCCAGTTCAGATGCATCGGTTTTTAAGCATCCGTCCTGGAGTGGCAGTCAGTTGGCCTTAGCTACTGGCACGGTGAAGCCAGGTGAATTGGCAACCGTCAGTTTTTCATTCACGGCGCCAAAAACCAATGGTAGTCACACGGCTAAATTCCAGTTAACGGCCGATGGTTTGGATGTACCTGAGGCGTTCATCGAAATTCCCGTGACTGTTACCGGCGGTTCGGGCGAGGCGATCAAGGCGCCTAAAAATGACAACGCGAAGGTCGTCGACGAAACGAAATACATCACTGAGCCAACGATCCGCGTGGGCACCATGATCGTCGATGAAGAAACGGAAAACGAAGTGGTAATCACTTCCAATGAATCAGACTGGCAGCTGCAAGATCTCACGGGCAAGGTACTAGCCGAATTGAAAAAGGGAAAGGAAGTCACGGCTTATTACACCGACGGCAAATATTATTACGAGATCGATGGCGACAAAAACAAGTCATCGACTGCGCTGCGCTTTGTACCGAACACGGCCAACGCCGTCATGACCGTGACCAATTTTGATCGTCGCGCCACTCGCAAAATGGCCAACGCTGATAATACCTTCCGCAATATTCTCGAGCTCCGCCACAACGATTACAAAGATCGCGCCTGGTTGATCAACGAACTGCCGATGGAATATTACCTGAAGGGCTTGGCTGAAACTTCCAACGTTTCGCCGATCGAATTCCAGAAAACCTTGCTGACGGCCGCTCGCACTTACGCTTTCTATCACTGGACTCGGGCCACCAAACACGAAAAAGAATTCTTCCACGTGGATGCCTACGCCGACCAAGTTTACAACGGCTACGGCCAGGAAAGTCGTACACCACGACTCAGCGAGGGCGTGGACGCCACCCGCGGTCAGATCGTTACCTACCAGGGTGAAATCGCTATCACTCCATACTTCTCCCGCTCCGACGGCCGCACTCGCGACTGGTCTGACGTGTGGTACGGCGAAGTGCCGTGGGCCGTCTCCGTGAAGGTACCGTGCGATGTTGGTAAGAAACTTTGGGGTCACGGCGTGGGCATGTCGGCCTCTGGCGCGTTGTGCATGGCTAACGACGGCCAAACCTGGGATCAAATCCTCAAATACTTCTACACAGGTATTACGATCGAAAAGCGATGGAAATAAAACGTCAGACAATTTTGTCCCTGGTACTCCTTGCGGTTTTATGTCCGCAGGGAGTTTTCGCTGCCAGCGACCCGTTGCGGGCGCTGTATGAAAAGCGCGGGGATTTGCAGGCGGCGTTTGATGGGGAGACACTGGCGGCCAAGCCGGCTTCAGCGGCGGGGTTCCTCATCGATTTAGAAGACTGGGCGCGGCAATATGGTTGGGCTGAGTATCCGGAACTTAGTGCTTACGCGCCGACCACAACTCCAGCTAAGCCAATCGCCAAAGCCACGCCAGCACCGGCCATCGTTGCCGCTTCGTACATCGTGATCGATGATCAAACCGGCACGATTTTAGCGGCGCAGAATGCTGATGCGAGTTGGCCGATCGCCTCCATTACGAAACTGGTGAGTACCAAAGTGGTGTTGGACAGTGGCGTGGATTTGTACGGCAAGGCTAGTGTCAGAGCGATCGATGACGTTGGCGGCGCCAAACTTTATGTCACCGATGGCACCACTTTTACCGGCCGAGATTTGCTCTACGCCACGCTGGTTGGTTCAGCGAACAATTCGGCCAACGCTTTGGCGCGGATGACCGGACTCGGTCGAACGGAATTCATCGAGCGGATGAACCAAGTGGCCACCGATCTCAATTTATCGCGCACCAAGTTCGTCGATCCAACTGGCATCGAACTCGGCAACGCCTCCACGGCCCGAGAAACGGCCGCCTTGGCCCGCGCCGCTTTTGCCAACGAAAATATCCGCCGTGCCGCCGGCACCAGTATCGCTCACATCCAAGCCTTGTCTGATAAAACCTATGTCCGCGACATCAAGAGTACGGATTGGCTATTGTATGATCCAGCTTATGATGATGTGTACGTGACGGCCGGTAAAACTGGTTTTCTTAACGAGTCAGGTTGGAATCTAGTCGTCCGTCTTCATCCCATGAACCAGTCCGAAGACAAATCAGTACTCGTCGTCGTCTTCGGTTCTCCCGGCCGGCGTGAATCTTTCGACAACGCGAATATATTAGCCCACTGGGCCTGGAAAAACTTCGACTGGAGTCGTGCGAGTCTCAATCTAGCAACGCAATAAAAAAACTCCCGGTTAGTCCGGGAGGTTTATTATTCCTGGTGATGTTCGTCCGCTAGGGCTGTGCCGCCGCCGGTGGCGGTAGCATCGCCGTGGCGAAGTTTGTCGGCCGCGACCAGGGCGAGGATGTGCTCTTTTACTTTGTCGGGGTTATCAATCTGTTCAAAGTGAAAGCGTTCTTTGGTACCGGCCGTCTGAATAATCACATCGCCGTAGGTGAGAAAAGTTGCGATCATTCCTTTCATTTCGCTGGTCACGTCCTGAATTTGATTGAGGTGCAGTTCAGAAATGGTGCGTGAGAACAGACCGTTCTGTTCGGTGTTGATCACTCGTTCGTTGGTCACGATCCACATGTCCAGATAATAATCGGTGAACTGGGTCATGGTAATCAAAAGGACGATCAAGGCGTAAATACTCATGAAGACAATCGCTAACTGTCCGGAAAGCAACTGCTGAAGCACGGTAAAACCACCAACGTTTACAAAGATGATCACAATCAGCGGGATCGCCAGTAAGGCTGTGGCGTAAGCGAAAATTCCAAGAAGCACGATCCAGTGCCGGCGCAAAAAGATCTGACAAACCTCATCACGCTGTTGGTTGGGTAGGTTATGTAAGCTGATCATAGGCCTTGGAGAGCATCGCCGGAAACGGTCGATCGCAAGATTCCGCTAAAATCCACGGTCGAATCCCAATCAAAGGTTGAGAG
>CAZCLT010000055.1:1416-6117 GCA_964499655.1 uncultured Gammaproteobacteria bacterium | reverse complement strand
CCCATAAATCCAATTAGCGGCTTGCTGGGCGGAGTATATTCGCAGGTCAATTGCTTTAGTTCACAGCGCTTTTTCCAATCAACCATCACCCCATTCCAGATCGTCTCGATGGAAACTTCTTCCGGAGAAATGATGACGCGACCTTCTTCAATATCCATCGCCGTCAATAAGTCATGGATACGATCGATCACCTGAGTGTTCGCGTCGTACGTCACGCGCAAAAACTCTTTTTGCTCTGGCTTCAAAGCGCCTAGTTGTTCGCCAAGCAGAGCTTCAAGATTCCAACGAATGGCGCTCAGTGGTGTGCGGAACTGGTGCGAAACAATTTGAATAAACTTATTTTTTAGGACATCTAACTCTTGAATACGCGCCTGGTCCTTCTTTTGAAGACTAATGTCGTGGAACGTGCCGGTAACGCCCGTAACTTTCCCATCAACTTGAACCGGCTGGCCCATGGCATGCACCCAACGTTTATTCCCTTTGGCCGTAATAAATTCTAGCTCGACGTCGAATGGAGTCCCCGATTCGATTGCATTACGCACCGCCTGATCGATGATCGGTCTAGAGTTAGGCGCGTAAAACTCGATCGCCTTTGCCACTGTTGGTTCAAACGACTCGTCAACTTCGTAAATTCGATAAACTTCTTTGGTCCATCTTAGACTATTGGTCGCCAGATCTATTTCCCAACCGCCGACCTTAGCCATAATACCCACCTTGTCCAATAGGGCTTCGTTTTTTTCTAACCGTTCCTTGGCCGCTCGTTCATCTTCCAAAATATTCAACATGGCGGCTTTGGTTTTCTCTAATTCAGCAGAACGCTGTTCTCTTTGGGCGATCTCGGCTTGTAATAATAGGTACCGATCAGAAAATTCTTTAGAGCTAATTTCAAGTGAGCGCTCTAAAAGTAGCCGCTCTTGATCGGCCTGCCTATAAGTCTCACTAATAACCTCCAGCAAAGGCCGCCAATCGGGCGGAACGTTAGCCGGTGATCCGAATAGCTTTTTGAGTTGTCGCTCAAGAGTGCTGTGCATATTAAATTTCTCGGAAAGTGGTAATGGTCATCGTTTGATTATGCAACTGACACTGCTTCTCAGTCGCGGCTACTGGTGAAATCTCGCCATACGAATAAAAACCACACACCGCCGCGCTTGGCCCGATCGCGCCGCGCACCGCTTCGATCTCTTCTTCCACGCGCCCCTTAAGCACCAGCTTTCGGCCAATGCAACTAATTAGCACGGCCAGCTCTGGCGCCTCTTTACCCAAAGCCTCCATACTCATAGACCCGGCCGTAGTCGCGCCATTGATCAGTCGATCGAAATTCGCTTTCATTAATCGTGCGCTGACCCCTTCGGGCATATCACCGGCAAACGTTAAACTTTGTTCGCTTTCATCCACGGCTAACAATGTTCGCGTCACCATTTCATCTTCGCCACCATCCTTCATTTTCAACCGCAACTGAAGCGGAAATAACAAACCACTGGCCGGAAGTTGGCGAGCTTCGTTGCCAAGATATTCTTTATACAAACTCAGGGCCGGCTGACCATCAAGCTCGTAAAGAACATTCCCTTTGGAACGAGTAATGGTCCGCTCCACGCCAAATGGATCCCAACCACCAAACGAACCATAACCAACACGCAAATCTTGGCCGTAAAAACCGAGTAAGACGATCTTCTTCTCCTGCGCCGGTCCATCCAAGCCAACCAAAGTTTTTTTAAAGTCAGCGCCGTCGCCAACCAGACCACCGGTGACGGCCACCGATTTTGGCAACACTTCAGCTAATCCGCGAACCAATGGAGTGCCGTTCACGCTAAGGCCATCCGAGAAAACCATTACGTGCACCAGCCCCTCGTGAGGAATGCCGCGTGCCAGTTTCCGGCCGGCCTCATAACTCTCGTCCGCCGAGTTAACCGTGGTAACCGAGCTTTGAATAACCGTTTTCTCCCAACGAATGGCCGTGAGCGACAGTGAATCATCATGAACTTCAGAACCGATAATTTCACCGGCCGTAGAGCACGATAAAATATGGGCTTTAGGGTACATCCCCTTAACCTCCAGATAAGTCTGCGGATCTTCAAGTTTTGATCGCGAACCAAATAAAAATACCCAATTAGCATTCTCAATTGCCGGCTGATTATTAACGATCTTCCATCCTGCATCCTTCAGCCAAAGTCGTTGTTCAATTTTCATATCTAGGATTATTTAATTTCTTCGGGTTTTTCGCCAGATGCTTTCGCTAACTTTTTCTTAAGCTCAATCATCTGCAGTTCACGACCAACCATCAGCGCGGTGAAGCGCTGCTGCTCTTCTGATTTTCGGATCAATTCGGCTTCGGCGACTTTGCGCCGCGTAATATCTAATGCCATGCCTTCCAAGACATCTTGATTCAATGTAATGTTGACCAACAAATTTCTAATCTCGCCTGAACGGTTACGTAATGCCAATTCAAACTCAGAAATTTTACCGTGATTTTTTTTGATGGCATCGATCATCCGCGTGCGGTCTTTTGGATCGGCGTACAGAGTGGTAATATTGACCGCCTTAAAATCATCAACTGAATCAAAGCCGAGCATGCGCGCAAAGGCAATATTAGAATATAAAATTTCACCCTTCAAAGAGGTTCGAATAATGCCGATCAACGCCCCATCGACTAACTCGCGGTACTTTTTCTCAGATTCCGCGAGCTCCGAAGTCCGCTCCTTCACCGTCTTCTCAAGGGTGGTGGCAAAATCGGCGATTTGATTTGCCTGTTCGTTGATAAATTTATATTGACGGGTAAAAATACTCCATAATAACAGACCGATCAAACTAATCGATATGAGAGTTGAAAGTAAGATGTAGCGCGAAATGGCCTGCATCGATCGCAGATGATCGGTATCGTCAAAATAGACCTCAACGACTCCAATAGTCCCAAAATCATTGGCAGTAATAGGACTATAAACCTCTTCTACAGCTACGATATCTGAACGATTCAACGATTTAATAAAGTCTGATGAAGCTGGAGTAGCAAAAATGCCCTCGGTGATCGCCTCGGTGACATCATCCAGCTCATGGATCATGCCAACCTTTACAGTTGGATTATCACTCCAAATTACTGTACCATCCGGACGGTAAATAATGATAGTTAGTACGTTGGGATCTGACCGTAGATTGGACGCAAATTCAGAGAGCAGCGCCTGCGCGTCATCTGACCGCCAATTATCAATGGTTGATGAGAGTAGAACCTTGTCATGAATGCCGCTTGCCACAATGGCGCTAACAACATTTAAATTATGCTCGGAATGCTGCTCACGAAATTGTTGAATGATAAAACCAGTGAAAAACAAAGCTACTATCGCGATCACTACGACAACTGAAAAGGAATACAGGATCCAATTAGGCAAGCTCTTAATCGTCATAAGGAGCCTCTTCGGTTGTTAACTCTTATTAATTGGTAAAAGCATAGCTCTAAGCGACTGCGCTAAACCATAAATAATTCCTACCAGACCCACCAAGACCATCACCTGTTCTGTTGTTTCAATCGTCGCCGTCGTCAAAGTAATCAGAACCCAGCTTTCCGTAAAAAGCTCCCAAAGATGCTGAACACCGATCGAACTAAGAAAAATAACTGTCGGCACAAACATCGTATTCAGCCAGAATGATCGAAGCTGCAGAACATATAAACTGGTCACGAAGCCAAGAGCCATCACGACAAAGTGATGAACGCCGATCTGATCGATGCTTGATCCGACTAAAAATTCAGCAAGCACCGGCTCCCACGGCGTGGCCACAAAAAACGTTAAAAGACTAACGATCAGCGCGACGACCATAAAAACTGCATCTTTCGCGCCAAAGCCATCAAATTTACTTGTAGAGATCGCTCTAGACTGCCGGTAACCAGCCCAGATCATCGAGCCCAACGCACATGAAGAAATCAAATGCCACCAAACATGCAACGTAACATCCGAGAGGACTGGCATGATTTCGGAAAACATGAATAGAAACAATCGAGCTAATAAAATGAGAAAAAGCGCAAAAGCCAAAAAGTAAAAAGAGATATTCGCAATTCCAGCTCCTACCAAATGCGCCAACCTCAAAGACATAGCCACACCGACGATCAGGAGAATTACCAGTATCACCTCAAGTACTAACGCGATGCTTAATCCAAAAATCATAAAATTATTTAAATTATTGTTTTAATGGTAATTCAAACCAGAAGGTACTTCCTTTGCCGATATCCGACTTCACACCGACTAACCCATGGTGAGCTTCGATGATGCCCTTAGCGATCACCAAACCAAGACCGGTTCCCTTTTGTTTGGCTTCTGAATCTCCAACCTGGACAAACTTCTGAAACAGTTTTTTCTGATCCGCTTCGCTGATACCTGGTCCGGTATCGATCACGCTCACGCGAACAGCTTGACCCTCATTGGTACTTTCCGCCCTCACCGTTACCGAACCACTGGCCGTAAATTTAAGCGCGTTCGAAAGAAAGTTATTTAGCACCTGATTGATACGTACTTTGTCAAAAGAAATATCCGGCAAACCATCCGCGATCTCGGACTTCAATTCGAGTTTCTTCTGAGTCGCTTGAGCTTTAAATTCTTCAGCCTTACCTTTTACCAACTCACCCAAATCCCCGACCTCGGGCGATAACGTTAATTTACCCTGTTCGATCTTAGCTGCGTCCAGCAAATCATTGACCAAGCCCAATAATCCCAACAC
>CAZCLT010000055.1:0-1406 GCA_964499655.1 uncultured Gammaproteobacteria bacterium | reverse complement strand
GAATCTTCCACCATCTGCAGGGGCTCAGCGATCTTCTTCTTAGTTGGCCTAGCTTCGTCCATCACCGATTCCACGGCCCAACGAATATTAGTCAGTGGCGAACGTAATTCGTGCACCATCATCGCCGTGTATTCTTCGCGCATCTTTTCTAAAGCTTTTTCCGGCCCGATATCTCGCAATAGAATTGCCGAGCCGAAAACTTCGCCGGTCGTGTCGGCCACCGGTGAAACTGTCAGATTGAAAAATCCTTGTCCAATAATCAGTTCAGAAACCGTGGACGATTCCTTAACTTTGGTCGCCGACTCAATCATTCGGAACAGATCAACCTCTTTACCAAATTGTTTAGCAACTTCAGATAATCTAATTTTATCGTCGGACTTAAAGCCTAATAATTTCTTAGCCTTTTCATTGATGACCGCGACACGTTCATCGGCGTCGATCATGATCAATCCGTTCGGCAACGATCTGACCAATGAATTGACTCGATGTTCTTCACGTTCGATCACCGAAGAAAGTCGATCAACCGCTTCGGCAGCCAGCGCTGTAATCGAATATAAAATTTCTGTTTCCTTGCCCTGGTAGAGTCCAGACGTCACGGAAGCGACGTTAATCAGACCAACAGGTTTACCGCCGATTACCAACGGCAAGTTGAAAAATGAAGCCACCGGTGATTGATCCTCGGTAGGAACGGCCCCGACGACTAGCTCTTCCAAAGGTAGCGTCGTCAGAGGTCTGTCACACAATGCCGTAAGACCACTCATCAACGTCTCCTTAACCGACCGCAAAAAGATGTCGCCGACCGATTTGTCCAGATCGATCTTCATTTGTAACGACTGTTTTTCTTCGTCGATTAATAGATAAGAAACGGTTTGATAATCAACAATATCACGCAAGGAACCTGAGATAACTTCAATGATCTCGTGAACATCAAAGGTATAGCCGATGCGCTTGGTTAATTCGCGCAAAACTGAAGCCTTCAAGACTTCTCTCTTCAGTTCAACTTCGTGCTCGTGCAACCGCTTCCTGTCCCGCAACGAAATGGACCACAAAACCAACGAACCAACCACGGCTAGGAAGATCAACCCGATCAAGATAATTATTTTGTCCGTGGCCATAGTCGCGTCAGCAAGGAATATTCAGAAAAAACGGCAAAGTTAGTGGATCACCTGATGATAATCCGTAGTTTCGTATGGCGGATGGCTCTTTTTGTGATCGTCTATATATTTCATGTAATCACGATCAACAGTTAAGATATGATTTTTCAACCAATCCTCGATAAATTCGAATAAATCAGTGACGACCGAACCTTTACCAGGACCCATCGATTTAGCGATAATTTCATTTAGCCGTTTTGCAAATCCCTGGTGAGCCGCTTTGTGCTCTTCCGATCTTGGGTATTTATGGGC
>CAZCLT010000054.1:4057-6146 GCA_964499655.1 uncultured Gammaproteobacteria bacterium | reverse complement strand
CAGCGAACACAACTGGCGTGAGTGGCTGGCAAAAAATGGCAGGCCTATAGACGAAGGGAGGAAGCCTGGGAGAAAACCGTAAAAAGCGCGACCATGGCGTATGTGTCGAGTCCGCAATATGCGAGCATGTCTTTCCTGAGTTGATCCCTTTGCGCGGTCGGCACGTTGACGTTCGTGAGTGTCGCCCAACTCGCGGACGCTGTGCCACCTTCGTGGATGGCGAGATCGTTATACGAAAGTTCAGGACACAATACTGGAAGCACCTTCTTGAGTGAGGCACTGCCACCAAAGCGTGAGTCCACGTAGTAGCCTTTGCGGACAATCATCATAAGATCATACATGCGGTCGTTTACCGATGCCATGAACGCGGCAGTGGCCGGAAGAAGTTCACCGACCTCAGCGTTCCGGGACGCTTCGAACCGCGCATTCCATACAATGACACTGCCGAGGTCACCTATGTGCGTCTTGAGAGACTCCGCGATCAATGGCGCGGGGTCTTTCATTTCATCCGCCAGGAATTCGTAATGTTCCGGCTCTGCGCCGGGTTCACGCACGACGTGAACGGAATACTGGAATACTGCATGTTGGTACGGGCGGTAACCGTCAAACAGTGGTACTGCCGGGAAGAATGTTTCGTAATCAAGAAAGTAGAGTGGATATTGGAGGCTATCCAAATCGGCACGGATGGCCTCTTTATCTATCGTGATAACAGGTTCGGTGGTCTTACTTGTTGGCAGTTTCAAATCGACAAGCTCAGCCATGATATCGGCAGGAACTTGTTCGGGCTTAAGCAATCCTCGTTCAAGAAATGCAATGAGTTTATTCTTGGGAAGCGAAGTCGCAATCGAGTAAATGTGGTCATCGTTCAGCTCAGCAAAGTAGCGTGGAAGCGACTCGCATTCTTCTGGATTGGTACACGAGGACACATGCAGGAATCCTGGCAACTTGTCCCATTCGAGAACAGCGAGCGCGCGAGGAATTTCTTTCTTTGCGAGTGGCATGACGTTCTCGACTTCATGCGTAATATCGACCTTGGTAAATAGTTGTTGCGGGTCGATGTCGCCGTTTCGTACGTACTCATTGTTGATGTGGACGAGGAATGTACGGCTCACGCGGATGCCCGCCTCTTCAAGACAGATACGCTGAAATGCAACGTCAAGAATATGTTCTTCTTTTACGCTCGTTGAACTTTTCACTTCGTAAATATCCCAAGAGCCGTCATCGTTCTTTACGAGTATGTCGCCACGACAGGAGATGGCGTTCGTCATGAAGGTGGGTTGCAACAATACGGTCGCGCCATTCGCGATAGCCTTCCTCGTGCTCTCAGCGGCACGTTGACCAAAGCCGTCGACGTTTACGGCATTTGGAAACAGTTTTTGCGCCCATGCATCGACGACGTTACCTTCATCGAAAATACGTTGAAGGCTTGGGTCTGTTGGAGGAACGAGATCAGGGCGTTGTTTGGTGAGCCATAGCTCACAGGAACAACGCATGAACTGCATGAAGTTTGATTTGCTGAGCACAGGCGGTTGTTAAAGTTTAGCGAGCGTATCGCGCACAAGGTCGCGATACTCGTCAATGATTCGATAATTGTCTTTAGGCGCTCCCGGACCATCGTGCTCAGTATCGTAGCCGATAATGGCGCGAAGATGGGCGTTGCTCGGTTTGGTGATGAATTGTGAAATATTACTGAAGTAGCGTCCCGCTTGGCCGATGTCAGTTCCTACTCCGTTGTCATATAGACTAGCGCGGAGTTCATCGCGGGTAAAGGAACGATCTGCCGAGAGTAGAGTCTTGAGGAAAACGATAAGTCGCGGTGTAAGATCGCCTTCACGCTCGAGTGTTTCTTGTAATCGGAAACGCACGTCATCGGTTACGAGAATTTCAATGGTAGGTTCGAGAGATTGTGTCGCCGGAGGGACGAGGCCATCGATGTCATCTGCGGTGAGGTTCCAAGCACCAACCAATGTCGAGATAATGATCTCGGTGCGCTCCTGAATGATTGTGGGCGTCCACGTATCGTAGTCGGCAACTTCTTGCGTCATACGAAAGGCCGTAAGCCCGTCCTCGTTGGCTTCCCCCCCACAGA
>CAZCLT010000054.1:923-4047 GCA_964499655.1 uncultured Gammaproteobacteria bacterium | reverse complement strand
ACTCATGCTTCCAGCAAGGAGCGTCACGTTGCCAAGCGTGTTTACAAGATCGTCATGTTCCTTTTCGCTAAACAATGTCGTCCATGCAGGATCGGTCATTGTTTGCGGAAGGATATGTTCGAGCTGAACGGTCTTTGAAAATGGAATCTCGCGGATAACAGAATCATCGAGCAGGGTGTACTCGTATTTTGCTAAAGCGTATTTTCCCCAAGGTGCATGGTAGACATCCCCGCGAAGCGATTCGGTTGCGTCACGGAAGGCGCGATTGCGACGAAGGAACGATGCAAAGCGATCGAGAACGACAGTAGCCGCTTGTTTACCATTAATATCACGCACGGAGGCGAGAAGTGTCGAAAGAACGCCCCGCGAGGTGTGTCCTGCGATGAATGAGAGACCGCAGAAGCGTTCCAAACCCTCGATGAGTTGCTCTACGTCAGCTTTGCTCACACCATCTCGCCAGGCGGCGATGAGAACAGGTACCCAGTGCGCGTGACCAATATTCCAAAGAAGAAGGAGAGCCTTCTTCGCTCCACCATTGAGATGCTCACTATGCCAGATGCCATTCTTGAGTTCGACGTAGGCATCAACCGACTTCTTCCAATTATCCATGAACGCTTCGGTCGTAGTATTTTCATCCTTGATGTCTTCGGATATTTCACGGAACAGATCTTTACGTGAACGGTCACCGACAAGGGTAACCCGATGATGACGGAGTAACTCATCCATCGGAGTTTTGAGTTTTTCGATCTCGAGCCATGTATCAAGGAAGCGACGCTTTTCGTCGTCGAAAGATTTCTGTGCGGTCGGATATTGTGCATTATGACGTATCACTTCTTCCTCAAGTCGTCGGATTAGCAAGTTCTTGAGTAAGTCTTTAGTATCGAGGTCTTTACCTCGCGTGTTAATGGTTTCAAAAATGGTATAAGCCGAGGAAAGCGAGTCGCTCGTCATAACGATGAGCACGACTTCGTCGAGTAAGAAATGATAAAACTCATCGAGATACATGACGATATCAATCTCTGCTTTTTTCGACTTTAATTCACTATTTTTCTCTTCGATGAATTGCATCAGTAGGGTGACGGCAACTTTGTACGATTCAGGAAGACTGCTGTTGCCGACGTCTTTGAGAATACCGACGGACTTCAGAATGCGATCTTCGAAAGCCGCTCGTTCTTCCGGCTTCACATACAGCCGATATTTTCCGCGTTTGATACAGGAGTTTTGTATTTCCTCAGCGCGTTCAGGCAAATCGTGTTCAAAGAAAAAATCACGGAGAACAGCAAGGAGAATCATGGTGGTCGTCAGGCGTTGACGTCCGTCGACCACTTCAAAGTCCTTACTGCCTCCGCGATTAACAAGTATCAATTTATCTAAAAAGTATCCGTCTTCCTTGCGCTCAAAAGCCTTGGTGAGATCCGTCCAAAAATCTTCGACGTGTTCCGCTGTCCATTCGTACGGACGTTGGTAGTCGGGAATGTAGTAATAGTTGTCGCTGGCGACGATGTCGCGCATCCGACAGGGCTTTGCTTCAATATTCATAGCGAGGGTTAGGCTTGAAACCCCAGGCCGCTAGAATACAAAGCGACACCCGGTGGTGACGAAACCCAACCCCCGTACGGATCGTACGAGAATTGTTTTAACCGGATGCCGCTCAATGCGTGCGATCCGGATAGGGAAAAATCCCCTGGTAAGGAGGTTGGGTTTCGTCAGGGTTAGAATAGCTTACAAACACCCAGAAGTAAAGTCGTTATTATTGGCTTAACGCAGCCTTCCTTATCCCTTAGGTGAGTGTGGGCACGATCAATATTTCAAGGGTTTTCACGGCCTAGACAACCCCAACCGTTGTGGCATTGATGTTGGTAGAACTATGAGGAATCCACTCGAACTTACAATCGATTTAGAGGTATTTCAGCTTTCGGGCAGGAATACGGCAACCACGACAGAAATAACAAAACAGGTTGGCGTATCAGAGGACGCCTTGCTCGACGTTACGGTCTTTCGGAGCAACGGAGGGTTTGTCTCAGTGATCACGTCTGCTAGCCGACGTCTCAATCTAAAGGCGGTCATGCACGAACTGGAGAACAATTGGGTGACGTATCCCAACGACGAGGAATGGGGCGAGCTCGGCGCAATTGATCGAAATAATCCATTCGGCCTCGCAAGCGACCCGAGAGTCACCACATTCATCGACGCATTGTTGCTGAAACACAAAGAAGTCGCGTTCAGGGCAATGGGAAATCGTGTGATCAAAGTCGCGATGAACGGCTTCGTCATCGGCACGAGAGCGAAGCCGTTGGGCGGGATCTCATTGCCAAAAAGATTCGAGTAATCCAAAACGCGATCTATTCCAAGATCGCGTTTTGAGGCCGTGCCGAATTCGAGGAGAGGACTAGTGCTTATGCCCGCCCTTATCTCCACCATGTCCGCCGTGCATAAAAATCATCATAAGCGGACAGAGAGCCAGGAAACCAAGTGTGACGACTTTGGAGGTGTCGGCTTTCCCCGTCAGGACAAGAACGATCATGCCAACGACAATCACTCCGATAATGACCCAATGCATCGTTTTCATATGTGAGAATTAAAATTTAGACGAGCTTTGATTCGACACGCTTGAGCATGACCGCGTTCGTGGCGACGATGATGGACGAGGCGGACATGAGGAGTGCGGAGATTTCCGGACGAAGCATCAGGCCGAAGGCGGTATAGAACGCGCCAGCCGCTACGGGGATCGCGAGAACGTTGTAAATCGCTGCCCAGAACAGGTTCTGTTTCATCTTCACTACCGTGGCTTTCGAAAGCGTGATCGCCTTCAAGATGTCGGCAGGATCGGACTTCATAAGGACGATGTTCGCCGTCTCAATCGCTACGTCCGTTCCGGCGCCGATCGCAATGCCGATGTCGGCCTGCGCGAGCGCGGGGGCATCGTTGATTCCATCACCGACCATGGCGACGAACTTTCCCTCGTCCTGAAGTTTCTTCACGTAACTGGCCTTCTCCTCCGGAAGGACTCGCGCGAAGTAGCGCTGTATACCGAGTTCGCTGGCAATCGCCTTGGCAACGCCCTCATGGTCACCGGTAATCATGACCGCCTCAACGCCAATTTTACGAAGTCCATCAATCGTCC
>CAZCLT010000054.1:0-913 GCA_964499655.1 uncultured Gammaproteobacteria bacterium | reverse complement strand
CACGGTGTCCGCCACTCCAATGATTACAGCGACCTTTCCATCGATGCCGAGAATGCTGACGCTCTCCCCTCGGCCGACCATGCGGTTCATGGCTTCCATGATTGGATCGAGATTCACCCCGCGATCCTTCATGAGCCGCTCCGTACCGACAAGAACCGCCTTGCCATCGACGACCGCGCTCACGCCAAGCCCTTTCAACGCCTCAAACTTTTCCGCCTTCTCTGGAATGGCGATACCCTTAGATTCGACGTAGTGGAGAATGGCGAGTCCTACGGGGTGGTTCGATCCGGCCTCCGCCGCCGCCTGCAATCCGAGTACTTCATCCTCGGAAAATCCATTCACGGTTGCAACCTCGGTAACTTTTGGCTTTCCTTCCGTAAGCGTGCCCGTCTTATCGATCGCGACCACCTGAATCTTCGAGGTCATTTCAAGCGTCGTAGCGTCCTTGATTAAAATGTTATGTTTGGCGCCAATTCCCGTGCCAACGGCAACGGCGGTCGGCGTGGCGAGACCAAGCGCATCCGGGCAGGCGATGACGATGGCGGAAACAGCGAACGTCAGCGCGGTGACGAGATCAGCGCCGCCGAGAAGCGTCCAGGCAAGAAACGTGATGACGCCGGACGCGATCGCGAGCATTACGAGGTACGCCGCCGCCTTGTCGGCGATGCGCTGTCCTGGAGCCTTTGAGTTCTGTGCCGTTTCAACGAGCTTGATGATACGGGCGAGGACGGTATCGCTACCCACGCGCTCCGCGAGAAAGTTGATCGCGCCGCTTTGGTTGATCGAACCACCAACCACCTTGTCGCCGACGTTCTTGACGACAGGAAGAGATTCGCCGGTCACGAGCGACTCGTCGATCGTCGTCTCTCCCGAAGAAACGGATCCGTCCACCGGAATCTTGTCGCCCGGACGG
>CAZCLT010000053.1:0-6419 GCA_964499655.1 uncultured Gammaproteobacteria bacterium | reverse complement strand
ATTCGCAAGTCCGGAACGGTGGCGCCACCTTGTTTTTGACGATTTTCACTTTCACCCGGTTACCGATAACATGCTCATTTTGCTTGATTTGAGCGCTGCGGCGCACCTCAATGCGGACAGAAGCGTAGAATTTCAAGGCATTTCCACCCGAAGTTGTCTCTGGGTTGCCGAACATCACGCCGATTTTCATGCGGATCTGGTTGATGAAGATGACGGTGGTGTGTGATTTAGCCACGATTCCGGCCAGTTTTCGCAGGGCTTGGCTCATCAGGCGAGCTTGTAAACCCATGTGGCTATCGCCCATCTCACCCTCAATTTCCGCTTTTGGCACCAGGGCAGCTACTGAATCGACCACAATCACGTCCACGGCGTTTGATCGGACCAAGGTTTCCACGATTTCCAGGGCCTGTTCGCCGGTATCGGGCTGAGAAATGAACATTTCGTCGATATTGACGCCGATTTTCTTAGCGTAATCAGGATCCAGCGCGTGCTCAGCGTCCACAAAAGCAGCCACACCGCCCAATTTCTGCGCTTCGGCAACAATGTGCTGAGCGAGCGTGGTTTTACCGGAAGATTCCGGACCGTAAACTTCGATAATACGACCGCGGGGCACACCGCCCACACCAATGGCCAGATCGAGCGAAAGGCAACCGGTTGGAATCGCATCGATGGCCATGGCCTTGGCATCACCCAAGCGCATAATCGAACCATCTCCAAACCTCTGTCTAATCTGTGAGACCGCTTCATTAGCGGCGGCGAATTTAGCTTTTTGTTCGTTGGTAGGCATAGAAAATAAAATGAGGACTAGTTGATCAGTCCTCCCTAATACCATTGTACCACAATTTTACGGCGCGTAGGTGACGCTTGCCGGGTCCTGTGGATCAAAGACCACACGGCGATCGATGGTCGCGGTGCGAGAATAACGACGGCGGGCTTCCACCCGGATCACGTTGAGACCTTTTTCTAGGTCGACCGGCGCGGAAAAAGTGCGATCGGCGTTCACAACCACCTCTTCGCCATCGATATACACGTTGGTTTCCTCATCGACCTGGCCAGTTACGTTGATGATCGCGCTGTAAGTGATTGATGAGTCTTCGGGATTATTGAGAACAACCTGGGGTGGCGCGGTAATGGCCGTGAACTGCCAGCCTAAGTATCCGAAGAAAGAAAGCGCCACCACGGCCAGCGATCCGTACTTCCACAGTTTGCTCCAAACGAAGAATTTGCCGCCGCGCACACGCTGGCGCGGCATGCGCATGTGATCGACCAAGTCGCACCGACCGACTTCCTCTTCGTACAGCTCAATGAAATAGTCAGCGTCGGCGTTTAAAACTCGGGCGTAGGCCCGGATAAAGTTTCGGGCATAGAGTGGCTCGGGTAGATTTTCGTATTTCCCCCATTCCAGCGCTTCCAAATAGCGCCGTTGAATGTGTGTTTCCCGCTCCATCAAATCCAACGTCACCGCTTGCCCACGCCGAAGCGCCCTGAGTTTTTCACCCAGTCGCTGCGGCACCCGGTCTAATTTTCGCATCACAAAAACCATGCTGATGGCTATTTTACCTTGTTCTATCAAAATAAAAAAGCGCCTTGCTCAAGGGCGCACCGACACGGGTAAATTTTCTTGTTCGAGCCAGAGGGTGATCAAACGATCGACGGCGGCCAGCAGCCACTGCCGATTTTCGCTAGCCAGCACCTGATCGGCCAGCGGTCGCAGCAACGGAATCTCGAGTTCGGATTCAAGCGATTCGTCTTCCATGAATTGCTCCATGGTTTCGATGGTTCGTCGTCCGGGACGGATCTTGCCTCGGGCCCGGGCAAACCGACACTCGAGCGCCGACTCCAGAAAAATCAGGCGAAAGGGCGTTGCCTGGCGATGCACCTCGACCCCACCCACCCAACGCAAGCCATCGTGGGCGGCGAGAGACGGACGGGGGTTCGGGAGCTCTTGAAGCATCCGCTCAGCCACGAAGCCAGAGCCACGCTGCTGGCGCAGTTCATCGGTCACCTGGCTGCAACTGGCTCGTTCGCGCGGCAGGCCACGCCTGGCTACTTCCTGCCAGATCCAGCGCGAATCGAAGATCCAAGCACCGTAGCGATCGCGCAAGTGATTGGCGACCAAGGTCTTGCCCGAGAATTGCGGGCCAGCTAAACCGATAATGAGCATTCAGCACCTCCAAGGAGCTAACTAAAACCTAAACTAAAAGCCGGCCCTTGTCGAGCCGGCCTGTCCTAGCGCTTGATTTCGTCTTCCACGCCTTCCATGACATCGTCAATTTCTTCCTCATCGTCGTCTTCGTCCGGCACATCTTCTTCAGACGGCTGTTCATCGTCATCTTCGCTCGGTCCAGCACCACCGACCAGCTCTGAGATGTCCTCTTCTTCGTCATCGCCTTCTGGTGGCCAGGAATCCACAAGAATTTCACGCGGTTTAGCGCCTTCGCCTGCACCGACCACGCCCATCTGCTCCATCAAGTCGATAATGCGCGCGGCACGGCTGTAACCGATTTTCATCCGGCGTTGCAGATATGAAGTCGAGGCTTTGCCTGATTCGATGACGATGCCCACCGCTTCATCGAGCAATGGGTCAGAATCGGCCGCATCCAGCACCGTGCCGCCAGCGCGAGCATCTTCGGTAATCTGGTAATTGTAATCGGGTTTGGAATCGGTCTTGAGGAAATTAACCACGCGCTCGATTTCTTTGTCCGACAAGTACGCGCCTTGCGCGCGCTTCGGTTTGGAGAGTTCCGGCGTGGACATCAACATGTCACCGCGACCGAGCAATTTCTCCGCGCCACCAATATCGAGAATCGTTTTCGAATCGACTTGCGAGGCGACAGCAAAAGCGAGACGTGTTGGAATGTTCGCCTTGATGGTGCCAGTAATCACATCGACAGATGGTCGCTGGGTGGCCAGCACCAAGTGAATACCAGCGGCGCGGGCCATTTGAGCAATGCGTACGATCAGCGATTCCACATCGCGCTTGTTCTGACTCATCAAATCCGCCAGCTCATCGATGATGATCACAATCTTCGGCATGCGTTCTTGCGCCTTGGCGTTGTAAGCATCAATATCGCGAGCGCCGAACTTGGCCAAGTGATCCAGACGACGTTCCATTTCGCGCACGGCCCATTTGAGCGCATTAATCGCTTCGTCCGCCTTGGTGATCGGTGGCACCAGTAAGTGCGGGATGCCAGCGTAGATACCGAGTTCCACACGCTTAGGATCAACCATGATCAGTTTCAAATCGTCTGGACCATTCTGGTAAAGCAAGGAAACGATGATGTCGTTTAAGCAAACTGATTTACCCGAACCGGTCGCACCAGCCACCAACATGTGTGGCGCTTTATCGACGGCAATCATCTGCACGGTGCCAGAAACATCTTTGCCGAGTGGCGCCGTGAAATCAGTTTTGCGCGCCTTGAACTCTTCCGATTCCAGCAATTCGCGCAAACAGACCTTGCCGATGGTGAGGTTCGGCACTTCGATACCCACGAGCGAGCGGCCAGGAATCGGCGCCTCGATGCGGATCGGGTGGGCCGCCAAAGCGAGCGCCAAGTCATTCTGCAGTGCAATAATTCGAGCCAACTTCACACCCTGCGACGGTCGCAATGCATACTGCGCCACCGTCGGGCCGACCTTCACTTCGGCCATTTCAACATCAATGCCAACCTGTTCGAGCGTTCTGCGAATAATCTCCTTGTTACGTTCGATGTCGCCCGGTTTGGAAGTGGAAGATTTATCATCGAGCAAATCAAATGGAATATCGGCCTTGCGGCGGCGGCGCGTGGTCATCAATTGTTCTTCTGGCGCCTTCATTGGCTTGGCCGGATGATCGATTTCTTCGGCTTCGGGCTCTTCGTCGTTCGATTCGTCAGGCACAGGGCGGGTCTCAGACACCGCCCCTACGGCAAATTCGTCATCGCCGTGATCTTCATCGTCATCGCTGGCCATTCGATCATGCGCCAAACGGCCCACGTTAGTGAGATGTTCGTGCACGGCCTTCATCGAAGCGAAAGAAACGTTGAAGATCAGGAAGATTGCGATCAACAACATGGCCGTGGAGATCACCGCCGACCCCCAGAAGCCGAGATAGGTCACGCCGAGCTGCGAAACCAGCAAGCCGATGTAGCCGCCGGCGTTAGCCAGTGCGCCATCGAGTGTGGGGTCATCAACAATCAACATGTTGAGTAAACCGTTGAAGGCTACAAAGAACAAAACTAAGCCGATAAAGTTGATGTGCGAAAGCATCCGCTTGTTGCTAGACACCGCGCTCCACCCCAACAGCAACAACACAATGGAAAACAGCCAGCGGTCCCAGCCGAGCACGCCGGCCAGCACCCCATCAACCCAATTACCAAACGAACCAGCTAAATCAAAAAAAGAGAGGAGGAAGATAATCGCCAGCGCCCCCAGAAAAACCGCGACAATGCTTTGCTGAACACCCTCCGACAATCCAAACGGCGCCTCGTCCGCCTCTTTCGCCTTTGACTTCTTCTTTCGTGCCATAGTGCACGTATTTTATCATAGAACAAAAAAACAGCCGTTATGGCTGGTTTTTGTTTTGGGCTATCGATGGTCGCAATGTTATTTTCGAGAACTAGTGATAAATGCTCAGCAGCTAGGCGCGGGTGGCAGACGAGGAAACGTACTTACTGGTACGTAGACGATGTCTGACGGGACCCGCAACAATGCTGATGAGTATTTAGCACGGTTCTAATATACAGTTGAAAGGCCACGGATAAGCCCTGAAAACAAGGCAGAACCGTGGAATTTCGACTAGATACGGCTTGTCACTGTGGAGAATTACTATACCACAAAATAGCACTTTTGTCAAGTTAAAATAGACAAAAATTGCCATAGCTAAGCTACGGCAATTTTGGCTTATATTAGCTAATTAATCGTCCTTCCGCTTCGAATAGATAATGGCTGCCGGGCCGCCGAAGATGATCAGTAGCGAGACGCCGAAAAAGACCCAAATATTGTTGCCGGTGATGTACGGCTCGTAATAGATTTTCTTCGGGTCTTGAGGGTCAACGATGGCGCTGATCTCTTCGCCAGGCTGTGGGATGTGTCGATACGGACTCGGGATAATTGAACCCTGTGTGCTCTTACCCTGTAACTTGTTCTCGTAGTCCTTCCCCAGGTATTCATACGAAACATAGTACATGCGGCGAGAACCACTCCGGCCACCACTCCCAGAAGATTTTTTGATGTATTGCGGATGGTCTTCGTCCGGCACATAAGTCGCCGTCACGGCCACGCCCTCATCGCGCAATCGCATGGTATTCACATACGCGTAAATCGACCCGGCGATGAATAACAAACCAAATAACACGATGACGATAATCTGTGATCGGGTGCTCAATTTTATTTTGTGCTTGGACATATGATTCAAGTATACGATAGCCGATGTACTTGCTACAATCTAACCACGTATGAAAAAACTCATCGTCGCCTTCTTCGCTTTGATCGTCATCGGCTTTGGCGCTATCACCTACTACATCTTCAAATCAATGACCATCGATAGCCTGGTTTACGGCAACCCAGACTACGGGTTCACCATCAATTTTCCGGTCGGCGTAACGATGATTAACAACCGCGACGACATTGCGAGCTCGGGCTACATTCCGGTCTGCGATCCAGAAACATCGATCGTCTGTCTAGTTTTTCCAGACACAACTTACCCAAATTCCAACTTCAGCCAGGCCGGCGTTTCGGTTAACGTTCTACCGACGCTGACAAACGAAACCGTCTGCAACACGCCAGACACTAATCGCAACGCCAGCGATCGCCAAACGGTGATCATCAACGGCCTGACCTTCACCCGTTTCTCGATGGGTGATGCCGCGGCCGGACACCAATCTGGCGGTTTCAACTACCGCACGTTCCACGACAATCAATGCTTCGAACTGACCACTCGGGTCAACACGACTACCTTCGAAAACTACGAACCTGGCACGATCGAAAAATTCACCGCCGAACAGGAATCAGCCATCACCGCGCAAATGGAAGCGATGGTACAGAGCTTCAAGTTTGAGGAGTAATATGCACCCCGCAGAAAAACCAGAAGAGTGGTGCAATGCCTGCCCTCCAGAAGCGCAAGCGATTATTAAAGAATGGCCAGCAAAATAACTTGTTTCATTACAACGACGACCGTCGATTGAGTGTAACAAATTGAATCCTCCGTCACTCGGTGACGGAGCCAGGCTCTCGAATACTGCTGTCGGACTGACATTCATAATTATGTTGTCCGTTGCCATCTTTTTATTCTATTCAATATTCAATGGAAGGATTCAATATGGCGCCTGAATTACAGAGGGATAAGTTTTTACAGTTTAACAAAACCATGGTAATTTACATATATAAATTCATAATTAGATAAATTTATGAGCGCAGAAAAAAAATTTGACTTAGCCATG
>CAZCLT010000052.1:0-6772 GCA_964499655.1 uncultured Gammaproteobacteria bacterium | reverse complement strand
GAAGAGCGCTTAAAGCAAGCTCTCAAACTCCTTGACAAAAAAAATTGACAAAAGTCGATTTTTCGGCTATGTTGAGCGTACAACCTGTTCTTTGGAGGCAACCATGACCCGTTCCCACTTCGCTTTCTTCCTCGGCTTCGGCCTGCTTTCCGCCTGTACCGGTGAGGGCGATTGCCCCGACGCCGACTGCTCGGCGGAAAACCCCACCGGCCCGGACTGCGAGGCCGACTGCGTGGACGACACCGGAGAGCCGGCGGACGAGTCGGCCACCTTCGTCGGCCCGCCAGTACTCTTCGACGGCGTGCAGGAAAGCTGCCAGACCAACCTGGCGGCCGGCGACGGCACGAGTTACACGGTGCTCACCGATGAGGAGATCGCTGTGAAGCCCGAGTCGTACACGCTGACCTTTGGCGACCCGGCCCTGGCCAGCTCGGCGACGGACAACCTGCCGCTGCACGTGAGCGGCAACGGCTGGCTGGCCATCAGCCCGCCCGTGGCTCTGTCCGTCAGCGACGAAGAGACCAAGCGTCCCTCGGCCCCGCCCATGAACCTGTTCATCGAGGGGACGTGGACGTGCGAGCACGATGACGGGTTCGTCGAGAACGGAACGGTGACCTACACGCAGGGCTATCTGCTGTATCTCCCGGGCGTCGGCGATGACATCGAGGTTTCCGGCATGAGCCTGGACGTCATCGGTGGCAACTACGAACAGCACGGCGCTTTCATCAGCGACACCTGGCTGTACATCGAGTCCACCGGCGGCATGGCCGGCGACTTCACGGCCGACTGCTGGCTCGGCAACGCGGACCAGGATCCACGCTAGCCTCTCCCCCGTCCCATGGCAACATGGAGCGGGGCATTTTTATTTTTTCCCGGTGCTTCATCCTCCTTCTAGGAGGAGTAGAGGAGGTCGCATTAGCAAAAGCCGCCCAATCGGGCGGCTTTATGTTTATGGCGTCACCACGATCTGACCATCGTAGTAAACCCACGGATCGATAGCGCTATTATGCACTGTTCCGTCGGTGTCTGGATAGTAAGTGTAATAACATTCATCAGAAGCAGGATCTTGAGTGACCAACTCACCATCTCCATCGTAACAACCCGCCCCGGTGTCATCTCCAACGCCGCTGGCATAGGTACACGTCCCCGAACACCACCCCCAGTTGTCACGAACGTGAACCGCTGGACGGTAGTAACAGGCTGAAGCATCGGTACAAGGAGAAGAATCGATGAGACCGTCGGAATCCGTGTCCGTACAGGTATCCATGGTGATCAGATCACCGTCGGAACAGCGGTAATTATGCTGGTAGCTGAAGTAGTTCGGGTCACAGCTATCGGGCGTTAATCCCCACTCGGTCTCCAGATCGCACTTGGACAATGTTTGCGATTCCTCCTGCAAACCACGGTGGTTCTTGTAGAAGTTGTCGACATCGTCTGAGCCAGACATAAACTCATCACCCCAATCCACGATCACCCGGCGCAACGGCAACTGGTTCTTGTCTGCACCAGCAAAGAATTTAACCGTGCCGCGGAAGAAACCGCTGCTGCCGGTTTGGTTGCCCTCATTACTATCGTTAATGGTGATGCCACTATTAGCTACACCCTCGCGGCAATATTGCCCGTAGCAATTATCCACATCCAGCGGATAGATGATGGGCGGATTGCCTTCATCGCGAGCGTCGGTACCGTAGATACTATCACTATAATTTGCTTCCGCGTCGGCGATCGTGCTGTACACGAGTGATTCCCCAGAAGAAGTGAAGTCTGTGCCTCCCCAGGTATAAAGTGGCCCAATAGTTGGCAAAGCAAAAATTTGGTTGATACGTCGCCAAACAGCATTGTAGCCGCTACTTGATGGGTCGAGCGTAAATACGTCATTTGCGCCAAGGGTCAGCAAGAAATCAATGAAGGTGCGGCTATCAAGATCAGCAGCATCAGCGGGATTCTCGCCGGAAATTCCAAGACTACTATCGTAACCGGTTGGACAGCCAGCGAATAAGCCATCGCCAGAATCAGTCGGATTGGTCATGACTGAACCAGAAGAATCACATTGACCAATGCGTAGTGGCGGATCGGCCGGCGAACGGTCCAAAGGCAATTCCGACAAGTTCATGCCATACGGACCAAGTAAGGTGCTATAGGTATATTCGATGTCCGTGTAGCTAGTGCCATTAAACGTTCCATCGATGGAGAAAGTTAGTTGCTCACCGCCGAGTAAACGATCGGTCCAGGCGTAAGATTCATCAGAGTCAGCCACTTGAGTAACTTCTTCACAACCGACGTACGAATTGTGCGAGAAGTCAAGGAAACAACATTCGTCAGTATCTGATCCACCACCACAGTCAGCGCTACATTCTAGTTCTGAATTTATGACATTATCTTCGTAAACACTATCAGTCAGCTCGACGCCCTTAAGCGCACAATCGTCGAACGAAGTGACATCAAGCCCGAGGGCGGTGGCTCGAGCACTGTCGACAGTCGCATCGAAAACGTTATAGTCTGCGGTCTCTGGCCATTCCTCAGCTGGGCCGCCAGAAACCACGTAAACTGGCGTTCCATCATCGCTAGTTCCTGAAGAATCGTAATTACTACCGCTTGGACTACAAACAGCTTGGTCTGGATCATTCACATGTCGGGAGCCGGTTGGCACGCAAATATATGGACAATCATTATCTTCGGCAGTGTGGTATCGATCCTCGGCACAATCGTAAGCGAAAGTGTCAGCTCCTTCATTCTCTCCGGAATCAGGATTAGCGCCATCGATGTTATCACCAGAAAGACATTGACCCATGATGGCGAAATAGTCCGCAGGGCAACGAACATTATCGATACACTCACCAAGCGCGGTATCTGGATCAGCCGTCTGACAATCGCCTTGAACTTCCGCGCAAGCAATGTGCGTATCGCTATCAAAGGCGGCACCTAAATCGTGAGCGCTTTCCTCCAAATCAATGTATCCAGTGACCGAGTTGCAAGCGTAGGTATCCTCAAAATACCCCGCCCCTTTGTACTTCGCATTCAAATCAGTTGAACCGGTCAGCTGATCAACCGGGAACCAAGTGAGACAAGCACCAAGCGTGGCGTCGCCGAGGATAGAAATACCAGTGTCACGCTCCAAGCAGTAACCCTCCAAACCAATAATGTCGTCTTCTTTAGTGATCGGGTTACACTTAGCGGCCGAAGCTTCGTCACCACAATCTGAATCCTCGGTACAAATCGCGCCCAACGCATCGGTACCAGAACAAATACCTAAACGAGTAGTGCTCGCGGAGCCAGATAATTCGACGGCGATATCTTCGGCATCGGATTCGTCATCGATGTAGACTGAATAGCCTAAACTGTTCGAAAGTTTCTTGTAGTTACAATCACAATCTTCACCCGGCAAACAGACGTTCGCTCGATCAAAACCAGACAAGCGACCGGAAGCTAACCAAGGCTGTTCAAGCGTCGGTAGCGCCGCCGAAGTATCGAAGGCCGAGTCGCTGGTGGCCAAATCCAACTTGGTCCACTCGCTCACCACCGTGGTTGGGAACGGCGAATTGGCCTCGGGCCAGGCGCGGCAAACCTGAGTTTCGGCCGTTTCTTCATCGAACTGATCGCCGTTAGGCGCCACAATGCATCGCTCGCGGTAGCAGGAACCGGTGCGTACAGCCACGGAAGAGAAGCAGGACGCGGCGATTGAATCGCCATCATCCTCGCCACTATCGGTACAATCGAAGTCTAAACCACAATCCCCAACCTGCTCCACACAGACACCAGAAAGACAGGTTTCGGTAGCGCCAGCGCAAGGCGTGTTTTCATCACAAGCCGTCGTTGAAACATCGTAACAGGCACCGACGATACATTCTCCGCCGTCGGGTTCGCAATCCGTGGAAGCGGCGCACGGCGCGGCCGTATCGGCGCAGTAACCAACGGTACAATCCTGACCATAACCATTAGAACATTCACCGGCATCGTAGGCCAAACGATAATCCTTCTCATTCGCCTGAATACACGCCTCCAATCCGGTCGCGTCGCAATCAAGATCTTCATCGCACGCAGCGCCATCAGATTCACAAGTACCGCTGGCAGCGATGTTCACCTGACTTAAACGCTGGACCGGGAAAGAATTCGGAATAGCGTAGCCCGAGAATTCTTCGCCATACCAGCTCACGTCGCGATCGGCATAACGAGCCGAATCCAGAATCACCGTTGGGTCATCCGGATTCCAGGCCGAGCAGAATGAAGAATCACCCAGCGCCGAATACTCGGTACACAAATCAATACCGTCACAGATAATCTTGTACTGACCGGTGGCTTCGTCCCAAACCGTCTGAGAACTCGAGCAGGTCAACCACTCAGAACACTGACGATCGCGATTGACTTTGAGCACACGGTTCGCGTCGTTTTCCAAACGCGGCACGCTTTCTGTAGCCGCGAGGTTAGTCGAGTATGAAGTGACTGATGTTTCACAAGTACCGTTCACTACATCGCCAGTTTCACTCACATACGTCGCGCAATCAGCATCTTCATAACAGGAACCGCTGTATTCAAAGAGATCATCCAGACTAGTAACAGCTGAAGCAGAATCAACGAAAGTCGCGTTGTTGACTTCACTCTTGCGGTAGACACAGCGGCTCGCGCACAAATCAACCGTGTCGCCATCGGGTTCGGTAATGGTGGAGCTACCGCCATCGCAGTCGATCGGGTCGACTAGATCGAACTGCGAATCACCAAAGAGCGAATCGGCGTGCACTGAAGCCGTATACGTAGCGCTCGAGTTGTAATCCAAGCCCGGTTCACCGGTGTCGTTAAAGAGAACACAGCCCAACTTGTTAGAAACCTGACCATTACACTGCTGACTGGTGACCAGTGTATTTTCGTCCAGGTTGTCGTTATTGATGAAGAAGTAGCTTTCGCCATCGGTCTCGCCGTAGAATTCATCGCTGGCAAAATCTAATTGATCTTGGAATTCGCTACAGCCATTGAATTCGGCACTGCAGGTACCAGTCCAATCTTCAAAAGCACTGTCACCATTTTTCCAGATTTGGGAATAATCACCGCCAACCAAGTAGGTACCGGAATCGATCACACAGGTCGCGTCGGGCACGGCAATAGAACAAGTGGCGCCAGTATCGCAATCAAAGTCAGCGTAACAGGTCGAAGAATCATTCGAGCAAGTTCCAACACGACAATCAGAATCTGTGCTACAAGCCGAAGCGTCATCCGAACAGGCGCCGGTACCGTAACAGAATTCGTTGGTGCCGGTGCGGAACCAACCGTCATAGCTGGTGGTGCCCACGGTGACGCCAGTCTTGTACTCACAGGTTTGATCGGTTGGATCTTTGAAGTAATAAGCACCGGCCGCGCCGCCATCAAACGCTTGGCAGAACTGTTCATCGCGAGCGCAGAGAATATCGGCATAGGCGTCCGGATCATTCATTAAGTACACGCTCTCGTAGGAATCCACGGCGCTGCGATCAGCTGTGTAGGTCACCTGGCCCATTTCGGTACAGCTGGCTGAGCTCGAAGTACATTCGTCCTCGGCACCAACAATGGCGAAGACATCACGATCAGCCGGCACGATCAAAGTATCGCCAGCCAGTTTAATGTGACTGAGGCGCGAATCAGAATCAATCTGGACCTGAGGAATCAAATACTCAGTATCGAACTGACAGCTAGTTTCGCCAGCGCGAATGTTACACAACAACGGGCTGGTTGAATCAAAGGTGCTGCCGCTGGCAAATAAGTAACAAGCCGTGGTGGCCGCGGCAACGTCCGCCAAGCTATCCGTGTCTGAGCCGTCGACGTTTTCACAAACCACGTTGTACATGGCCGTGACCTCGGAATCAGAGTTCGAGGTCTGGAAATAACCGGTACAACCAACTTTATCTTCGTCGCACAATCGGGAGAACGAGCGCAAATTCACGGCCGTGCCTTCGGTGTCGAGATACTCCGCACAACCCAAGTAGTACTGATCAGAAACATCGCCGTTTACATCCTGATCGCAAACCGCTGGCGTGACCCAAGAATCTTTAATGACGGTGATGTTCTGCTCACCTTCGCGGAGAATCACATTGTCCAGGTACAACGTAGCGCCCGAACCAGCCGGTGAGAAGACTAGCACGGTGCCGTCACCGAAGTTTGGATAATTAGCGGAGTTCATGTCGACTGGTCCAACCTGGAATTCTTGCCAAGTGCCAGACAAAGTAAGTGTATCGCCGATTTGTACTTCCACAGCCGGACTCGAGCCAGCATCGATATCAAATCCAACGGCCACTGTGCCCGTACCTTTGGCCCAGAAACTCATCGTGTAAGTTTTATCGGTTTGCAATTGACCTTCAAGGGTACCGCAAGAAGTGTCCCCTTCGCTCACCGTACAACTTCCGCCCAAAACACCGGTCGAAGAAGCGCAACCGCCGCTGGTCGAACAGCTCGCTTCGTAAAGATGCGTCCAAACATTTTGCGTGGTCAAAAGCGAGTGGCCATCCGTGGCGATCGATTCGTTGGACAGCGTAGTGTTCGTCGCGTTAGCCGCCTCAAACAGCTGCAAGCCATCGTCTTCGAACAGCTCTTCGTAAACCTGGCGGCTGTTGGCGCTGCGGCCACCAGTATATTCGCGGCAACCATTCACCGCTTCGGAACAAGTGGTGCTTTCGTTGGCCCAGCCGTAATACAGACAGGTGTTGGTATCGGTCTCAAACCAACCACCAGATTCGGTACAATTTTCATGACCGTCGTCGATGGTATCGCCATCGGTATCGTCGCCCAAGCCAGCGATGTCGGTTTTGCG
>CAZCLT010000051.1:0-6852 GCA_964499655.1 uncultured Gammaproteobacteria bacterium | reverse complement strand
CGAAGCCAGACCCTGACCACCCGCCGCCAGACTCCCGCCAGGCTTTCCTCAAGTCTCTCCGGCGGGACTTTTATTTTTCCCATTTTTTTGGTAATCTTAGCCTATTATGAATCCAACGCTTCGGCGAATATTGTTCTTTGTTTTCGTCGCTAGTTTTCTGATCGGCGCGCCACTACTCATCTTTTACACAGCCGGCTTTCGCTATAACTGGCAAAGCGGCACGCTGTTTCGCACTGGAGTTCTTTCCGTGAGCACTACCCCACGTAATGTGGATATTTTATTGGAAGGTAAAAGTATTGATCGTCAAACTCCGGCAGTGATCAAGCAACTTATGCCCGGCACCTACGATCTAGTCCTGAGTCGTGATGGCTACCATTCCTGGAACAATACCGTGGCCATTCAAAGTAACATCACTACACATTTACCGCTGGTTTATCTCTGGCGAAACGAATCGCCGACGATCATTTGGTCACACCAAGCCGACAATCTAATCCCCAATCCGAAAGGCACGCTCGTCGCCTACCTCAGCCAACAAGGTGGTTGGAATGAATTATGGCTGAAAGACCTTTCGACCGACGAAGAAAAAATGATCGCCCGAGTCGCCGGAGCGAACACTCAACTCTCCGTGGCCTGGAACACGAACGGCGATAATTTGTTACTCCAAAATCAAACCTTAAAAACTCTAGCCGTCTATGATCAAGATGGCTTGAGCCTGGAAACCACGGCTACGACGATTGCTGAGCAGCTAGCGCTGACTAATCTGCTGATCAGCGCTAACGATTCCCTGATGCTCGTCGACACCGCGACACAAACGGAATTACAGCGAATCACCGACGAGGAGGTCAAAATAATAGCTCTGTTACCCAAAAACCAATACACCGTGGCGCGGCGCGACGGTGATTTGCTGCTGTTTGTAAATCCCCAAAATGAATTACTGCTAATTAATATCAAGGCAAATGAGCCTATTCTCTTCAAACAACGAGTTGCTTTCTATGATTATTTGGCGACTGAACAGCTCTTGCTGTGGAGTGATGGTCACGAAATCAACATCTATAATCCAAATAATCATCAAACTGAATTCATTACTCGCCAAGCCGAACCGATTACTCAATTACGCTGGCTCACAGACGGCAGCAAAATCATGATTGCTAGTGGCAACAAATTGATCGGCGTCGATCGTTATAAAAACGGTGAACAGCGCTATTCTGCGATCCTGGCAAGTGCCGATGAACTCAAAAATTTCTGGACATCTAGCAACAGTGAAACTAGCTTTCTCGATGCCACCATCAATGGTCAGTCCGGCGTCTACTCACTAAGACTGCGATAAAAATTCCCGCAAGGCTTCAAGCCGAGGACGCAGCGGAGGAAATTTTGTATTCTTGAGTTCCGCGAATTTAGGACTACGATATGATTTTGGGAAATCGCTAGAGGGTACCGGACGATACGGAGTAACAACTTTCATCATCGAGAAAAATTCTTTCGCGAACCCGTACCAAGTCACACCGCCACCAGCGTTAACCAAATGATAGACACCGGGTTCAAAATTCTCCGTGATTAATTTTAAGGTGGCGGCGGCGATATCGGGAGTGTAGCCCGGAGTTCCAATTTCTTCATCGACAATCTTCAACTCTGGCTTTTCTTTCGCTAAGCGCAACATCAAGGCGACAAAACTTTCTTTGGAACCATCGCCTGCGCCCGGTGCCCCAAATATTTTCGACAAGCGGCAAATATAAAAATCACCACCGACCTCTTTCACGGCCCGCTCACCAGCCGCCTTAGTCTCGCCGTACTTAGAAATCGGATTGGGTTCGTCGCTTTCCAGATAGCCATCGGGCCGATCGCCAGCAAAAACATAATCCGTGCTGTAATGCACAAATTTAGCGCCGGTTGCTTTCGCCGCCTGAGCCAGATTTTTGGGGCCAGTGGCGTTGACGGCGAGCGCGATTGGATAAATAGCTGGATCTTCAACCTTCTCAACGAAATTAAAAGCGGCAGTATTGATGATGACATCAGGACGTGTCGACTCGACGAAGTTATTAACGTCGAGAGCCGCGGTAATATCTAAATCTTGTCGATCGGTAGCTATGACCTCGTGGCCGGCAGCAGAAAAAACTCTCACCACATCTTGTCCAAGCATGCCCCGGGCGCCCGTCACCAAAACCTTCATACTAAAAAGGCAAGCTTAAATCCTTGAAACTGGGCGCTGCTTGATCGCGAGCCGAAAGTAACGGTAATCCTTCAAGCGGCCAAGGAACGTTGAAGGCTGGATCATCAAAGCGCACGTTACCATCGCCGGCTGGATCATAAGTATGTGAACACTTATACAACACTTCACAATCTTCCAGCGCGTAAAAACCGTGCGCCACGCCGGCCGGAAGATACAACATTTTTTTATTTTCAGCTGAAAGCTCTAAACCAAACCACTGTTTGTAAGTCGTCGATGATTGACGCAAATCAACGGCCACATCCCAAATCCGTCCACGGGTACAGCGCACCAATTTAGCCATCGCCTTGGGCGGCAATTGAAAATGTAATCCACGCAGCACACCCTTCTTAGAAGCCGAGTGATTATCTTGCAGAAAAGTTCCCGGGACACCGAGCGCCTCAAACTTGTCGGCATTATAGGATTCGAAAAAAAATCCCCGCTCGTCAGCAAAGACCTGCGGTTCGATGATCATCAAACCCTCAATGGGAGTTTTTTCGATGTTCATAGTTCGCGACCAAATTGAATTTCAAACCACTGACGGTAACCTGAGCTGTCTTTGATCGGGCGCCACCAGGCTTCATTCTTGCGATACCAATCAACCATTTCGCCGAGACCTTGTTCAAACGTCACTGTCGGTGACCAACCGAGTTCGTTTTTAATTTTAGTGTACTCGATGGCGTAACGGCGATCCTGACCTGGACGATCCTTAATGAAGTGCAACATGTTGTCAGACAAGCCCATCACTTTGAGCAAAGTCTTGGCCGTATCAGCGATCGAATACTCGCCATCACCGCCCATCATGTAAGTCTCGCCCATTTTGCCGCGCTCTAAAATCGCCAAAATACCGGCACCATGATCGCGCACCTGAATCCAATCACGAATCTGTCGGCCATCGCCATGAATATAAATCGGTTTACCATCGAGCAAATTGGTGATCGAAATCGAAAGAAACTTTTCCGGATAAAGAAATGGTCCGTAGTTGTTGGTGCAGTTGGAAATCGTGGCTTGAAGTTTGTGGGTATGCATGGCCGCGCGAACCAAATGATCAGAAGCGGCTTTGGTGGCGCTGTATGGGTTGCGCGGATCGTACGGTGTGCGTTCATTGAACTTTGGATCAGTGGCGCCGAGCGAACCAAAAACCTCATCCGTGCTCACATGGTGAAAGCGCTTACCAAACTTCACGCAGGCATCGATCAAACGCTGGGTACCCAAAATGTTGGTCATGATAAACGATTCGTTGTCCATGATCGATCTATCGACGTGCGTTTCGGCGGCGAAGTTGACCACGGCATCAACATCTTTCACCAACTCATTCACTAAATCTTTATTGGTAATCGAACCATACACGAAACGGTAGCGATTATCAGTTTGAATATCGAGTGTGTTCGTGAGGTTGCCAGCGTACGTTAAAGCATCAAGATTCACCACCTGCCAATCAGGTCGTTCCTTAAAAACAGTGCGTATAAAATGTGAGCCGATAAACCCACAGCCGCCAGTGACTAAAACCTTCATATCTACCTTTAACCTTACTTTTTTTGCTTAATTTGGTCAATTACTCACCGCGCATGAGTTTCGCTGTTTCGGCAAGCTCCTCCTGGCTAGGGTGGGTCTTTGTGAAGGTCCGAGGTGCCGAGCGATAGCGGGGCATAAAGTGAAAATGGGTGTGAAAGACGATCTGGCCAGCGTCAGCACCATGGTTCACGCCGAGGTTATAACCCGAGGCGCCGAGGCGATCGAGGAATTTCGGGGCCGTGGCGTGCACGGCACGAATCAGGGCCGTGGCTTCGTCGACTGAGCCCGAGTTGAGATCTGCGGCGTGAATCTTCGGCACGAACAACGCGTGGCCACGGCTGACCGGACCAATGTCCAGAAAAGCCAAAACGTGATCATCTTCGTAGATTTTGTGGCTCGGAATCCCGCCCTCGATAATTTTGCAGAACAAGCAATCAGACATAGAAATTAATTAGTTTATAACCGATGCTTTCAGGCGACATCGGGTTTTAACAGCCTCAGCATCACCACCGGTCCAAACAACGCGGCGAGCGAAAGGAAGATTCGCCAGTCGCCGAAGGGTTCGCCGGCGCGCCAAACCATCATCGAAAGCAGCAAACCGATAAAGATCGCGAAAGCAGTGGGTGCGAAGCGTCGATCGGCTGGCTTAAACCGAGACGAACTCGGTAGCATCACCGACAACACACCGGAAATGATCGCCACGGCTAAAAACCAATGGACCGAAAAATTGTAACTCACAAAACCCGGTCGCCAAAAATCTACGAAAGCGAAAATCACATAGCTCGCCAGCGCGGTCCAAAAGGCGGTGGTCATTAATTCTTTCATAAGCCAAAGGGTAAACGATCTAATAAAGCCGACCAAATCCCCGACCAGGACAGTGGCGCCTTCTTAAAACGGAGTGTCACAGCCTGGACTTCGACCGTGTTCTGAAGTTCGGCGATTTCCGGCACCGAGATCGCGAAGGTGATGGCGCCATCAGGCTGACGCAATGGCGCTAAATCAAAAGTCGCCGAGCTAGTTTGCCAATCGTTCTCTTGAACCGGAGACTGATAATCGGCGATGATGTAATCAATTCCCAAGGCGTCTAAATCGGTCAGCGGTCCCAATTTCACCGGATCTGGGTCGAAAAACGAATCAGCCGAAAGCGCGAACTTGCCATCGCCGGCCACGAACACATCGCCTTGCGGTGCATCACCACGCACCACGCCACGATCGGTAATCGTTCGCTTAATCTTTTCATGGCTTTGAGGAATTAAAATCGTCTGTGATCCAATCTGAACTCGCTGAGCTGCATCGGCGTGATAAGTTTCGAGCGTCAATCGTTTGGCATTAGTGTAAAAACTTACCGGCCGTGGCGCATCCAAATAACCGACTTCATCACCAAAATATATTTTATTCACGAAAGTTAAATAACGCTGCGTCGTAGTGATCTGTCGCCAAAAAATATCACTCGTGCCCTTGAGTTCCACCGAATAAACACCTTCTGGCCAGGCCAAATCGTCGATAGTTATCGTCTGGTGCGATGGACTTTGATCCTCGCGAACATCACCATCGTCTTCGAATGGTCGTTCGATCATCACCTCGCCGTTTTCATTGATCACTCGAATCATGCCTTCGTCAGCGCCCTGCGTTCGGTTCATGTCCCAAAGCGTCGCTTCCAAATGGAACGGTTCATTCTTAATATAGGTTTGATATTTGTGATAACCACGCAACGACACATTAAATGTACGTGACGATTCTAGCGACCGATAATCCGGAATTCGATAGGGCGTCACCAAATCGTAATGATAGGTGGCGATTTTTGATCGCGGCGGCAAATCAGCCAGCCAGTCATCAAGGTTGGTCACGTCGTTGTTTCGAGAAAGCAACACTAAACTTCCTTGATTAACCTTCGTCCAAGTAGATTCGTCGATCAAAGAATTATGTAATGGCTTCAAATCATATGCCTGCGCGTAAACATCAACCAATGGACCGATCTCCAATATCGGGGCATCGGTTCGATATTCCAGACCAACCTCAAGAGTTTCAAAATCAGTCGCGCTCTGATGGATAGAAAAATAAATCGGTTCATCGATAATGGTCTCAAAACTTAAACCAGTACTATCAGTCTGCAAACCGAGCACCCGGTCATCGGGCAACAAACGATCAACAAATGGCGAAACTTGGTCAACCTCGACGCGAATTTCACGTTGACCACCAGGCGTAATGTCCAACCACAACAGACGCCCGAAAATAACAAACGGCGTCATGACAATTAAGATTTGTAAAATCCGCTTAATCATAAATCAAATACAGACTCTCTTCTCCGGTCGTCAGAATCCGAAGAATCTGTAAATTTAATGGACCAAGAACCGTTGTTTGCAAATGATTGACGTCAGATTCGGGTAGCGTAATGCCGAAGTAATACAACGGCGCCACGGACACTAAATTTGAGAGTTGATTGTACGTCCTGTCGCTCCGAAGCGGCACGACCACAGCACGATCTGGCCACAAATATTTATCAGCTCGATCCACAATAATAATCGCCTCAGGTTCAGTCGCGCCCAAAATCAATTCACGCTTCTGGGCAAATTCTTCCAAATGCCGACGGGTGGAGATAAATCCATCTTCCCCGCCCCAAACCGTCTGCGCCGACGAAATCAGAACCACGAGCAAGGCGGCAACGACGCTCGCTAAATACCAACGGTGATAGCCAAAACGACGAACGGCGAAACGAACAGTCAGGGCCGCGAACAAAGATCCCAGCGTAAATAACGGCAACCAATAACGGACGTAAGAATTTCCAATGGTCACGGCTAGTGGATCAGGATTGTCATTAATATTCCAACTTCCATAAAGCAAACCCAAGTAGCTAGCCAGCACCAGGGTGATCAAAGCCAACTGTCGCCACAAACCATCTTCCACTGGCAGATGTGGCGAGGCCGCGGCATGCAGACGGTCGGCGAACAACGCGATGATCAAACCAACAGCCGTCAAAAAACCCAACCAGGGAGAGAGCACAAAGCCATAGCTCCAAACATGTCGCAAAGTGGCCAGCTCATGAATCCCAAAAGGGAAAAAGAAATGGTAAATTTGATTTCCAATTAAAGCCCACTGATTGGTCTCGCCGGCCAGAATCGGATTCGAAACCGATT
>CAZCLT010000050.1:0-6880 GCA_964499655.1 uncultured Gammaproteobacteria bacterium | reverse complement strand
TCTTCAAGATTTTGCTCAAAGAGTCGCTGAAGATCCCGTTCGAGCCGAACGTCTTTTGCGTTCAGGCGGGTTACCTTAGCTTGATTGATCTGAAATAAGGCCATAATACCGGTTTGGATTGGCCTTAGTGTATCCAAAAAGCCGAATTTGCGCTATCTTTCGATAAAGATAGGTCTTTAAAATGCTGGCGGAGATACCTGGGCCGCTGATGAGTGATTGCTAGTTTAGGTCACCTTTCCTCTCCTCTTCGCGCGGGTCGGCTCGCGAAGTGGGGAGCAAGAAAGGTCGACTCCCTAGCTCTAATTCACCCATTTGTCTCTCAGGTCAAATATGCCAAAGATGCAAATCTACGCAGACCGTGCGGGTCAGTACCGGTGGCGCTTGAAGGCCGACAACAACGAAATTGTCGCCATCAGCGAAGCCTATGTCTCGAAGCAGGGCGCCCTCAACGGCGCAAAGCTCGTACAACAACTGGCTCCGCGGGCGTTCATTGAGGATACAACGATCCAGAATAATCGCTGGTTCTAGCATCCTAAATTCTCCGTCAGCATTTTGAAGATTTGCACTCGTGTTTTTTCGATACTTTCAAGGGCTTTTAGCGGCTAGTTACCAACAACGAGGCGGACTGGACGCCCCACAGGGGTTGCGGCATTGATGTGTTGTATGAATAACACACAAGGAGGCACAGTAACCCAGACAAGGCTTACACGCACAAAGCACGAACAGGATAGGTCAGCGGCTCCAGAGGCCGTTAAGTACTGCCTTTACGCTCGAAAAAGTAGCGAGTCGGCCGAACGGCAGGTTCTCTCGATCGATTCGCAGACCAAAGAAATGCTCCAGATCGCAGAGCGGGACGGACTGAACGTGGTGGAAATCAAACGCGAAAGTCACTCTGCCAAGGCGACTGGCGAACGACCGATCTTTAACGAACTTTTACGGGATGTCCGTGAGAAAAAGTTCAACGGCATCCTGACGTGGGCACCAGATCGATTAAGTCGTAATGCGGGCGACCTTGGGGCGGTGGTCGACCTCATCGACCAAGGGCTGCTCGTAGAGATCCGAACGCATGGACAATCATTCAGCAACAATCCGAACGAAAAGTATCTGTTGATGATCCTCGGCTCGACGGCCAAGCTCGAAAACGATCACCGAGGGGAAAACGTAAAACGCGGGCTTCGTACGCGAGTCGAAATGGGATTCTGGCCAGGCATGGCACCGATCGGGTATTCGGATCAAAACCTGATGGATAAGAAAGGCCAAAAGTTACTTGATCCAATACGCGCTCCGATCGTAAAGCAGATGTTCGAGAAAGTCGCTTACGAAAAATGGAGCGGGCGCAAGCTCTACAACTGGCTCAAGCACGACATGAACTTCAAAACGCGGGGCAATAAAACACTGACGCTCAGCGGCATCTACCGCGTCTTCGAAAATCCCTTCTACCACGGACGATTCGAATTCCCGAGGAACACTGGTAACTGGTACGAGGGTAAGCACAAGCCGATCATTACGAAGGAACTATTCGATCTAGCCCATGTCCAGCTCAAACGCGACCAGATCGTGCGGGAGAACAAAGAGTTCGCCTTCACCAAACTGTTCACGTGCGGACAATGCGGTTCAGGGGTATCGGCAGAGGAAAAATACAAGCAACGAAAAGACGGTGGTCACACGCGATACGTCTACTACGGATGCACACGCTCGCGGGATCGCAATTGCACGAATCCGTACATCAGAGAAGAAGAATTGATTACAGAACTACTAAAGATCATCGATCAGATCGACATTAACGAACTTGGGTTGAAAGTGAAGCTTGAGGAGGAGATCAAACGCTTCAGTAGATTTGAACGGATGTTCCGTGGGGGAACCTCGGTACCGGAAGGAACGACTGAGGAGATGGATGTTCGTGCCTACATGAAGTATCTCTTGCGCGAAGGAAGCATGTCGGAGAAACGAGAGCTGCTTGGGAACTTGAGGAGCAGACTGATCTGCTCGGATAAAAAGTTGAGTCTACTTTCCTCTATCTAAGCTGATCTAAGATTCATGAGACGAATACTCATTGCCTCTTGGCTGACATCATATTTTATTGCCAGCTTCTCAACGTCATCTTCCGTTAGAAAGTTATTCGCACTAACAGACTTACAATCCGCGTCGACAAAAAATCGTGGCATCAATAAAGCGGCTGCGAACATATTTGCTTCCCGTTCTTTCAGCGAGTCCTGAGGTATTTTTTTGTTATCGCGATAGTCGACGAACGTATCCTTATTTTCATGTAGGAAAAAATGACCGAGCTCGTGAGCTATTGTGAACCTTTGCCGAACGGCAGCTTCCGTGTCGCTCACTCCGATGAGTGAAAAATTGTTCTTTCTAATTAGTATTCCGGAAAAGTCCGCGCTTGGTCCGCGGCTAATCTTTATTCTATGCTTCGACGCGATTGCCTCAACGGGAACCGGGTATGAAGTAATCCCCGCGTCCTTCAGTATTTCCTGCGCTAGACTTTCAATTTGTTCGAACTTCATATTATTTTATGCCGAAAAGTTTCTCCGCCCACTTCGCGGCCTTCTCATCTTCCTGCGCGAGGAGACCGAGGTCTACTTTGGAAATTGCGTAACCGTCAGGTACGTCGGGAAAAAAGTCTTCTACGTCGCAATGAAAAAGAACGGCAAGCTTCCAAAGGGAGGTGGCGGTTATGTTGTTCCTGCCGGTCTCAATGTGGGTGAGCGCCTCCCGCGAGATTCCGAGTTTTCCTGCGATGGAAGCGGCGCTATGCCTTAACTTGTCGCGCATCTCGCGAATCTTTTTGCCAATTTCTTGGCGGATCTCAGCATCCGTCGCTTGGCGTTCTGTCCCAATTGTATCCTTTTTCTTCTTTGGCATAAACACCAAGCCTGTGTACGAACTGTTCCGTAGAGTAACGGACGTTACCTTCGGTAACAGGATGTTACTGTGGATAACAAGTGGTATTACGAGTTACCTTGCAATGGTATAGGACACGCGAGTAAAATGCAACGAGGAAACATTAATTCCTTTAACCAAACGGTTATGGCAAACGAACACGAGGAACACGGCCACGGCGACGTCCCAGTCTTTATTAACAACGTGCGACACATGGTGGCCAAAGGCTTCCACTCGGTTGCCGACCTTAAGAATATTGGTGGGGTTCCCCTCGCCGACGAGCTTGAACAAGTTCTCCAGGGAAAGCTCGTCCCTCTCCCGGACGACGGCAAGGTGGAGATTGGCGGAGGTGAAAAGTTTGTGAGCCACCCAAGGGACAGCGCGTCTTCATAATTCTACAATATGCTCCCTGAAGATCAAATTGATGAGCTTAAGGAGCTGTGCTCTGAGGTGCTGACTTGCGAGGAGGGCGGAATCACGTACGCCCTCCTCCGCAAAATCATTCTTCCTACGGGCTGCAGTCCTACCGAAGTGGACGCGCTATTATGTCCGTCTTCCAAAGACGGGTATACGTCGCGCCTATATTTCGCCCAGCAGATCAGTTGTCCCAAGCAACTGAATTGGAACGCGCTAAACACAAGAATCCTCGAACAAAATTGGCACGCGTACTCTTGGAAAATTCCTCAAGAGAACCTAAGGCTCTCGCAGATGGTGGCTAACCATCTTGGGGCACTTCGATAGCTATGATCTTTAGAATTCCGCGCTCCACTCTTGAGATCATGCGTTCCGATCTTGTTCGCAGACATCCGTTCGCGCACGAACGTGTTGGCTTCGTGACCGTTCGGCAGAGCGAAGGACACAACGGCGAGGTCATTTGTTTGGCGACCGGTTACGTTCCCGTTCCAGATGAGCATTACATTCGCGACCGATTTTCAGGTGCCAGAATCGGCACCCTGGCAATAAGGTCTGCTTTACAACTGTCTCTCGATGAAGGAGTGGGCTTGTTTCACGTCCACATTCACGATCATACGGGTGTGCCCGGCTTTAGCATGACAGACATTGCAGAAACAAGCCGCTTGGTTTCGAGTTTTGCTAATACAAAACCCGAGATGATTCATGGGATGCTGCTATTAAGTCAAGACGCGATCATTGCAAGAGCCATAGAGCCAGGAGCGACCGAGCTTCGTGATGTAGAAAAAATAACAGTCGTGGGATGGCCGATGGAATTTCACGAACCGCACCTCTATGAATAGCGAACGGCACTCACGTCAAACATTTCTTGGTGCAGAATCCGAGCACATGATTTCTTCTGCCATCGTCGCCATCGTAGGTCTGGGCGGAGGAGGTTCGCATATTGTGCAGCAGCTGGCTCACATTGGGTTCCGACACTTCGTTATCTTCGACCCGCAGGAAATCGATGAAAGCAATCTCAACAGGATGGTTGGGGCTGTCGAAAAAGACGTAACTGAACGTACTTTAAAAACAGTAATAGCTGAACGAGTTATTAAGGGAGTCAGCCACGAGGCCGAGGTCATTGCATGCAACGGAAGATGGCAGGATTCGCCAGAACTGTTACGTTCTTGTGACGTAGTCTTCGGGTGCGTCGACTCATTTGCTGAACGACGGGAACTCGAGGTTTGCGCACGGCGATATCTTATTCCACTATTGGATATTGGGATGGACGTGGTGGAAAGAATTGAAGGTCAACCGCCGAGGATGGCTGGGCAAGTAATTCTTTCTCTGCCAGGAGGGCCGTGCCTACAATGCTGCGGCTTTTTGACCGAAGAAAAACTCGGACGGGAGGCGGCGTTGTATGGTGCGGCTGGTCCGAAGCCGCAAGTCATCTGGCCGAATGCGATCCTTGCGTCCACTGCCGTTGGGATCTTTATGTCCATGATTACGAACTGGGGTCAGAAGACGATGACGCTCGCTTATTTTTCCTATGACGGAAATGAAAACACACTGTTACCACATGTAAGGACTCAATACTTAGACGAAAGTCCATGTATTCATTTTCCAGTAGTAGAAGTAGGTGATCCTGTCTATATTCGCCACTAACAACAAAACGGCCCTTTCGGGTCGTTTTGTTTATGGGACAGATCCCTATGGGTCGCCCCGTGCGGCATGAGGCCTACGGGTCGCTCCGATAAGAAGTTGTCCTGGCGGGCCGGACGGGACTCGAACCCGCAACCTCTGCCGTGACAGGGCAGCGCTCTAACCAGTTGAGCTACCGGCCCCCGAAGGGGGATTTCTTTGGTGTCGAAATACTATCAAAACCTAGAAAAAGACGCAAGCGTTTATTTGGTATACCTTAAAAGGTAAAAATCTGCGCGGTTTTTTGATTTTCGGTTATTCGAGGTGATAGATTCGCGCCGCGTTGTCATGAGCGATGGCCGTGGCCAGGTCGGCCGGGAGCTGGTTGATGATATTCCAGGTTTGATCAAGCGAAGCGGCACCGATCGGGAGTTTGCCTTGCGAGTCGATGAATTCGTCTGAACCGATCACAAAGCGGTCGGGAAAAGTCTTAAAGAGCTTTAACCAATCAGACTGAATTTGTCCGTTTTCGTCCACCAGGCGATTGGGCATCAATGCGGACGTCCCGACTTGATTGAGGCGTTCTTCAACTCGGATGGCGATGAATAAGTTGGGGTGATCTTGTAAGAGTCGCGTGATTAGTGCGGGCTTCTGCTCGCCAGTGTTATCCCAGCCGATGTGTTGCCAGACGATTTGGGCCTTTGGATTGTGTTCGAGGAGTCGTTCAAGTGCTGGAATGGTGGCAGGGAGTGTATCTGGATTTTGGGAACAAGCGCGTTTTAGATTTTCCGGCATGGTTCGCTCTGACAGGACGGCTTCGTTATGAAGATCGATCGGTACCCCACGCTCGGCCGCGATGTCGGCTAGCTCGAGGAAAAGAGGGTGATCCGGAGAGGCATATTGATAGCTATGCGTTGATCCTAAACAAAGGTGGAGCGCGAGCATCTCTCCAAATCCGACTCCGCCACGATCAAGAACGGCCTGCGCTTGCGTCCGGAACTGACTCTTTACTTCGGCTGTCACCGCATCGGCAGCCGTCGCTTGGATAAATGTATTGAGCACTGCGCCGCCTGCCAGACGGGAGAGTCGGTCTGGATACCGCTCGGTTACCAGTGCGATGTTTTCTTCGACGGCGCTGTCTGCTGGCCGACCGTTTGGATTGGGAACCGCCACGATAATGGCACGTTCAACATTCAGGGCATCCATTCGCTCGATCAGTTCACTGCCAGCGCTCGCGTACGCTGTCGCTAAGTCTGATTCACGTGCTGAGACGACACCAAGGTGCATGTGAACATCAATGCCCTCAATCGTTGTCTTGACTGGCGTGGGCTTTAAACAGCCAGCACCCAGCACCAATAGTCCAGAAATAGCGAAGAGCCATTTGAGCATAGAACTAAGATCGGTATTCTTTAGACTTTACATTTTTCTTGAAGATCTGCTATTACCAGTTTGAGTTTAGCCATTTCTAACTCGCGTCCGATCATTATCTTGTTCAGAGATTTTAACTCTTCATTTGATTTGGATAATTCCTGTTCTGTGTTTCGGCGATCGGTGATGTCCCTAGAAATTCCAAAAATGCCCACAATTTGACCTTGACCATCATAAATTGGTCCTTTGGTGGCCAAGAAAAATCTTTTTCCGCCGTTTGGTAGGTCGAGTTCTTCTTCTAGAGTCTGTACCTTGCCGTCGGCCATAATTTTTTGGTCATTGGCGACGATTGTCTTGGCCTCGTTTGGCGAAAGAAAAGAAATGCTTTTTTTACCTAGAAGTTCTTCGGGGGTTCTTTGAAGATATCGTTGCGTGGCAGCGTTTGCAAATAGAAACACGTCTTCCTTATTTTTTACGAAAATCGCATCTGTGGTGTTGTTTACAATCGTCTCTAGGTATCCTAAGTATTCATCGTTCATATCATTGTCATTTCCATAATTAGCTGATGTAGGGATTATAGCTAATTGCC
>CAZCLT010000049.1:0-6901 GCA_964499655.1 uncultured Gammaproteobacteria bacterium | reverse complement strand
TTCAGCGACCGAGAATGGTTGAGACAAGAATTTCTGAATTTTGCGGGCGCGGGCCACGGTCAACTTGTCGTCTTCAGATAATTCCTCCATACCCAAGATGGCAATGATGTCTTGCAAATCTTTGTAGCGCTGCAGCATACGCTGAACGCCGCGGGCCACATCGTAGTGTTCTTGGCCGACGATGTTCGGATCCAAAATCGTCGAGTTGGAATCGAGTGGATCAACGGCTGGGAAAATGGCGAGTTCGGCTAGTGAACGCGAAAGTACCACTGTGGAATCTAAGTGACCGAAAGTGGTGGCTGGCGCCGGGTCGGTCAAGTCGTCGGCTGGTACGTAGACGGCTTGAATCGAAGTGATTGAACCTTTTTTCGTTGAAGTGATGCGTTCCTGCAGCGCGCCCATTTCGGTGGCTAGGTTTGGCTGATAACCCACGGCCGATGGAATACGGCCCAAGAGTGAAGACATTTCCGAGCCAGCCTGGGTGAAGCGGAAGATGTTATCGATGAACATCAGCACATCGCGGCCTTCATCGTCGCGGAAATATTCGGCCATGGTTAGACCGGTCAAAGCCACGCGAGCACGAGCACCTGGCGGTTCGTTCATCTGACCGAAGACCAGCGCGGTTTTTTCGAGCACGCCCGAATCCTTCATTTCGTGATACAGATCATTACCTTCACGCGTGCGTTCGCCAACACCGGCGAAAACAGAGTAGCCGCCGTGTTCCTTGGCAATGTTGTGAATTAATTCCTGAATCAAAACGGTTTTACCCACGCCCGCGCCGCCGAACAAACCAGATTTACCACCTTTCAAAATCGGACAAATCAAATCGACGACTTTAATACCAGTTTCAAAAACCTGAGCTTCGGTCGCCTGATCGATAAACTCGGGCGCGTTGCGGTGGATTGGATCCTGACGCTTGGTTTTAACGGCCGCCTTGCCATCAATTGGGTCGCCAGTCACGTTATACATGCGGCCCAAAGTTTCTGGACCAACCGGCACGGAAATCGGTCGACCGGTCGAGGTAACTTCCAAGCCGCGGCGCAAGCCATCAGTGGCGCCCATGGCGATCGTGCGCACCAAGCCACTGCCCAACTGTTGAGCGACTTCGAGCGTGAGTTTTTCTTCGCCGTTTTTTACTTCCAGCGCGGTCAGCAAATCGGGCAGAGCGCCTTCAAAGCGCACATCGACCACGGCGCCGATGACCTGCGCTACGAGACCGTTAACATTTTTTGTCTTTTCCATATTTGATTATTCAATGGCGGCTTTACCGCTAGAAATTTCGGCGATCTCGCGAGTGATCGTGGACTGGCGAATTTGGTTATAGGTGAACTTGAGGTCGCTGAGCATGTCTTTGGCGGCGTCGCTGGCACTGCGCATCGCTAGCATGCGCGCCGAGTGTTCGGAAGCGGCCGATTCGAGTAGCGCCTGGTACAACATCGTCTCGACCAATCTCGGCAGAACCCGATTTAATACAGCCTGTGGATCGGGTTCGAATAAATATTCGGACGCTGTAGGGGCAACCCCGTGTGGTTGCCCTGTGATCTCGCCGTCAATCACATCCGGTTTCGAGAACGGCAGTTGTCGGTAAATTCTCGTCTTCTGGATTAACCCCGTGATGTAATCCGTGTAGCCGATTTGTACTTCGCGATAATCTTTCTTGATGTACGCTTCGAGTATTTGTCGGCCGATCGGTAAAAGGTCGGCGAAGGTTGGTTTGTTGGTCAGTCCTTCAAAACGAGCAATGACTGGCAGGCCGCGACGCGATAAAGCATCAGCGCCACGTCGACCTACGGCGATCACGTCTACCGGTTCGCCGCCGGTCCATTTCAAAACCGTTTTGATGATGTTGGCGTTAAAACCACCGGCCAAACCTCGATCAGCGGTGAAAATTACGAGCAATTTTTTGGTGGCCTCAGGATTCATTTCGAGCAGTGGATGATTGGCGCCGCCGCTGACTTGCGACAAGGCGGTGATCGTTTCCCACGAGAGAGTTGCGAAAGGTCGAGTGGCCAAAGCGCCCTGCACGGCTTTGCGCATTTTGGCAGCCGAAACCAGCTCCATCGCCTTGGTGATTTTCATCGTGTTGGCGATTGACTTAATTCGGCGTTTGACGATTTTTTGCGTTACCGCTGGCACATTAGGTCGTTGATTTGAAATTTTTGATCAGTTCAGTCAACTGAGTTTTGGATTCGTCGCTCACCTCTTTGGTCTCACGAATAGCACTCAGCAATCCAGCGCCGGAAGAGCGTAAGAAGTTCAAGAAGCCCGCTTCAAAATCTTGAATTTTGTCGACAGCGACATCATCCAGCTGGCCGTTGTTGAGCGCGAAGATCACGCAGACCTGCTCTTCGAACGGAATTGGACCGTACTGTTTCTGCTTCATCACTTCCATGGCCCGGCGTCCACGTTCGATTTGCTTCTTGGTGGCTTCGTCCAAATCGGTAGCAAACTGCGCGAAGGCTTCCAGTTCTCGGAACTGCGCGAGATCGACTTTCAAAGTTTTTGAAACCGACTTCATGGCCTTGGTTTGCGCTGAGGAACCGACGCGGGAGACGGAGAGACCGACGTTTAGCGCCGGGCGCTGACCACGATAGAACAAATCGGTTTCCAAATAGATCTGACCATCGGTGATGGAAATGACGTTGGTCGGGATGTACGCGGAGACATCACCGCCCTGGGTTTCAATGACTGGCAAAGCGGTAATTGAACCGCCACCGAAGTCTTCATTCAAACGAGCCGAGCGTTCGAGCAAGCGAGAGTGCAAATAGAAAATGTCGCCAGGGTAAGCTTCGCGACCTGGTGGGCGGCGCAAGAGCAGTGAAATTTCACGGTAAGCCCAGGCGTGTTTGGAAAGATCATCGTAAATAATCAACACGTCTTCGCCTTTGTCCATGAAGTATTCAGCGATGGCGCAACCGGCGTAAGGAGCGAGGTAAGACAAAGCAGCGGGATCAGAAGCTCCAGCCACGACGATCGTGGTGTAGTCCATGGCGCCGGCTTTTTCCAAACGCGCGGTGATACCGGCGATCTTGGATTCTTTTTGACCGATGGCCACGTAAACGCACTTCATGTTCTGGCCTTTCTGGTTGATGATCGTGTCGACGGCAATGGCGGTTTTACCGGTTTGGCGATCGCCGATGATCAGCTCGCGCTGACCACGACCAATTGGAATCAACGAATCGATGGCTTTAATACCGGTGTGCATTGGCACGGAAACTGATTTTCGGGTGATAACGCCCGGCGCTACTTTTTCGATCGCTTGATATTTGGCGGCTTTGATGGCGCCTTTGCCATCCAATGGCTGGCCCAAGGCATTGACTACGCGACCGATAATGCCGTCTTCCACGCCCACGGAAAGCACGCGACCAGTTGATTTGACCGAATCGCCTTCTTTGATGTTGCGTGTTTCGCCAAGTACCACGACACCGATGGTTTCTTCTTCGATGTTCAAGGCCAAGCCAATCGTGCCGTCGGAAAATTCCAACATTTCCATGGACTGACACTGTGAGAGGCCAGACAATCGCGCGACGCCGTCGCCGACGGAAAGCACGGTGCCGACGCTTTCCACGTTGGCGTCAGTTTTGAAAGCTTCAATCTGCTTTCGCAATTCTTCAATGATATCGGATTTGGTGGCCATAATTTACGATTCAAGCTGTTGTTTAAGGCGGCGGAGTTGACCAGCGGTGGAGCCATCGATCTTTTGATCGTCAATGCGGACAATGGCACCCGCGATCAGGCGCGGGTAAACGCGCTCGATGAAATCAGCGCCGGGAGCGATCTTTTCGAGTGCTTTGCGCGAGCTGGCGGCCAGTTCGTGCGCCGTAATCACAGTGACCTGCGAAGCCCCGTATTTTTCTTTCCAGGCGGTGTGAATGTAGTTTTGTAAAACCCGCCAGGATTTGATCAACCGATGTTTTTCCACCAGGCTCACAAACTCAGCCAGAATCGATTTGGTTTGTGCTGGTGTGGCGCCGTCGAGCTGATCCACAAGTAAGCGCGCTAATTGTTTTTCGCGTCCTTTCATAATTACGAAAGTTTGCGGACAACCTCTTCAGCAATCGATTTGGATTTCTTTTCGTCGATTTCGTTTTGCACAATGCGCGTCGCCGCTTTCATCGCCAAATCAATCACCTCTTTACGCAATTCGCGCAACATCGCTTCCTGATCAGCGGCGAGCGATTGCTTGCCCTTGGCGATTACGCGCTCTACTTCCCGCTTGGCGGCACTGACGATTTCCTCGCCGCGAGCTTCCGCCTCGTGGTGCGCCTTTTCCAAAATCTGCGCTGACTCTTTGCGAGCCGTGGCAATGACCGCTTCGCGTTCAACTTCGATCGCCTTCACCCGAACTTCAATTTCTTCGGCCTGCTTCACACTTTTTTCGATTTTCTCAGCCCGTTCATCTAGGAATCTAACGACTGGCTTGTAGACAAAACGCCACAAAACCACCAGCACGATTAGGAAGTTGATCAACTGAGCAAGAAAGATTTGACCGTTCAAGCCAAACTGTCCAGCCACGGCTTCAATTGGATTGCCGGCTTCGGCGTGCGCTTCAGTTACTTCGGTATTTTCTGTGATTTCGGACATAATGTACTAATGAAATTGACTTCGACGACCAATCTTGATCGTCGAAAGCAGATCATTAATTGAATTTCGGCGAGTGTATTATATTTGGCTTAATGCTAGGCGCGGGTGGCAGACAAGGAGACGTACTAGACCGTACGTTGACGCTGTCTGACGGGACCCGCAACAACGCAGTAAGCCAAATTAATAGCGAGCTACAAAGTAAAGGCGATAATCAAAGCGTAAATGGCGATAGCTTCGGCAAAAGCCATACCGAGCAGCATCGGCACGAACAGCTTGCCGCCGGCTTCTGGGTTGCGGCCGATGGCTTCCATGGCCTTCATACCAATCAAACCAATACCAAAGGCAGGTCCGATCGAACCAATACCGATAGCGAGCGCTTTAGCGAGCAGGGTCATTGAGGCGGCGTCCATAATTTATTTAGTTAATAATTTATTATTTTAAAGCGACCGTTAGGATGTCAGGCGGCGAGCGCAGTGTCAACCTCACCCCCCTTGACAGCTTCGTGACCGTCATGAGCTTCTTCCTCTTCGTGCCCATGTTGCATGGTGGCGACGACGAGAAAAGCGAGCGTGAGCATCGAGAAGACCGTGGCTTGGATCACGCCGACGAGCAATTCCAGGAAGATGAACGGAATCGGCACCACGTACGAAGCGAGCGAGAGCATCACCGCCATCAGCACTTCACCGGCGAAGTTGTTGCCGAACAATCGCAGTGAGAGCGACAAGGGTTGCGCTAGTTCGCCGACGAGCTCAAGCAAACCGACGAAGAATCCGATAATGGCGATCACCACGGCCATTGGTCCGTGTTTGAAGGCCTGGAAGATACCGCGAACGTTGAAGAATTTGCTGACATGGTTGATTACCCCGACGCCGAGCAAACCGGCTAGATGCGTGGAAATGACGGCCACGAGCGCGATCGCCAGCGTGAGGTTCAAATCTGAAGTGGCTGGGCGCAGTAACGGAATCAATTCCAGCTCACCGTGCATCATGCCCCAAACGCCAATGGAACCAGTGCCAGGGATTTGGCCAAGCCAGTTGGAAAAGAGGACGAAAAAGAAAATAGTAGCCACCAGCGGCAAGAACAGTCGGGTTTTTCGTTTATCCCCCGTGACCTTATCGATTTCGCTGAGCGCAAATTCAATTAGCGTTTCGATGATGTTATGAATGCCTTTTGGCACTAACGACTTGCGACGTGAGGCAATCAAAGCGATTAGAATAAAAAAAGCGACGGCAATGTAGGCATTGAGCATCGCGTTGGTGACAACGAAATTTCCAAGGTGCCAGATAGGTTCAGCGGCCAGGGGGATGTTCATACAATTTCAGGTAGGTTTGGGCCTTTCTTTTGATGATCAAGTAAGTCAGGACGGCGGCTATCAACAAGCAAATAATTAGCAGCCAGGGCTTGGTGTTCCAGACTTGATCGAGTTTGGTCCCGATCAAAGCAGCTAACAAAGCAGGTACAGCGATGGTGATCGTTAGATCGCCAGCCATGCGTAGGGCGAGCAAATAGTAATACCGATCGTTCATGTAGTCAATTGTGCATTATTTTAATTTGAACAAGCGCACGGCATTGTTCGTGGTGACTTCGGCCACTTCCTCCAAGCTGATCCCTTTGATCTCGGCAATTTTAGCGGCGATGTGCGTAACATAGCTCGGTTCGTTGCGCTTACCGCGAAATGGTGCCGGTGTGAGATACGGTGAATCTGTTTCGATCATCATTTGTTCAAGGGGTATATTTTTGACCGTCGCTTGAAGATCTTTAGCGAATGTTACGATGCCGGTGATGGAAACTAAAAATCCCAACTCTCGATAAACCGCGGCTTCCTGAGCCGAGCCGGTAAAGCAATGAATCACGCCCCGGCGCTTCAATCCCCCGTTATCGATTTCGTCTTGAAGTAATCGATATTGATCGGCGTGCGCGTCGCGACAATGAATCACCACCGGCTTATCGACGGAGCTGGCAAATTTAAGTTGTTCACGCACGGCGATTTTTTGATCGGTGGTGACGGTTTCTAAATCGACGCCTGGCGGCAAACGAAAATAATCCAAACCAAATTCACCGATCGCCACCACTTTCGGATGCTGGGCCAGCGGTCGATAGTATTCTGGGTCAAAATGTTCAGCCCGGGTTTTGATTTTTCCGGTCACGCGTTTGGACGGCGGCAATTCCGCATCATCAAAAAATTCCTGCGCGTGCAGGTGGTTGGGATGTAGGCCGATCGTCGCCCAGACGCCATCATATTTTTCAGCGAGTTCCAGCCCATTTTTACTGGTCGTTGATTACGTACCGACGCTGCTCATACTCACGCCAGCCGCCC
>CAZCLT010000048.1:0-7049 GCA_964499655.1 uncultured Gammaproteobacteria bacterium | reverse complement strand
CTGGTGTGACTGGGCGCCGGTTTGCTCGTGCGGCGCTGCGATTTTGTTGGCTTGTATTTGGAAGTCGATCCGATTAGTGCGATCGTCATCGGTACGCTCTTCGCCACCCTGTACTCACTGATCAGCTACTACGCGGCCGACAAAGTCGTGCTGATGACTCACGGCGCCAAAGAACTCACCAAACAGGACGGGCCTGAACTATGGAATCTGGTGGAAAATTTAACCATCGCTTCCGGGATGCCGATGCCGAAGATTTATTTGATTGCGGACGATAGCCCGAACGCTTTTGCCACCGGACGCGACCCAGAGCACGCCAGCGTCACTTTTACCACCGGCATTTTACGGTTGCTCGACAAGCAAGAATTGGAAGGTGTGATCGCGCATGAACTTTCACACATCAAAAACTACGATATCCGCTTGATGACCATCACCGTCGTGCTCGTTGGCGTGATCATGCTGATTGCGCAGTTGCTTTTGCACGTCCGACCTCGAGGCAACAACGACAACAACCAAGCGGCGCTAATCTTCCTACTAGTCGGTATCGTTCTAGCGATTCTTTCGCCACTGATCGCTGAGTTGATCAAACTCGCCATCTCACGAACTCGAGAATATCTCGCTGACGCCGACGGCGCCTTGCTCACCCGCTACCCTGATGGCCTAGCGCGCGCTCTGCGAAAAATCGAATCAGCCCAAGCCGTCGCTCCACTGCGTAGCGCTAATCAAGCCACGGCGCACCTATTTATCACCAACCCCTTTGGTGCCACCGGCAAAAAATGGCTCTCGAGCGCTTTTTCGACTCACCCACCAACCGCTGAACGTATCGCTCGGCTAAATGAAATGGGTTCATAATCTACAAGCTACCAGCTACAAGCTAATTTTCATGGACGAAATCATTTCCAAATTCACAACTCACTTGAAAAACGCCCTTACTCGAGCGCTCGTTTTCGTGGTCGAACATAATGGTCGCGACATCGAACCACTCCATTTGCTTTGGGCGCTGTCCACGCAACAAGGCTGTATTGCTTCGGAAGTTTTGCGGAAGGCCGGACTGAGTTCGGATGCTCTGACGGTGCTGGTTAACAACTACCCGTCCGCCTCAGGTTCAGAACCCCCTCCAGCTCCCCCTTGGAAAGGTGGAGAGTCGACGACGGCACCGGTCTTATCGCCGGCGGCCAAATTGGTGATCGAAAAGGCTGTCTTATCCGCCTCTAAATTCGAGCATCGTTACGTCGGGACCGAACACCTACTTTTCGGTTTGATGCAAGCGGCGCCGCCAGATGTGATGCGCGTTTTTTCCGAATATCAGGTACAAACCAAAAACATCGAACGTAATTTGGAAAATGTTTTTCGCACTACGGCCGCCTTCCCCGATTTGGTGGCCATGGAAAACGCTTTGTCCACCGAAACTAAACTTGGTGAACATGGCGAATCACTCCTGCCCGACGAAAGCAAAACGCCGGCACTCGACTTCTTTGCCGTGGAATTAACCCATCCCGAGGCGGTGGCCCCGATGCACCCAGTTTTTGGCCGCGAGCACGAAATCGAACGCTGGATGCACATTCTTTGCCGCCGCACCAAAAATAATCCAGTGCTGATCGGCGAACCAGGCGTGGGTAAAACGGCCATCGTGGAGGGATTGGCTAAAAAAATTATTGAAGGCGCGGTGCCGAGCGCGCTCGCTGAAAAACGAATTTTTGAATTGGATTTGGGATCGCTGGTGGCTGGCACGATGTACCGCGGCGAGTTTGAATCCAGGTTGCGCGAACTGATGGACGAACTCGCCGAGCATCCAGAAGTCATACTTTTCGTCGATGAGTTGCACACCATCATCGGCGCGGGCTCAGGATCCGGATCGCTCGATGCCGCCAACATGCTCAAACCAGCCTTGGCCCGCGGTTTGGTGCGCATGATCGGCGCGACCACACCAACGGAATTTAAGCGATCGATCGAAACTGACGGCGCGCTGGAGCGTCGTTTCGAACCGGTGCCAGTCCCCGAACCAACGCTCGAGGCAACCAAGAAAATTTTACTTGGCGTCTTACCGACTTACGAAAAATTCCACGCCGTGCGCTACGAACCAGCGGCCGTAAACGAAGCTTTACAACTCGCCGCCCGCTATCTAACCAACAAACACTTCCCAGATAAAGCCATCGATCTGCTCGATGAAGCCGGAGCCGCGGCACACGTGGCCCGAATCGAACCGAAAGTCGCCAAACAAAGTTTGCACGCGGTCCGGGCTGAACTCGAAGGAATCATTAAAGCTAAACGTGAAGCCGTGCTGGCCGAAAAGTTTGAAGAGGCCGTCAAATTAAAAAATCGCGAAGCCGAACTTCGAACCATCCTTGAACCAAAAACCAATGCCACCGACGAACGTCAGGTCAGACCGGTCACCGCGCTAGACGTGCGCAAGATCACGGCGGCCATTACTGGCTTATCGCTCGATTTACTCGAAAGCGAAATCGAAAGGTTGCGCGAACTGGAAGCCGAACTCAAAGCGTTAATCATTGGACAAGAAGAAGCGGTCTCCACTGTGGCCAAAGCCGCCCGACGCGCTAAACTGCAACTGGCCAGCCGTGAACGGCCGCTGGCTTCGTTCCTGTTTGTTGGCCCAACTGGCGTGGGCAAAACCGAACTAGCCAAACAACTGGCCGCTAAAATTTTAGCTCGCCGTGAAGCCTTACTACGTTTAGACATGAGTGAATACAGCGAAAGCTATAGCGTGAGTAAACTGGTCGGCTCCCCCGCCGGTTACGTAGGCTACCGCGATAAAACCGCGCTGACCGATCACGTTAAAGCGCACCCGGACGCGGTGGTTATTTTTGATGAACTAGAAAAAGCCCACCCAGATGTGCAAAACTTGCTGCTACAAATTTTGGATCACGGCACGCTTAAAGACGCGACTGGACGACTGATCAACTTTACCCAAACCATCTTGATCGCCACTACCAACGCGGCGCAAGAAAAATTCGAGCGATCAAATTTGGGCTTCAACATCGCGGAATCCCTCCCCGCTCGCCAAAACGAAGAAATTCGCGAAGCGCTTCACGACACTTTCCGCCGTGAACTGGTCGGCCGTTTTGATCAGCTGTGCTTGTTTTATCCATTGGCCGAAAAATCATTGCTCGGAATTATCGATCAAGAAATCAAGGGCCTTCAAACTCGACTTGTGCACCACCGAGCTGAACTAACGATCGAAAAAGCGTTGCGAAAAATTCTCCTGCCAGCCAACACTAACAAACACGGCGCGCGCGAAATCCGCCGGCAGATAGAAAGTCGCCTGGAACATCCCATCGCCGATCACCTCTTGGATTGCGCGCGCAAGCAACATCAGATCAAAATCACCAGCAAAAAAAATGGCCAGTTCCAACTGACGTGCCGCGCCAAATAAGGTATAATGGGCCGTGTGGCCTTAGCCCAAGTTCGACAAGCAACCTTCGATCCCTCGCAAGCCATTGCTCAACTGGCGGCCAGTCGCCAACAGGCGCGCGTGGTGAGGCGATCAGGATCAAGACGCCAGAGTTCGGCTGGCCAATCTTTTAGTTATCAACCGCGTCCGCTTAATGAAGAATCACTTTACACTCAAGTGGCTAGTCCGGAAGAACGCGGAGTCCTAGAATCCCAAAATCGAGCGCAGTGGAACGCTGATCGCCAGCGACAGCTGCAACACCAGCAAAATTTAGCCCTGCCACCCCAAGCCAGCCAAATTCTAGAAGCGGCGCCCGATGTGGCCGAAGACCCAGAAGTTCGAGGACTAGTTGATGAATACCGAACTCAAACTGAAGATTTAGCCGAACGAGAACAAGGCACAGCAGCAACCGACCCTGTTCGACGGGTGCTGAATCGAAAAAAACAACAGTTAAAAAACGAACTAGTAAAGGAAATTAAAAATTCGCAAATCTATAAAGAAGGAAAGAAAAAAGCTTCAGAATGGATTTGGCGAGGCCTCGGACCGATCGGTGAAGTTTTGGAAAGTGAGGGCTTTTTGGCTTGGACCGAAACAACCTTCGGAGCTTTAGTTAACCAATTTCAAGCCTGGAAAACAGTGATTTTACCAGCGGTTGGCGATTCTCGTCCGGGCGATCCAGACAGCGGTAAAATTTTTAAGGGCTTTTTAGGTTTTCTGGAGCCTGACAGTTTAGACCCAAAAGACCCGGCCACTTGGATGGTCGATGCCCCGATGGCGGCGATCGGAATCTTTTTCCTGGTCGGCCTTCACATCGTATTTCTGGAATTTTTAACCATCATTGGTGCCGTGCTCTTAGTCATGACTCTGGGCGCTAGCGCGCTAGGCGAATTTGGCTCAACGATTGCTTCAATGCTCGGAATTATTTAATCGCTTATGTCTGATCGTCTTAAACTCATCCTTAAAATCGTCGGTCTGTTCGCGCTCACATTTTTGATCGGCTTTTTCCTGTACCTGCTGTTTTTCCGTGGCGGGCCGAGCGTCACGCCTCCGGATGAAGGTGGCGAAACTCCAACCACGCCAACTGGCACTTTGCCCGAGGGTGTAACTGGCGGACCAACAACTGGTGGAGGTACAACCACCCCAGGCGGCGGCGGGCTACCACCCTCAGAGGTAGCCGATGGTGGACCGACCACGACGCTACAATTGACTTCGTCACGGATCACGTCGCCAACCATCACCACTGGCAACAAAATTGCCTTCTACGATCCGCGCGATGGCAAATTCTATACCATCGATTCTAACGGCAACATCACCGCGCTCTCTGAGGCGACCTTCCCTCAGGCGGATTCGGTAGTCTTTTCCGATAGCGCCGCCAAAGCGGCTATCGAATTCCCGGACGGCACCAACATCCTTTACGATTTCCAGACTGATCAACAAACCACCTTACCCAGCCACTGGGAGGATTTCGCTTTCTCACCAGATGCCGATGAAGTCGTCTCCAAGAGTTTGGGTACCGATGTGAACAGTCGCGCGCTGACCATCACATCAAGCGATGGCTCGCGCACCCAAATCATCGCCGCGCTCGGTAACGCCGAATCTCAGGTCACCCCCAGCTGGTCGCCCAACAACAACATCGTCGCTTTCTCGGAAACTGGACAACTCCAAACTGGCCTTGGGAAGCGTGAAATTTATCTGCTTGATACTTCCGGTGAAGCGGCTTCAGCGATTATTGTTGATGGCTCGAACTTCTCGGCCATTTGGTCGCCAGCCGGCACGGCAGTGCTCTACTCGATCGCCAACCCGAGCAACGATAACCGCTCACAGCTCTGGTACACCCAGGCGACCGGACAGAACGCTGGCGCTGGCCGACGCAACCTAGATGTGGAAACTTGGGTAGAAAAATGTACCTTTGCTAACGAAGCGCTAGTTTATTGCGCTGTTCCTAGAACCGGTGCCGAGGGCTCTGGCGTTGATCCTCGACTAGTCACCGCCTACGATGACTTGTACTCGATCAACGTCGCCACCGGTCGAACTACCCTGGTGGCTGAACCAGTGATCGATATGCAGATGAGTAATTTGAGTCTATCTGATGATGGAGCGATTCTCTACTTCACTGATGGTGCCGGTCGGCTCAACTACCTGCGACTGAAGTAATTATGAAAAATTTCTGGCGCATCTTCTATGTTGTTTGCGCGGTCAGCACGCTGGTGCTGATCTTTATCGTCGTCAGTCTTTTTAAGGGCGATCAAATCACTTATACCAATCTGGACGAGTCATCCGGCACCATCGCCCCGAGCATTCAAAGTTATTCGCCGATTCTTGGTAACAATAAAAATCCCTCAGTAATCATTTTTAGTTACAGCAATTATTCGTGTCCAACTTGCAAAAGTGTTGACGCGCTACTGACAGAACTCGCCGGCAAAGCTCCAGAAGTCGCGATCATCTGGAAAGATTTTCCGAACAGCTCGCTTTACCCCGAATCAATTAGCGCCGCGATCGCTGGCCGTTGCGCTTTACAACAAAAAAAATTCTGGGAATTCCATGATCGACTTTTCGCTAATCAATCTACGCTGGGTCGTGACACGTACTTAGAGATCGCTAAAACACTCGAACTCAACGAAAATAAATTTGCCAAATGTTTCGATGGCCAGAAAACAATCAGTTACGTAAACGCCGATCAGCAAGAGGGCGTTGATTTGGGAATTCTCACCGCGCCAACGATCATCGTGAATGGCCAAATGCACACCGGCCCACTACGTTCTCAGGAATTGGAATTGATGGTCAGCCGGGCACTCGAAGACCTAGCTAGTGAGTAAGTTATGAAGAAATTATTGTTGATAATTGGTGCGCTCGTAATCTGCCTGGCCCCAGGCATCCTTTGGGCCGCCGAGTTAGCTGATTGTGATGCGGATACAGCCCAGTGCGCCTGCCCGCCAACGATTGGCTTGACCGATGCCTTTCCCGCCGAATCAACCTTCGACGCCACCACTGATTGCGCGGAGTTTTGTTCTGACATGCAGGCCTTCAACTACGAAGACATCACCAGCTATAATTTTCAATGTGCTATCGGCGGCGTACTCACCGCTTTAGCTCAGGGAGACCTCACCACCACTGGCGGAACATCGACGGACGAATATTTCGCCGCGCCAGAATTGGGCGTGGAAATTCCCGGACTCACCTTTACCGATGCTTATCTTTCGGGTGATTCCATCCAAGTCAATTATTTAGCCGAATATGTGAACGCCGTTTACGCTTGGCTGTTGGCGGCTGGTGCTCTGGTCGCCATCGTCATGATCATGATCGGCGGTCTACAATATTCAATGGCTCGCGGCGACAAAGGTAAAGTCAATAAAGCCCGAGAGCGCATCACCAAAAGTTTAACCGGCATGGTGATTTTGATGTTCGCTTACACCATCGCTTATTTGATTGATCCGAACACCGTTCAATTTTCCACACTCGAAATTCCCTACGTCGAGCAAGAACTCTACAGCTTCCCGCCGTACGGTGAAGATCTCAACATTGTGCCGCGCAGCGACATTTCTGGTGATGTTTCAGATATCGGCGGCGATCACATTGAAATCCAAACAACCGAAACAGCATTGAACCCAGACGCACTCACGGCCCTACAAAATGCCGCAGCCCA
>CAZCLT010000047.1:0-7167 GCA_964499655.1 uncultured Gammaproteobacteria bacterium | reverse complement strand
TTGATCAAGATGAAGGTTAACTCATCCTGGAAAATCTGCGCGTCGTGCGCTGATTGGAAATAACCATCCTTGCGACCCCAATCAGAAATGGTATCCGCGACTCGGCCGATCAACTGCTTCATGGAAGTTTCACGTTCTGGCGTACCCACCTTGCCGCGGAAATATTTTTGCGCCACGATGTTGGTGGCCGTCTGAGTCCAAGATTTCGGCGTTTCGATGTTGTTCTGTTCGAAAATAACCTCATTTTTTTCGTTGGTGATTTTAGCCGTGCGCATTTCCCATTCGATCTGATCGTATGGATGAACGCCTTCTTTAGTGAAATAACGCTTAAATTCTAAGCCCTGACCATAAACGGCGCTGGCCGTGGTACTCGGCGACAAAACCTGGCGATAAGAAGAATATTTCTTAGCCACGTAAACCAGATTGTTATCGATGAGTGTCATGGCGACCACTTCGCGGACATCGGCCGATGCCGGCGTGGAGTGGCCATCGTAAATCCGTTGCAAGCGAGAAATGATCTGACCGGTGATGCGCGCCGTGCGCGCTTGATCGTTCAAGCCGGCAGCGAGCATCGCGGCCTCGACGGAACGCTTCAACTTGGCCGCATCGAAAGCTTCTTCCCGGCCGCCGCGTTTATTGACCGCCTTAATCGAAGTTAAAAAATTCCAAACGGCGTCACTGACGCGAGCATCAGTGCGAACGTTTTCTGCAACTTGGGACGCGACGTTGATCGACATAACTCACGAAATTATATTATTTCTTGGGTTTTAAAAGGACTCCCGGGGAGTCCCACTCAACACAACCTATTGTGTCGACCTGATTAGTATACCACTACCCCTAGGGTTCACAAATATTTCTGTGGATAAGATGAGTCGGAAAATTCACTACAAACCCAAGCTCAAATTTATGGCTGATTTTGGCGCTTTTGCCGGGCAAAAATTGACGTCCACTTGGCGCCGCTCGCCCATCCGATCATCAAATAAGACGTAACCCTTAGTCTGGCCAAACTCGTAAACCTCCTTGGTCACCTTCACGTCCTGCATGCAGTAATCGGTGATCTCCTTGATTTTGCCCTCCTTCCACCACTGCACAGCTTGTAAACCGTGCCCACTTTTTTTCGTACCGATCGTAGCAGCAGCGACCGAATCTAACTTTATTCGGTAACCCAGCGACTTATAAATTTCGGCCAACATATCAAGCTGTGGAATTTGCAATAAATCACCAGGATAATAATTGTTCAAGACCGGCATATCAAAGCCGATCTAATTATAGCCAATGATCCGGCTGCAATGTTCGAGTTTTTTATTGAGCGCCGTCAGCTCGTGCTCCAAAAATGATTCCCAGGTATCGGTCGCGTAAAAATAGGCGCAGACCACCGAAACCTTCAGCTTATCGGTAAAATAACCACCAACTTCATCAAAGGTGTTCTGCGTTTCGATGTCCAGGACAACTTCGTTATTCATAGGTCGTCATTTTATCACACCTATTTCATCAGCGTTTTAGCCGCTTCCCACAGTCGATTATCTCCTTGAGTTTTAAGGTAATACCACCATTCAACACCCCACCAGTACGCCTGGTCAACCCCGATCCGTCGGACGAAATTGGCATTGGCGGTTAATTCATTCGCGGTAAAAGCCTGGTAGGTTCGACGATCATCCCAGGGTTCACCCTGAAGTTCCGAGATGATAATCCCGGAGGCGCTCGGCGAGGCGATAACATTTTGAGAGACATAGAACAATTCATTCCACGGGAAAATAATCGGTCCGAGATAACGATCAGCCACCGACCGATAAAGCGTGGCGCCTAAAATACTACCAGGCAAGGTATTCATTCCCCACCAAGATTGTTCACCGCTGGTCGTGATGATAATCGGATGATCGCCGTCTAATTGCCGCACCAAGTTCACTTCATCAAAAAACCGTTTCACATTTGGTCGCGGGCACTCACCAAAGTTAAAAAATGGCTCATTCTCAACTTGCCAACGCTCGAGCGCTGAATCGTCTCGGTAACGACTAACGGTTCGCCCGATAAAATCTAGAAGCGCCTGATCCCGCCCATCTTCCGCCAACTTCGAACTCCAATCCGGCGCAAAGCACTCTGGCCAACGCGGCACCTTTAATCCAATCGCCAACGTCACCCGGGCACCGCGATCGCGCGCCTGGTTCATCAAATAGTCAATTCGTGACCAATCATCGTGTCCGCGCGCTCGCTCAATTTCCGACCAATAAATCGGAATTCTAATTTTACGGATCTCTAAATCATCAAGAATAGCCGCGAACGTCTGACCAACATCCAAATTCAACTGCGCCGTACGGATGGTCGAAAAGGTTACGCCGTACTCAACAGCCCGTGGACGCGTTAAACTAGCCAAAACCGAAGTGGCTAATGCCAGCAACAGTGCTCCAACCACCAGCCTACCAAACCACCTCCACATATTTTATATCTCCTCCTTCTTCTCTTTGATAAACGTAAACCAATTTTCAATAATACGAATAGCTACTTTAAATGGCGCCTCAATGATGAAGTCAAAGAAGTAAATAAAGATGTTGATCTTCGCCACCTTCACCGAAAGCCACCGCCCAGCCCGTACAATCGGCAGCATCAGAATGTCGAACAGCGTGCCAAAAAAGCCTGAGCGACCTTCAGAGACAACGATATCCTTAACTGATTGACGAATACGGATACCGAAGAAGGTTACCAGTGAGATAAAGAACAAGAAGAGCGTTGTGGAAAGCCAATTAAAGCCAAACTGACCCAGTGCCCAGGCGATGGCGCCGTAAACCACTAAGAACAATAATGCATAAACAAAAGCGAAAATATTTGACCAAAAACCACGACGCTCTATTTTAACCCGAATGTTGAGTAAACGATCATCGGCTCCGATCATCAGGCCACGCACCGCCGTCTGGTAATCAATTTTATTCTGTTTTTCAGCGATACCAACCGTTAAACTAATCAGCGCCAAAAACAACGGGTGAAAGAAGATATTCACGGCCAGCGGATAAAACTTCGCGTTCTTTTCAACCAATAAATCGTACGGAACTTCAATAATTAAGGCCAGCAACATTTTGGTAATGAACAAAAAGCCGATCGCTCGTAGCACCGTACGACTGAGCCGACCCTTAAATTTCTTAGTCCGATCCGTTAGCGCTTTAGACACTGCCGCATCCATTAATTCCGGATCTTCGATCAATGGCTTGAGTTCTGACTTATTTTCTTTAGCGACATCATAAACTACCCGGAACACACCGGCTTTACGACGAATCTGAATTTGTAATTTTTGTGTAATCGGATGAAAAATCGCCTGATCAATCACCGCCATCACCTTACGAAGTCCACCAGAAATTTCGGTAATCCGCTCCGTGTTAGAAGCACCAGCCCAATCTGGATAATACAGCGTCATCACTCGGTAGCGAAGCGTCGCCACGTTGGAGGTGAGTAAAATTCGATGGCAAGCGACAAATAAAAATAAATCACGCTCTTCGGCGCCTAGATGGACAGATTTATCCCAAGCCACGCGAGCCTTCATTTCTTCGTACATGTAGCTGACCAGCGCTTCGTCATCGGTGTGCGAAATAATCTGATATTCAAGCTCGGTCGAAAACACATCGAGTACCCAATTGAAAGCCGATTCACGTTCGCCGCCAAGCCCATCAGCCGCACGCAATAATGTCTCGTATTTACTGAAGATGGGCACTAACTGCTCCACAAAACTTGTCGGCACAGACTTGTTAGGCAGATATTTAGCCCAAACTAATTCTTTCAATAACTGTCCGACCAACTCTTCGCGTGATGTTTCCGAACCTAAATTACGTCTTAAGAAACGCAAAATAGCATTGCGACGCAATAAATGTTCCTCTTGGTAGTCAATCGTCGCCCGAACTTTTTCGTAAAGCACGGCAGCCGTAGAAACCGGCGCGCTGACTTCGAAAACTTCGGCATGCGTGGCCGGCTCATAGCCACCTTCACCACCAAGCGCCGCCGCAAAATTCAATAATCTTTGTGACATAATTTAGAAGAACAAACGTTCACCGGTATCCTTAACCAATTCCAGCGCTTCTTCAGCTGAATCAACAATTTTGAAAATCTCTAAATCCTTAACTTCAATCGCGTCATACTCACCCAGCACCGTCTGCGTAATCCAATTTTTCCAACCAGTCCAATACTGCTCACCTACCAAAACCACTGGCACGTTTTCAATTTTCTTGGTCTGAATCAAAGTTAAGATTTCAAATAATTCGTCCAGTGTCCCGAAGCCACCCGGGAAATAAACGAATGTTTGTGCCGAAGCTGTTAAAATTACTTTTCGGGTGAAAAAATAATGAAAGGCTTTGGAACTTTTGACGTAAGGGTTGATGCGCTGCTCCTTTGGTAGCTGGATGTTCAGACCAACCGACTCCCCACCTGCTTCATAGGCACCTTTGTTGGCCGCCTCCATAATTCCCGGTCCACCACCAGTAACAACCGTGTAACCATTTTGCGCCAATAATTTACCGAGTTTCTCAGCCTCCTGATACCACTTATTGTTGGCCGGTAGCCGGGTTGAGCCAAAAATAGTCACCTCTTTGGAAAGCCCTGAGAGAAACTGAAAACCATCCACAAACTCAGCCATGATGCGAAAAATACGCCAAGTAATATCAGACATTCTAGGCACATAGCCAGCCGCCTTGCACATTTCTCGCTCACCCTCGGTCATGGGAATACGACAGGTGCTACCATCGGGCATTTTGGGGGTATTTTGGCCAGATTTGAAGATGTCCATACTGACGACAGTATAACATGATCAGGACAGATCAAAAAACGGATCAAGACGGATATTATCCGTCAAAATCCGTCTCAGGATCCGTAATATCTAGTTATCTTGAAGACGTAATTTCCACCGTATTCTCCGATTCACAGGCACGAATCGTCAGCGTACCAGTGCTATTTCGGGTCAACGTATATCCGGTCACACCCGCGTCCCAAGCGCCATCGCCATCCGGACTGATTGGCACCGAACCAATATAACCAGCCGTGACCAAACCCGTTAGGTCTACACAAGCCGTATCGTTAGTAATATCTGTGTCGCAAAATGCGTTTTGATCATCACAACCTGTGCCATCGGTACCGATCATGTAGACGCTGCCGGCCGTCACCGAGGTAATCGCGGCCAGATAATCACCATCGTTATCCACCTGATCGAGCTTGGCGCCATGGAGCAATTCAACGACATCAGAAGCACGACGCGCATCACGAGCATCTTTGAAGCGCGTAGCTGGGTCTAACGCCACGAAGACAATGGCCGCCAAGATAGCGATGATCGCAATTACGATCAGCAGCTCGATCAACGTGAAACCTTTTTGATGACGGTGGCGCATATCTAGTTAACTAGTTGGTAATTGATCGTAAGAAATTGTGTCGTGGCGCGTAGTGCCTAGCGCTCGCCGCGCGCAAACCAGCACCGATGGCCGCCCCGAACACGTGAACATCGGTTGGCGAAGCATCAGGAACAGTGACAGCGTCGCCAATCCGGATCACCGGAAATGGGTTCAACTCTTTGGCGCAAGTCTGGTAAATATCCTTCTGCTCACCCTCAACTCCGGCCACTAACGCCAATTTGACCGCGTAGCCCGCTGCCGTGAAGTACGCTAAAGTTTCCTTCGTGGCGACGCAAATATGAGTGATGGCCTCGGAGGTTAATTTCTTAGACACACCGCGACTGCTATCAGTTAGCTTACGCAAAGCAATGGAACGTGAAAAAATCGACATCCCAATTTTATCATACAGCGTAATGTTCGTCCAACGATGACCAACATCAACGATCATCACCAACTCCTTTTCACTTAGATGACGAACCGCCTTCTCACCGAACTGCTGATACAGATGAAACAAAGCTAAGTTATTACCTTCCACGGCCACCAATGGACGCCTCTCATGAGCAAACACCGAAATCAGTGGGTCGAAAACTTCATGCTGTACCACAAAAACGCCGGTCATCACTTGGTCATCCGTTACCTCACCCTGCGCCACATCAACCACCGCCTGGCGAAAAGGAATGGGAATTGATCGCTGACCCATGCGCTGCGCCGAACCAATTAATTCCTCCCCTTTAACATCGCGCGGCAAAGGAAAGCTGGTCGAAAACATTCGTGACTCAGGTAGCAGCACCACCTTCGGGGCTTCGATTTGATCTAAGTTAGATTTGGCAAACAAAGCCACAATCTCTTTTCTTAGAGCTTTAGGCTTCACGATCCGATCGTCAACGATCAACCCGGGCGTCAGGGACAACTCATACAACCCCTTCGGCGTGCCCGAATGCGAAACCCAGGCCAATCGAATGTGATGGTCGGAGACGTCGATACCAATACCAGCCGAAAAAATTCCCATAATTAATCTAATTCTTGCCAGGAAGTAATGTTAGCGGTGCTACCGCTCAGGGTGATGTCGGTTTGCAAACGTCGGGTAAAATCCTGCTCCACACCCTCCACATCGATGGTTCGCGTGCCGCCGGCGCCGCTAACCGCAATGGTGCACGTAGCATCACCAACGACAAGTGTACCGCCAGTATAGGCTGAATCACGCTGCAAACGCAGTATCGCTTCCTCGGCGCAAACTTCATCGGCCAAAATAACATCGGTCGAAACCTGAGTGGCAAAACCGTGTTCCAGCGTGGAAAGCCCGGCCATGGCCACACTAGTCACCACCAAAACCACCAGCGCCATCACGACAACAATAGAAATCAAGGCAGCTGCCCCCCGTTGATTAGTTATCCAACGGGATACGAATGGCCGTTTGGAATGATTCATCATAAGAATAAAGCGGATTGCCTGAATTGTTAACCGCCGCCACGGTAAACTCTACTTTGATTATACCAACATCATCAGCACCGGTCAGATTAGTGAAGGTTAAATTGGTGATGGCGACGTCGTCAGTCGTGATGGACACGTTGCCGGCCCCACCTTCGTTGGCCTGGAAAACACCGTCTTTAGCAGTGAGGGTAAAAATCGTTGGATCTACACCAGCCGCAACCATATTGATCGATAACGTACCCGGATCAACCCCAAAAGTTGAAGCACCAGTATTAATTCCTTCGGCATGGCGAGCCGCATCAGCCAAGCGCTCAAAAATCCTCGCCGCATTAGCTTCTACGTTGTGGATAACTCGCTGTTTAGCCCGCACCTGAATCAA
>CAZCLT010000046.1:0-7178 GCA_964499655.1 uncultured Gammaproteobacteria bacterium | reverse complement strand
GATTTTCTGATCGGTGACAAGGATAGCAACGTCGGAATATTCCGCCTCCATGCGCTCCTGATTGGTGACCATGTAGGGCGAAAGATAACCTTTGTCAAACTGCATGCCTTCGACGACTTCCACTTCCACACCAAACGATTGACCTTCTTCGATGGTGATCACGCCGTTTTCACCAACTTTGCTCATGGCGCTAGCAATCACCTCACCAATCGCTGGGTCGTTGGCAGAAATCGAAGCAACCTGTTTGATCGCTTCACCATGAACCGGTACGGCAATCTTCTTAATCTCGGCCACAATCACTTCGACGCCTTTTTCCATGCCGCGACGCAAAGCCTGAGGGTCAACGCCCGAAGAAACTAGCTTCAAACCTTCTTCCACCATGGCTTGAGCGAGCACCGTGGCCGTCGTGGTACCATCACCAGCCACATCAGCCGTCTTAGAAGCAACTTCTTTAACCAACTCAGCGCCCAAATTTTCCATTTTGTCGGCCAGTTCGATTTCTTTGGCGACTGAAACACCATCTTTGGTAACCATCGGCGCGCCGTAACCGCGATCAACGATCACATTACGACCCTTGGGACCGAGCGTGACTTTAACGGCATCGGCGAGAATATCGATACCACGCTTGATGGCACTGCGAGCGTCTTCGTGAAATAAAATTTGCTTAGCCATAATATTTTTCTTTTCAACTTTTTAACTTTCTACTTCTCGATTACCGCCATCACGTCGTCAGCGGCGACGATTAGATATTTCACTTTGTCGATTTCGATTTCGTCTGGTGCGTACTTTTTGAAAACGACTTGATCGCCAACTTTCAAATCAATCACCCGTCGATTGCCATTTTCCAAAACTTTGCCCGGACCAACGGCAATGATCTCGCCGCGTTCTGGCCGTTCTTTGTCCGAAGTTTCGGGAATAATGATCCCGGAAGCGGTTACGCTCTCTTTATCGAGAGGCTTTAAAATGAGGTTGTCGCCAACTGGTTTTAGCATAACGATAAATATTAATTATGGGCGCATCTTAAAAAAATTAGCACTCGATGTCAAGTAGTGCTAAGTGATCAAATTTGTCCGGCCGGACATAAAACGTTACTCAACTTTTTCTCCTAAACGGAAAGTGAGACCAGCCACCAAGGCCAGCAAAACTAAACCGCTCCAAAGTGACCAAAGGTAATGATCGAGCAACGAAATAATGAATAACACGCCAAAAAATGATTTTTCACTCAAGTACACGATGCTCGCCATCCACAGTACAAAACAAAATAATCCAAGCAAACCGATTTCGCCGACGATCAGTAGCCAGACGTTGTGGATAGGCTGATATTCGAACCACTGGCGATCTGGGAATGCCTCCCGCGTCGCCAATGTGTAATTACCGATCCCCTGCCCAGTGAGCCAGTGACCGGAGACGATGCTCGGAAAATCCTGGTACTGCGCTACGCGTTCGCTGATTGATCGCGATTCGACCGTCGATGAGAAATCGAGACGTGAAGCCACAAACGGCCAGGCCAAGACGATAATTACGATGCCGCTGACGATAAAAGTTGGGAGATACTTTTTTGGCAGACGAAGATTTTTCGCACGCGTAAACCAGATGATCAAGCCAAAGACCAAACCTAAAATCGCCGAGCGGGAGCCAGTCGCGATGAGCGTCGTCGCGAAGAGAATTAATCCTACAATGATGAAAAGTCTTTTTGGGTAGTGTTTCGCCAATGACAATAAACCCAAAATACCCACGGCCAAATAGCCGCCGAAAATATTGGGATGACCAAAGCTGCCGTAAGCGCGCAAAACTCGCTCACCGCCGATCATGAAGACCGCTTCGCCGAGTCGAGCCGCATCGCGAGTGGCCAAACCGAGCAAAGTGGAAGCGCCAGAGCCGCTGGTAACGATCTGCCAAAGGCCGAGCAAACACGGAATAACCAGACCGGCACAAAAGCCAATGATGACGCGTCTAATCTCGACTCGCTGGTCGAGCAAGGCCAAAAAGAAAATCACAGCAAAGGCTAAATGCATCAGCGCGACCAAGGCCAGCGGTTGGTTGATGGCCGCGGTCACCGAAAAAAGTCCGGCAAGCAAAACAAACAATGCCAACTGAGCCGGTCGGCGTGCTTCCGGCGACCACCTCGGTCCGCCGGACAAAACTATTACCAGCAATAACAGCAGCTCGATGGCGTACAAACTAAGCACGCCAAAATCAAACGGTTGGCCACCGAGCAATGTTTCGTAAAAAATCCAACGCGTTTGCCAAGGCAATAAAAACGCCACCGTTGGCAAGCCCCATTTGATTACGAAGTCGCGCATAATTTCATTTTCGCCTCGAGGTAATCACGGATCTCGGCGCGACGATCATTCTTGTGAAACTTGAGCACATTGCTGGTCACGACCACGCGGCTGTCGTGGTTTTGCAGATCGAGAATCTCAGTCGGAAATTTAGCGCGCTGAAGTTTCTCAAGCCACTTTTCCGAGCGGTGAATTTGCGGGCTCGATGCTTCACTAAAAAGACGATCGTACATTGAGTGGCGGATTTTCGAATTCGGCAAATCAGCCAGTGCCTGTGGATTCTCGGTCGCGAGGCGATCAAAAACCCCGCCGCGATCAAGTACCGACCGAAGCGTCGCTAGCCAATAAGTGAAGTATGGGTCATCAGGTTGCAATCGCAAAGCATCAAAGTTTAAAGCCGCTTCGCTGACCAGGAAACTCACATCCACCGGGTCGCGCTTGGCTTCACGCGGACGAAGCTTGAGCAGCATCAACGGAAAAACCGCCAAAAATCGCGTGGTCCAAACTCTCCCCGGAGCGGTCACGATGAATAAGTCGATATCGCTGGCTGGTTTGGTGTGGTGAAAAGCGAGCGTATTACAGACCGCCACGCCCCGAACAAATGGTAGACAACGCAGATAGCGTACAACCCATTTGAGCCGGCGATATTTGCGCACCGCGTCGAGATAGCGGTCGTGGCGCACGCCGACTTGGCGCCGCACGCTGCCATGTTTTTCGTCGGCCAGACCGTAATGTCCGTTGTGGGATTCGAAGGCGGTCAAACCGTCGACGACATCGGCGAACGTCCACGCCTGCGACGGTCGATACAAATATTTCCAAACCTCAAAGGCCGTCAACGGATAACCGAAGTAAGAAAAATAGGCGAGCGTTCGGTAGATGTCAGTTTGCAGGCTGGTCATGTTTGATAATTTCCAGGCACATAAACATCGGAATCTCTTGACGAGCGACGTTTTCGGCTGGCGCGCGCGGTCCGGAATCGCTCACTTTGTGCGAAATCCACTCTTCCAACTGGCCGACCGAAAGGCCAGCCTCGGCGATCGCGCCAAAGAAAAATTGCAACGGTCGGTGGAAACTGATGGTCGTCACTTCCGGGGCGTCACCAGGATGCATGACGATCTTCTCTTTGCTCGGCGAGAGATATTTGTCGATTCGACGATACTGAATACCGGCCGGATCCCAACCCCAGCTGCTGCCTTTGATGACTCTGAAAGTTGGATGGTTAATGACGGCGAACAATCGACCACCGGATTTCAATACGCGCTGGCATTCCTTCATGACCCCGGACACGTCCTCGATGTTCTGCAAAGCGAGGACGCAGGAAATTTTATCGATCGAAGAGTCAGCGACCATTTTCAGGTCATCAGCGCTGGCAATCGAATAAGCGATTCCCTTCCCTTGCTGTTTGGCGATGGCGATCAATTCTTTGGAGATGTCGGTGCCTAAAACTTGCGCGCCCTGTTTCTTCCAAGCCCGAGCAAAAAAACCCGTGCCGCAAGCCAAATCTAAAACCCGTTCGCTTTTTTTGATCTTCATCAGCCGAGTTAAATTCGGCAAAATCACCTTTAGCTGGAAGGTGTTTTTATCGGCCAATAGTTCGTCGTACCAACCAGCGACGTTACCCCACGAAGTTGTTTCAGGATTTTTTGGCATAGACTTGGACGCCTTGGATGGCAAGATGCGCCACGCCAACGGCAATAAAGATCGCGTCGCGTAAACGAATAATTAGCGCGAAGGAAACCGGGTTGAGCGGAATAGCGAGTAAGGCAAAGACGGCAGCGAAACCGCCTTCAAATAATCCCAGTCCACCAGGCACTGGCAGTAACAACACCACCCCAGGCAAAGTGCTGACCAAAAAAGCTTGTGCGAAAGTGAGTGGCACGCCAAAGAACCAAGCAATGTAAAAGACTTCGACGATTTTAAAACTAATGGCTAACGCCGAGATCACCGAAAGGCGCACAATCCGCCACGGCTGCGCGGCTAAAAATTTGCTCATCAACGCTTCGGTCGCAATCAATTGCTCTTCCCAGAATTTCAGTCGCTTAATTCTGGCGAGTCCGGTCCAACGAAACAGATGTTGAAAAAATCCGCGACCGGTACCGATCGCCCAAAAAAATGAAATCATCAGCGCGAGCGTCAAACCAAGCCCCAAAAAAATTACCACCGCGCTATCACTCGAAAGTCCTTCGACCACCGCCAAAATGACGCCGGCGACGACGAAAATTACAAAAGCCATGATATCGAAAGCGATGTCGATCACCGCCGCGCTGGTCGCCTCCTTGGCCGGCACGCCGTCGGCCACATGGAGCGCCACGCGCACCGGTTCGCCGGCCACTTGGGTGCCGGGCGTTAAGTAGCCCATGGCATAACCCGCCAACCGGTGCAGATAGATTCGACCGAAACCGACTTGGTGATCAGACGGTAGCTGGGCGTTGACGATCAGTTGCCAACGTTTGGTATACAAGCAAAAATTGAGGAGCGAAATGGCGACAAAACCGAGTAGTGGCCAGAGTCCAAAGTTCTGGATGTTCACAACAACCGTATCCACGCCTTCACGAACCAACAAGAAGTAGAAGACGGCAGCGCCGATCAGTAATCCGACGGTCAGAATCAGTCCGCGCCAGAACTTTTCTTTCATAATTAGCTTCAGGTTTTCTTTCCGAGCACCATTTTGTACATGGCCCAAGTCAGCAAAGTCGTTACGCACCAGTAAAGCATCACGCCGCCGGGCATGGAAGTCACACCGATAAAAATGGTCATCACCGGCATGAAGTAGAGCATCGATTTGTTCATGGCGGCCAGCATGTCTTCGTCTTTGGCCGGTGGATCTTTGCGCACCGCTGATGGCGCGCGCTGGCTGATCATCACCTTGGCCTGGAAGTACTGAGCCGCGCCAGCAAGCAGAGCGAGCGGAATGGAAACCTTGGCCAGATCGACGATTCCGAGGAACATCCCATCAACCACGCCTGGGCTCGAAATAAACGGATAAAGCACTTCCGCCTTCACGGCGCCAATGCCGTCGCGAAGCACCTGATAGAGCGCGATGAAAATCGGCAGCTGGATCAGCAGCGGCAAGCACGAAGCCAGCGGATTGACTTTGTGCTCTTTGTATACGGCCATCAACGCTTTGGCCTGCGCTTCTTTATCGTCTTTGTGCGTTTCTTTCAGCGCCTCGATCTTCGGTTGAATTTCCTGCAAATCTTTTTGTGATTTTAGAGAACGATAAGTGAGCGGAAAGGTTAGTCCTTTGATGATCACCGTCACCAAAATAATCGCCAAACCCATGTCCGCGCCGGGCACCACATCGTAAAGCCAAACGAGCAAATTGTAGATCGGCTGATAAAAGATGACGTAAAACCATCCCATAATTAAGCTTCGGTTTCTTCGGCGGCGACCGGTTCGGTGATTGGTGATTCTTCAGCCACAGGCTGACCTTCTTCGCGGATGTTGATTTTCCAACCGGTCAGTTTGGCGGCCAGGCGGACGTTCTGGCCACCGCGGCCAATGGCCAAGGAAAGCTGATCGGAACCGACCATAATGACGGCCGTCTTGGTCGCTTCGTCCAGTTCCACAGCTTTGGCCTTAGCTGGCGACAAAGCATTTTGGATGTAAGTTTTTGGGTTGTCGCTCCATTCGATTACGTCGATCTTCTCGCCACCCATTTCGGCGATGATCGTTTGAATACGCACGCCGCGCTGACCAATACAAGCGCCGATCGGGTCGATCGATGAATCATCGGTAGCGACGGCAATTTTGGTGCGACTGCCGGCTTCGCGGGCGATGTTCTTAATTTGCACCGTGCCGTCACCAATTTCTGGAATTTCCACAGCGAATAATTTGCGGACCAATTCTTCACTGGTGCGCGAGAGCATGATCTGCGGGCCGCGAGTGGACAGCGCCACTTCGCGCAAAAATACCTTGATGCGATCGCCGGTGTTGTAACGCTCGGTTGGTACCTGATCTTCGGGCACCATCACGCCAACCGTGCGACCGAGGTCGACCAAAACGACGCGACCTTCGCGACGCTGAACCGTGCCGATCAGCACTTCGCCTTCTTGATCTTTGTATTCGTTGAAGACGATTTCACGTTCCGCTTCGCGCAACTTTTGGGTGATCACCTGCTTGGCCGTCATGGCCGCCATGCGACCGAATTCACCAGGGATCGGCAGTTCAACACGAATCACATCGCCCACGGCCGCGTTCAATTTGAACAAGCGCGCGTCGGACTGCATGATTTCGGTCTTGGGATTAAAAGTGATGGCCCCTTCAGCCGCTGGCGCCGCTTCTTCGCGCTCGGGCATAGCAAAACCGCGTGCTGCTTCTTCCGCCTCGCGCTTGGCGGCCAGATCAGCCTGCTCTTGTTTGATGCGCTCTAATTCTTCGGCTGGAATATCTTCGACGACTGATTTCACATCAAAAGCTTTGATCCCGCCGGTCTTCGGATCAAATTCGACTTCGATGTTTTGCATGCGGTTGCCGTAATCTTTGCGATAAGCGGCAGCCAAAGCTTGACCGATGGTTTCGATCACCGATTCGTAAGATAATCCCTTTTCCTCGCAGATTTGACGGATAGCTGACTCGATCTCATTAGACATAAATTGTGTTATTTAACATGAGAACCCGGCATCTAGCCGAGTTCAGTACTCCCTAAGAGTAACATACAGCCCCTAAAAACGCAAAATACTAAACCAAAACCGCGGGACGGGAGCCGTAGAACGGGAACGAGCTGGACGACTTGAACTTGCTAAGGTTAATCATCCGCCCGCTGGCGTACCAGCCAACATACGGGACATGGCCAGAATCTTTAAACCAAGCACCGGTTAGAAAGGCTAGGCTGTCTTCGCCGTTTTGATGATCGTCGAGAGGTTTGCCGGTTTCTTGTAAGTGAGAAACAAAAGC
>CAZCLT010000045.1:0-7271 GCA_964499655.1 uncultured Gammaproteobacteria bacterium | reverse complement strand
AAACACCGCCATGAGGGCGGTGTTTTGTTATCGCGAATTTCTAACCTCTGTAAACCATTGATTAAGTGCCCGATAGAATTCCCGATGTTTCTCTAGATCCACCTCTGCGTCATGAGTGGTTAGACTCTGCATGAATTCGGCGCTTTCCTCGGGTGGTAACGTTTTGGTCGCCGGAACAGCTACTTTCATGTCTCGACCATCGACCCATTCGTTTACTGGAAGAATTGATGACAGTCCCGGGTCCCAAGTCGCATCGATGATTCGCCACTGACCATCGATTAATGCGTCGAGATACACATGCGAGCAGTTATCGTCGTGTGGAACCGTCGCAATCTCATCCGGAAGATGGAGATCGCTCCAGCGGAACCAGCAAATTCGGTAACGCGCTTCGATACCGATTTCTGTAAATGCCTTCAGTAGGCGTTCGTGCTTTCCCGAGCAGCAGTGATCGGGTTCGTCGCAGGTTAAAGGAATCTGGTATGGGATATCACGCTCCTTATAAAATAGTTCGGACGGATTCATAGAAAATATTTTACAACAAACTCATGCCCCAATATTCATGAAACCCTAGTAATTTTTTGCTCTCAGTATCGACGATCTCTTCACAACCTTCAAATTTATTGAAATCGTTAAGGCGTGGTTTGTTTGTATAGGTTAGGGAACCATCAGTGTAGATCGATGGACCGCGACCACCCACAAAATCGCCGGCAGAATATGTTTTTTCTAGCGCGCGCTTGAGGCATGTAATGGCGCTCTCATCATAAAATCCGCCATAGTTCATTATCCAAACCGGAATATCTTTAAACCAGATGGTGGTGGTGCCCGCAGATTTCGATGATTCGGAGTTAACGCAATACCGATCGACCAAGCGATAATCGCCATCACTAAATGATATCAACTTATACCCCGGGGCATTATTATCAGTTGCAGTTTCCTTTCCGTTAGCTGCCCAGCCAGCGCTCATCGCCTTGAAGAAGAATGCTTGGATTTGTCGGTTGTCCATATTTATTTCGCCTCCTTCACCAACACTTTAACAGGTGTCGCGTCCACCGTGGTTCCGTCCTGCATCACCGCTGTTGCGGCGAGGAGGTATTCGCCTTCAGCACCGAGCGTCCAATTGATTGTTACGAGGGACGATGGGGAAACAATTGAAGTGACGACTTCCGAAACGCCGGTCACTGTGTCTTGGGCGTTTAGCGTGATCGAGGAAACGAGCGCGGCGCTAGGAACTTCGATGACAACAACGTACGGTACGCCAGTTTTTTCGATCGTCTGGTTGGCGAACGGGTTGGTAATTTTGATGGACTGCAAGGAGCCAGCTTCGGTTACGTTGATGTTCACCTGCGCGCTCGCCGAGTTATCGACATCATCGTAAGCGGTGGCGGTAAAAGTGTGTCGGCCTTTTTGCACCCAGCTTGGCAAGGTGAGGTTAGTGCCCGAAGTGTTCGAGCTGGTGCGGATCACGGTGCCGTCAATCGAATATTCAATGCGCACCACGCCGCGGCGGGAATCAGCCTCCAGGTTCACATCGAAAGTTCGGCCAACGTCATCGCCGCCACTAGGTGAGAGCAGAGTGATCTCTGGCACATTACGCTCCACGTGCAGATCATCAGATTCAGTTGGCACAACGCAAACTTCCAACGCCGGCTCTTCGGGTTTTTTCTTTTCGTTGTAGCGAACAATGTAAGCGGCGAGCGAATCTTCCCAGGGCTGATAATACGGATCCTTGGACGGATCAGAAGGGACAGAGCCCCGTGGATCGGACCGATCAACGTAATGCAAGATTTCGTGATATTCACCGCAAACCTTTTCTTCACGGAGTCTGGCTGGTGTCCGTTCGGTGGCCAGCAAGCCGGAAGATTTGTCGATGATCACCGTCTGTTGTGGTGGCACCCCATCGAGCACGGCCTTACCAGTCGTATCGATTTGCGGTGCGATGAACGCCTCCACGGCCGATCCTTCGAGCGAGCGGCGCATGTAATCATTCCAAACTGGCGCGGCCACAAACGAACCGTCGGCGTGGGCCTTCATGGTGGTACCGTTAGTGTTACCGACCCAGACGCCGGCCACCAGTGATGGCGTGTAGCCCATCGTCCAGGCATCTTTGTTGTTGTTAGTCGTACCAGTTTTGGTGGCGACTGGTCGGCCAGGGAGCGTCAACTTCCCGCCGCTGCCAAAGATGTAGGCGCGCGAAGCATCGTCCGAGAGCACGTTGCTTAAGATGCGAGCGATATTCGGTTCCATCACTTTTTCGCCATCATCCGCTTTCCATTCGCTCAGCACGTTGCCATTAGCATCCTGAACTTTAAGGATCGCGACTGGTTCGTGGTAAACGCCATCGTTGGCAAAGGCGGCGTAAGCGGCGGTGTGCTCGAGTAGTTCAACCTCAGCGCCACCTAGTACGACCGAAAGTCCGAAGGCTGAGCGATCGGTAAAGGTGGTGTAGTGTAGGCGTTCGGCAAAATCGAGCGCGTAATCGTAACCGACCAAGTACATCATCTTCACGGCCGGAATGTTGAGCGAGCCTTGGAGGGCTTTACGCACGGAGACAACACCATTCTCCTTCAAGTTGTAGTTGAATGGGTGATAAGGACCGGTCGGCGTGGAAAAAATTGTGTCCACATCCCAAAGCAAAGTGTTGGGCGTGTAACCACGTTCAAAACCAGCGGCATAAACAATCGGTTTAAAGCTTGATCCTGGCTGAAGCGGTCGCAAAGTGACGTTCACTTGGCCATCGATCTCATCGTTGAAGTAATCAGCCGAACCAACCATCGAAAGAATCTGGCCGGTCTTTGGATCCATACCGATCAAGCCGGTGTTGTTAAAGCCGTAGGTTGCGCTCTGGGCTTCAAGGTTGGCTTTCACCGCCTCTTCGGCAAACTTTTGTTTATCGTAATCAAGCGTCGTAATTACCTTGAGTCCGCCTTGTTCCACTTCGCGTTCGGTGAGTTCTAATTGATTAATCAGCAATTCTTTGACCCAAAGCACAAAGTGCAGCGATCCGGTGTCATCGGTGCCTTCGGGGTCAGCGGCGCGAACCGGAGTATCGGTCGCCTTGGCCGCTTCTGCTTCTTCCGCGGTGATGTAACCCAGCTCAGCCATGTTCGTTAAAATCCAATCACGCCGTTCTTTGAGCGCATCAGGGTTGTTGATGTAATAGGTCGGCAGCTGGGGCAAGCCGGCCAAAGTCGCGGCTTCGGCTAGGGTTAAATCTTTAACATCTTTTTTGTAGAAGTTTTGGGCCGCGGACTGCACGCCGTAGTAAGTTGAGCCGTAGGGAATTTCGTTAAAGTAAATCTGCAGGATCTCGTCTTTGGAATATTTACGCTCCAGAGCAACTGAAAGCAAAAGTTCTTTGATTTTGCGGGTGAGTGACCGTTCATTAGTCAAAATCGCGTTCTTCACCAGCTGTTGCGTTAGCGTTGATCCTCCACCACGACTGCCGCCGAAGATTAAAGCGCGCGTTAGGCCGGTCACGCTAAAGCCACCGTGCGAGCAGAACTTACGATCTTCGGCGGTCAGCACCGCTTGGGTCATAAACAGCGGGATTCCGGCTGGGTCAACTTCAAAATTTGGGTCATCGTTACAAAAACCAGCTTGCATTTTTACCACGGTGCGGTTTTCCTCGCCGTAAATTTCGTAAAGCAAGTGTTCGCCCGTGCGATCGTAAATTTTGGTGGCCTGCGGAATGGCGCGCGTGGTTAGGTTGTTTGGATCGGGCAAATCGCGTGAAACCCAGGCAAACATACCCAGAAGCGCGATGCTCCCGAGCAAGACCAGCGCAACGATTATCAGGATTAGATTTTTGAGCACCCCCGGCTTTTTTAGTGGGCTCAAAATCTTGCGAAACAACGTTTTGGCGTGTTTGGCTTTAGACCAGCTGGGCGCATTGCGAAGGGCTTTATACATACAGATTCTAGGATAGCGAAAAACCACTAAAAAGGCCATTTTCTGCGGTTTTCGTTGACAAAATGGCCAAAATATGCTATAGTGGCGTTGTTCCCGTATCGAAAAGAACGGGGATTTTATTTTATGAAAATCCAAATCAACAAATTCAAGAGCCAGCTGAAAGCCCTTAAAAAGGCCCTCATGACTTCGCCCTTGGAGTTCGGTCTTTTGGCCCTAATGGCCGGTTCTTTGGTCTATTCAGCCTTGCCGACCCAGGCTTTGGCTGATTCCGAAGTGAACGCGGCCGCCCAAAACCAGGCGAAAGCCGTGGAATTGGAAATCAAAGCCATGCAGAACGAGCTGGTTGATTATGGTATTTTGCCAAAATCCGACCTCCGTGGCCCGGCGTACACCCTAACGGTGCCAGCCACTTCCTATAACTCGTTGCCTGGCCAGACTGATTCGACCCCCGATATTACGGCTTCCGGTACTCACACCCGTTGGGGTGTGGTCGCCGCCAACTTTTTGCCGATCGGTACGCGCATTAAAATTCCAGAACTTTACGGCGATCAGGTCTTCATCGTTGAAGATCGCATGAACGCTCGTTATTGGAAGCGCGTCGACATCTGGATGGAGAATTACCAGGATTCCAAGGAATTCGGTATCCGTAACATCAAGATTGAGGTCTACCCCAACAAGTAAACAATCAAAAGGCGGCCCTAGCGGGTCGTCTTTTGTTGTGATAGATTATAGTCATCTATGAAACATTTTTATAAGCTTTTGATTTCTTCGTTCGCTGTTTTGGCCATCGGTGCCGGTTGTCTCGGTTTTGGTGGCAAGGAAGAAGTGACCGGTCATTGGTGGCTTTCATTCGACCTGCCGGCTGGCTGGGGCATGTACATGAACTATTCGAAGAACACCGCCGATCCATCAGCCGCCGTGATTGATCGCAAAGTGACTGACGTGGTTCTGCAAAGCACGACCAAGCCAGTGGTTTTGCCTGGTAAATCAGCGGGCAGTGACGTAACTGACTTTGTTGATAAGGATTTCACCTACATTCGCGCCTTCCGCTACGATGTTAACCTCACCAAAGTGCCAGATGAAGCGGAAGATTTGGGCAACAACTTTTTTAAGGTGGTCGGAGAAAAGGGAACCGTTTACTACTTGAAGGGTCAATACGGAATCTATAAGTTCACCGTCACTCAAGTCGGACAAGAACTTTCAGTCGCAGAGCAGGTGATTCTGAGTGCCGTGGAGGTGACAGACGTCGAAGACCAGACGGCGGCTGAGTAGGGGGCCGATCCATGTATCGACCCGATTGACTGCGGCCTCCAAATTTAGTAATCTACCGCCCAGTGGCCACGTGGCGAAGTGGTTAACGCGGCGGTCTGCAAAACCGCTATGCGCCGGTTCGACCCCGGCCGTGGCCTCCATAAAAACGTCTCACCTGAGGCGTTTTTATGTTGGTGGAGGTGATATGATGGTGCCAAGATCATTTTTATATCTCTATGCCAATTACAGAAGAACTAAAAGTTACAACACCAGCGGACGCAAGTTTGCTATCCGCCATTGTCGAATCTTCGGATGATGCGATTATTAGCGTATCGCTCGATGGCTTGATATTGAGCTGGAACAATGGAGCGCAACAACAATATGGCTACACGGCTCAGGAAGCAATTGGACAGCCCGCATCCATCATTGTCCCAGCGGATCGTGCTGACGAGATGCCGAGATCTATCGTTTTGTTGAAAAAGGGTGAGTCGGTGGCTAGCTATGAGACGCAGCGATTGCACAAAAGCGGGAAGTTAATCGATGTTTCGCTTAGACTTTCTCCAACTCGTGATCCAGCCGGTGGAGTCAACGGTGTGGTGATAATCGCCCGCGATATCACCGAATCAAAAAAAGTCCTGTTTTACGCTCGTAGCGTCATCGAGGCTGGTCTTGACCCAATGATCACCATTAGCCCAGAGGGAAAAGTTACAGACGTTAATGAAGCAACGGTTCAGATTACTGGTCTACCGCGAGAAAAAATTATTGGTAGTGATTTTACCGGCTACTTCACCGACCCAGCTGAAGCGCTCCAAGGATTTCAACAGGTTTTCAAAGAGGGCTTTATCCGTGAATATCCACTAATTATTCGCAACGTCTCTGGCACGATGATTGACGTTCTATTTAACGCCTCGGTCTATAAAGACGATAAAGGGCTGGTCTTCGGAGCTATCGCTGCGGTGCGCGATATTACTGATCGTAAGAAGGTGGAAGAAAAATTGCACGCCACTTCTGCCTACGCGCAGAGCCTGATCGAAGCGAGTTTGGACCCGCTCTTTATCATTTCTCCCGACGGAAAAATTACTGGTGTAAACCACGCGACGGTTGGCGTGACGGGCGTGACGCGTGAGTGGCTGATCGATACCGACTTTTCGACGTACTTCACCGAGCCGCACAAGGCTAGAGATGGCTATCGTAAGATTTTAAAAGAGGGCGAAGTCCGCGATTATCCACTGGCCATTCATCATGCTTCCGGCAAAATAACCGACGTCTCCTTTAACGCCTCGGTGTACAAAGACGCCGCTGGACAGGTCCAAGGTATTTTCGCGACTGCTCGTGATGTCACCGAAACCAAGAAATTGTCGCAATACGCCCGAAGTTTGATTGAGGCTAGCCACGATCCGTTATCGACCATCAGTCCAGATGGAAAGATTATGGACGTTAATGAGGCGACCATCAAAGTTACCGGCGTTGAGCGCGAGAAATTGGTTGGCACAGACTTTTCGAATTATTTTACCGAGCCAACCAAGGCGCGGGAGGCGTATGAGCAGGTATTTAAACAGGGATTCGTTGCTGATCTGCCATTAACATTCAAATCGCAAGATGGAAAATTAACCGACGTTCTCTATAACGCTTCGGTTTACAAGGATCAGATGGGCAATGTGCTTGGGGTGACCGGCGTGGCGCGCGATAATACCCAAACCAAAAAAGAAACCGAAAAAGTTGCGTCTACCAGCCGAGAGATGGAGGCCTTTAGCGGCTCGGCTTCGCACGATTTGCGTGCTCCGTTACGAGTGATCGATGGCTATGCCCAACTGCTCGTTGATGATTATTTGGAAAAATTGGGTGAGCCTGGAAAGCAGATAGTCTTGAGCATTCAGGCGAGTGCTCAAAAAATGAAAAAGCTAATTGACGATCTGTTAATTTTTTCTCGGTTGGGTAGCCAGGAGATTAAAAAAGATTATGTAGCTATGGGCCTGCAGGCTAAAGAAGTCTGTGATGAGTTGAAATCGGCCGTACCGGATCGGGCGATTGACTGTAAAGTACTGGAATTGCCGGACTCTCGGGCTGATAAGGATACGATTCGTCAGGTTTGGGTTAACCTGATTTCGAAT
>CAZCLT010000044.1:7025-7409 GCA_964499655.1 uncultured Gammaproteobacteria bacterium | reverse complement strand
TCAGGTTTTTCAGGAGGAGCTGACCTATATTCTGATCAACCAGATGTGTGCTTTTAATAGTCCAGTTTGGTTTAACGTTGGCACTAATCCACACCCGCAGTGCTCAGCCTGCTTCATCAACTCGGTGGAAGATGACATGCGTTCAATTCTCCAGCTTACGACGACCGAAAGCATGCTCTTCAAGGGCGGTTCGGGCACTGGTTCTAATCTTTCAAAATTGCGTTCCAGCCAAGAATATCTCGGTGGTTCTAACGGCCGCTCTTCTGGTCCGGTGTCTTTCATGAAGGGGTTGGATGCTTTTGCTGGGATTGTGAAATCTGGCGGCAAAACTCGTCGCGCTGCTAAAATGGTTATTTTGAACATCGATCATCCAGATATGCTTGC
>CAZCLT010000044.1:0-7015 GCA_964499655.1 uncultured Gammaproteobacteria bacterium | reverse complement strand
AAATGTTTAGTCGTAACGTAGATCATCTCGTTGTGCTGGCCTTTATCGAATGTAAGGCGAAAGAAGAGCGCAAAGCTTGGGCGCTGGTTGATGCGGGTTATGATTCTTCCATGGACGGCGAGGCGTACGGTTCGGTCTTTTTCCAGAACGCGAACAATTCAGTGCGCGTCACCGATGATTTCATGAAGGCAGTCGAGGCCGATCAGGAATGGGTCACCCACGAAGTTACTACTGGCAAAGAATCGCTCAAATATAAGGCGCGCGATTTGTTTAAGAAGATGGCTGAGGCGGCCTGGCAATGCGGTGACCCGGGCATTCAGTACGATACAACGGTCAATAAATGGCACACGGCCAAGAATACCGATCGGATCAATGCTTCCAACCCATGTTCAGAGTACATGTTCCTGGACGACACAGCCTGCAATTTAGCTTCTTTAAACCTGATGAAATTCCGCAAGGATGTGAATGGCTTGCAGGAATTCGACTCTGAATCGTTTAAGAGCGCGAGCGCCGTGATCATTACGGCCATGGAAATTTTGGTTGGTAACTCCAGCTACCCAACGCCAGCCATTGAACAGAATAGCCATGATTTCCGACCGCTTGGTATCGGCTTTGCTAATTTGGGTGCGTTGCTGATGAGCCGTGGTTTGGCTTACGATTCTGACGAAGGTCGCAATCTGGCCGCCGCCATTATGTCTCTGCTTTCTGGCCACACTTATTACCAGAGCGCCAAAATCGCCGAGCGCTTGGCTCCGGCTGTTGGTTTCGCCTTGAACCGTGAGCCGTGGTTGGAAGTGATCGGCATGCACCGCCAGGCTTCGTACGAAATGGATGCTAAGGGCGTGCCAGCCGATTTGATGTTCGAAGCGCGCAAGAGTTGGGACAACGCTTTGGATCATGGCACCAAGCACGGTATGCGCAACGCGCAGATTTCCGTGCTCGCGCCAACTGGCACCATCGCCTTTCTCATGGACTGCGACACCACTGGTATTGAGCCAGACATCGCCTTGGTCAAATATAAGTGGTTGGTAGGTGGTGGCATGATGAAGATTGTTAATAACACGGTGCCAGAAGCTTTGACTCGACTGGGTTATACGTCGGAACAATCGGCAGAAATTTTGGCACACATTGATAAGCAAGACACGATCGAAGGCGCGCCACACATCAAGCCCGAACATCTTTCCGTCTTTGATTGCGCCTTTAAAGCCAAGAATGGTTCCCGAACGATTCATTACATGGGTCACCTGCGCATGATGAGTGCTGTTCAGCCGTTTATCTCCGGCGCCATTTCCAAGACGGTCAACATGCCCAATGAAGCAACGGTGGCCGAGATTGAAAAAGTTTACATGGAGGGCTGGAAAATGGGACTCAAGGCGATCGCTATTTACCGCGACGGTTCGAAGCGTCAGCAGGCACTGACCACTTCAAAAGAAAAGGATGCTTCCAAACAGGTCGTGGCTGAAACCGTACCAACGGTGACCGTCAAAGCTGAATCCAATGCGCCACGCCGCCGCCGGTTGCCAGATGAACGTCGCGCCATCACACACAAATTCCAGATCGGTTCGCACAAGGGATATATCACCATCGGTCTTTACGATGACGGCAAGCCGGGTGAACTATTCATTACCATGTCTAAAGAAGGTTCGGTGATCAGCGGTTTGATGGATGCTTTTGCCACTTCGGTTTCCATCGGTTTGCAGTACGGCGTTCCATTGCCGGTCTTGGTTAATAAGTTCGTTCACATGCGATTTGAACCATCTGGGTTTACTTCCAATCCAAATATTCGCGTCGCTAAATCGATTGTTGATTACTTGTTCCGTTGGATGGCGCTAAAATTCCTCGGACCTGAAGATCAAAAAAAAGTCGGGATTAATAACGTGGTGGATGAGGTGAAGGAGGAAGTCGCCGTAGTGGCCGATCCAGGTATCGGCCAGGCGAAATCCGACCAGCCTGACCTGTTCAACATGACGTCTACATTCGACAACACCTCCGATGCGCCAGCCTGCGACAGCTGTGGTTCCATCATGGTGCGTAACGCGGCTTGCTACAAATGTTTGAACTGCGGTTCAACGTCGGGCTGCTCTTGATCCATGTTTCACGACCGATGACGAGGGGACAAACCCCTCGTTTTCGTTTATCATCAAAATTGCTATGTCTGAACAACCAATTTTAGACGAACGGATTAAGGGTCGGCAGGGTTACGGCCTGATCCAAATGATTTATGGCCAAGGTAAGGGAAAAACGACGGCCGCGTTGGGTCAGGCTATTCGTTGTGCTGGGGCGGGCAAAAAGGTCGCCATCATTTATTTTGACAAGGGCGGCGAAACGCATTATAACGAACGTCTAATCCTGAAACAGCTTTCCAACATCGATTTCTGGCCTACCGGCCGAGATCGAATTGATCCGGTGACCAACCGTTTTGACTTTTCGATTAATAATGTCGATCGAGAGGAAGCGGCGCGAGGACTGGAAATTGCGCGGCAGGCATTAACAGGCGGCGAGTATCAGTTGGTGATTCTCGACGAGATTAATTCGACGATCAGCCTAGGAATGCTCGGCATCGCCGCGGTGCTCGAAGTGGTCGACGGTAAAAATCCGGATGTTGAGTTGATTCTCACCGGCCGTAACCCGCCACCAGCGCTGTTGGAACGAGCTCATCTGGTGACTGAAATGAAATTGGAGCGACATTATTTCTATTCAGGAGTGATGGCGCGGCCAGGGCTAGATTATTAAAAAAGTTTTGTTATACTGCTTCTAAACCATCTAAAATTTTATGCGTGTTCAGGAAATCCTCGAAGTCATTAATAAATTTGATCCCGTCGTCATCGGCGGCAAAACATTTGAACCAGTGACCATTGATCAGGTCATATTAGAAACGGGTGAATCGGTCTATTGGGCTCATGCCAGCGACGGTCGGTGGGTTTCCATCGATCCAGAATCAGAAGAAGTAATCGCTTTTTCTGACATCGAAGAAGACATCGCGAACTCCAAAGACGTGGTGCTCTACGCTGGTGATGAGTATGAGTTTTCTTATGATAGCTCGGCTCGGGTACGCGATGAAGATGGTGAAGAAGAATTAGTTTCTTGGCGTGAATACGAGGCGGCTAACGGTTCGCTTTTGCGTGTGATGGCATCTGAAGTTACCGGTGATGACGTGGTTTCAATCGGTGAAAAAATTCCCGAAGATTTATTACAACTTCCATAAATTAGAATGACTCGCGCCCAACAAGCACAAAAGTCAGCTAAAAATAACGGGTGGCGATTACGCGCTATCCGTTGTTTTTTTATCGTTATTTTCGGTTTGTTTGTTGGGAGGTTATATTTATTGCAAGTGGTACAGGCCGGATATTACCAAGCGTTGTCATCTGATCAACATGCTTTTTACCAAGAACTAATTGCGCAACGAGGAAATATTTTAGTGACTGATTGGATGGATCCTTTGAACGAATATTTGGCGGCGACCAACGAATATCGTGGTTTTGTTTACACCGTGCCGCGCGATGTGAAAGATCCTACGGCGACCGCCGAGGTGCTCGCCAAGATTTTGGGATACGAGCTTCCCGCACCTCCTCCGACTCCTCCTGTTGGAGGAGAGATCGCCACCGAACCCATCGAGCCGCCGGAACCGACGGCGTATGACATCTTGCTGGCCAGATTATCAAAAGGCGATGACCCTTACGAACCGATCGAACGTAAAGTGCCGCAGGAGACGCTAGATCGAATCGAAGACGCTAATCTTGATGGTGTTAGTTATGTGCTGGAACCGGATCGAGCTTATCCTGAAAGTAATTTTGGTGGGCACCTGTTGGGTTTCTTGGGCCAGAGCGAAGAGCGGGGTTGGGTCGGGCATTACGGTTTAGAAGGTTATTTTAACGAAGAGTTAGCCGGACAGAATGGATTTTTGGATGTGAATGCTGATGCCGCTGGGAGGTGGATCGGTTTAGGCACCGGAGCTTTAGAGCCAGCGACAGACGGCGCGGATATTTTACTCACCGTTGATCGAACCATTCAATACGAAGCCTGCAAATTATTAGCCGAAGGGGTACACGAAACACAATCTGACGGTGGCGCGTTGGTCGTGCTGGACCCCAAAACCGGGCGGGTGATTGCCATCTGTTCGTATCCAGATTTTGATCCCGCGGATTATGGCGAGGTGACGGATATTTCGGTATTCAATAATCAAGCGATTTTTGCCGCTTATGAGCCTGGCTCAGTGATTAAACCGCTGGTGATGTCTAAAGCGATTGATTTGGGCGTCCTGTCACCAACGAGTGGTTTTGAAGATACGGGTGAAGTACAGGTTGATGATTACACGATCCGTAATTCAGATTTGAAAGCTCACGGTTGGGTCACGATGACTCAGGTGTTGGAAGATTCGCTCAACACTGGAATGGTTTATGTGGAACGTAAGATCGGACAAGACGCCGTAAAGGCAGTGCTGACTGATTACGGATTTGGTACCTTGGCCGGTATTGAGCTAGATACCGAAGCCAGCGGCACCATCGAAGCACTTGATAATTCATCAGAGATTTATTTTGCTACGGCCAGTTACGGACAAGGTTTCACTTCAACGCCACTGCAATTAGCGGCTGCCTACGCGGCCATTGCCAACGAGGGGATGCTGATGAAGCCGTACATCGTTTCGGAAATACGTTCGCCAGATGGAACCGTCGAAGTCCGAACGCCAAAAGCGATCCGCCAGGTGATCAATAAAAAAACCGCTACGACCATCGGCGCGATGATGGTTTCCACGCTGGAAAATGGTCACGGTCAAAAAGGGCGGGTGCCGGGTTATTACATTGCCGGCAAAACCGGTACGGCGCAGGTGGCGAAGGCGAGCGGCCGCGGTTACGAGGTCGGTGTTACTAAGGGGACGTTTGCCGGTTTTGGGCCGGTCGAGGATCCAAAATTTGCCATGGTCGTTTATCTTGATCATCCCCGATCATCAGAATGGGCTGATGCCACGGCCGCACCAGTCTTCGGCAAACTCGCCGCCTTTATCCTCAAGTATTTCGAGGTGCCACCAAACCGCCCCCTCGAGTAGGGGCAGCCCCATGTGGTTGCCCTGTGAATCGCTCCGCCTGTCCGGAATATTCGTCTCTCACTCCATCGGGCTCGGCGATCGACTGGCGTGGTCACCCAGGACGAAGTAGAGGTGACGCCAGTGAACGCCGAGCAGTTCCTCAGTCGTTCGATACGAATATTCCGTCCAGGCTCCGCTCTCGATAATTAATTATCGACTCCCCTCCATTTATGGAGGGGTTAGGGGAGGCGTGTTACAATAATCGCCATATGAGAAACTTGGTTATTAAGAAGCTGCAGGCACGTGCGAAGCGGGTTTTAGCCGAGAAAAAGCCAATAATTGTCGCTGTGACCGGTTCGATGGGTAAAACCTCGGCCAAGCAGGCGATCGAGATGGTGCTGGCTACCAAGCACCACGTTCGCGGCAACAAAAAGAACTTCAATAACGAACTGGGCGTGCCACTAACCATCTTGGGCGTGGACAGTCCCGGCCGATCAGTTGGTGGTTGGTTGAAAGTTTTATACGGTCCGTTGGCGAAAGATTACCCCGAGATGTTGGTGCTGGAATTTGGCGCTGACCACCCGGGTGATATCGCCTCGCTTTGTGAGCTGGCGCCGCCAAAAGTTGGTGTGGCGACCGGTTTATCGACCGTGCACGCGGCCTACTTCAAGGATGTTGATGAACTAGCGCAGGAGAAATCTAAAATCGTTTCCAGTTTGCCGGCTGATGGTTTGGCTGTACTCAACGCTGATGACCCCAAGGTGATGGCCATGAGCTCGGCGACCAGTGCCAAAGTTGTCACTTACGGTTCGAGGTCGGCGGACTTGGCGATTCAAAATGTGCGCTTACAAACTCGTCTCGATGACAGTTTTGATCCAGGTGAAGTGTTCGCGGTGACCAGTGCCGAGATCGCGCAAAACGGGACTGTGGTCGGCGAGCTTAAACTGACGAATTGTTTGGGTTACGCGCCGCTCATGGCTTGTTTGGCCGGCATCGTCGTCGGCACTGAGTTTGGCGTGGATGTGGCGACGGCGACCGCGGCCTTGAATAAAAGCTATCGACCAGTGCCTGGACGTTTAAATCCAATGCCTGGTATCAAAGGATCACTCATCATCGATGATAGCTACAATGCGGCGCCAGCAGCTATGCAAAGCGGCTTAGAGCTGCTCAAAATGTTCACGCCAGGCGAAGATCGGGATCGTCGCATTGCTACGCTGGGTCAAATGGCCGAGCTTGGTCAGTATACGGACCAGGAACACCGGATGATCGGACTGCAAGTGGCACAGTGCGCTGATTTGTTCGTCGCTGTTGGGCCAGATATGCAACAGGCAGTCGAAAGCGCCAAGGAAGCTGGGATGGACGGTGAACACATCGAATGGTTTGCCACAGCTGACGAAGCTGGACGATATTTGGATCGTATCGTTCAAAAAGGTGATGTTATTCTAGTTAAAGGCGCTCAATCTTCCAGAATGGAAAAAGTTGTTAAACAAATCATGGCCGAACCACTGCGAGCCAGCGAACTTCTGGTGCGTCAGGATGAGAAGTGGTTACAAAGTTAGTCCACCGTCACCGCTTTTGCTAAATTCCTTGGTTTGTCGGGGTTTAGCCCTTTGAGTACAGCGATTTCGTAAGCGAGAATTTGGAGAGGAACCACGCTTACCAGGGCGGTCAGTGAACCGTTGTTTGGAATTACGATGGTTTCATCGGCCACGCCTTCGGCTAGTTTGGGATTGTCGGTCAGGACGATGGTGAAAGCGCCGCGAGCACGGACTTCTTCGGCGGCGATGCGCATTAGCGGGGCGTGAACATCGTCTAGGATCGAAAGAATAATCGGTGTACCTGGCGTAATCAAAGCGAACGGGCCGTGCTTTAGGGCGCCACCGGCGTAACCCTCGGCGTGAATGTAGGTGATCTCTTTGATTTTGAGCGCGCCTTCGCGAGCGATCGGTTCGCTTAAGCCCTTACCGAGCAAGAAGCAGTGTTCGGCACCGA
>CAZCLT010000043.1:842-7493 GCA_964499655.1 uncultured Gammaproteobacteria bacterium | reverse complement strand
GGGCGATGATCATGGCAGACTCCTGGTTGAACATGGAAGGAACGCTGACCGACGAACCTATCAGCTTTGAACGAAATTGTCAAGGATTTAAAGCAAAAAAATCGTTTGACATAATGTCAGACGATTGATAGGGTTCTCTCATTGAAAGCCCCTTGAGAGGGCTCGATGGAACGGTCGTGACGCCTCCTCCTCGTCGCGATTCGTACCCACCGAGCCTTCCCAGGGGGTTTTTGTTTTACTCCTCGTGCATCACCTGATGGCGACGCTTCACCCGTTCCACCTGAATCAAAATATAACCAATCCCGGCCAGGCCGCCCAAAATCAAACCAGAAAACGCGTTGAGCAGAACGTTAGGTCGCACTGGCCACTGCGAATTGAGCGGTTCATCAACCACTTTGATGGTAATGTCGCCACCGGAAGTGTACGTCCAACCTTCGGTCACCAACACGTGCGAAACCGCTTTGGCGATGAGTTGAGCCTGATCAACATCAGGCTGATAAGCAACGATCGTTAGCAATCCTGTGCCGCGCACCACCGAAGCAGTCACAGTCTTCTCCCACTTTTTACGCTTCTTAATTTCGTCGCTCGGGAAATAACTTTCATCGATTTCGTAGCCCGCGTCCAGTACCGCCCCGTAAAAAGTCGAAGTATAAACAATGCTCGCCAGATCATCAGCAATACGTTCGGCACTGCGACTGGCCGTGTAAGCGTCCACCGCGCCTAATTCTTGCGTAATCAGCAAAGTAGTTTTTGAGCTGTATTCCAATGGTCGCAAGAAAGACAACACCGTGCCGAGCAATAAGCCGATCGCGCAGGCAAAGAAAATCGTCGGCCAACCCGAAAGCACGGGCGTGAGACGAGTGTATTGATAGGCCATAGGCCTCTAGTATACCAAATCGGCGTAGTCCCCGAGCGTAACTTCAATTTCCGAACTAACGCCGGCGCGTAGCACCGTCAATTTTACTTTGGTGCCAGGCGCGTAACGTTTGAGTTGTAGTGCGACTGTTTCCGTTGAGGTCACTGGTACGCCGTCAATCGCGGTGATCAAATCAAAAATTTTCAAACCTGACGATCTGGCCGGACCTTTTGGCAACACACTCACCAAAGCGCCTTCCTTTTGATTCATCTTCAGGCTGGAATCGAGGTTGATAATTTGATTGATGTCGGCTACCTGAACGCCCAGTCCAGCATAGCGTGCTTCCCCATCTTTCAAAACCGATTGGACAAATGGCAGCACCTGATCGAGCGAAGTCACCGCACCGGCATCAGCCAAACCAATTAATTCCCCCGATGCGTTGGTGATCGGCAGACTGATCACGTTCACTTCATCGATCGTCCAGATTAAACCGTATTCTTCGGCCGGCAACACCGCCGCCTGAACCACCGCCACATCAATCACGCTGGTTGGTCGCACGGTCTGCGCATCGGGCAAACCAAAAGCAAATTCGCCGCTACGCAATTCGTGAGTCGTGCCAAATGGGATCGCGGACAAATTCTGGCCATCAACTTTAACCATGATTAAATTAGTCAAACGGTCAGTAACGATTTGCTTGATAGCATAACGTTCTCCGCCCACCGACACTTCGGCATTCCCCACCGTCGGCAACCAAGACGAATCCATCGGTTGCGAAAATAAAATCCACCCATCACTTGTGACCACCACACCGGAACGATCCGAAACAGTATCGGTCTGCCAAGACAGCGGATTAACACTATCGGTGGATTTCGATCGCATCACGGCCACGGTTGGCGAGGCAATTTCTGCGACCTTAGCGAGCGCCTCTTCGTAAGTGCCGGGTAAAGATTCGGGTTTTACTTGTGAAATTAAATCAACGTCCGGTCTATTGGTGAGCGTCTGCAGATAATCTTTAAGCGACTCCTGCGTAAAAACCGAAGCCGTCACGCCGGCCAAAGCTCCACCGATCACGGCGAGCAAAATCGTTAACGTCATTATCGAAAGTGGTGATTTGATGTTCATATTAAATCCAACGTGAGGTCGCAAAAACTACAATCAATAATAAACCGCCGGTAATTAAATACCGTTTCAGGACCACGCCCGTCAACTTATCCAAAACGTGGGCCCGAGACAAGCCGAGGAATAAATACAGCGCCGTGGTAAAGATGGCCGCGTTGGTCATGAAGCTGGTCGGTAGCATCGCTAGAACCAAATATAGTTCCGTTAAGATAATGGAACCAGCCACGGCAAAGCGCGTACTCACTTCAGAACCCACCTTACTTACCCAAAACACGCCCACGGTCGAAAATAAAGTGGCCCAAAAAACCGCTAATCCCGGGACCCAAGCTGGCAGCTGCAAAAAAATCTGCACACCGTAAGCGCCACTCGTAAACAAGAAGGCGCTGACTAAATAAAGAACCAGAGACAAATATTCCAAACTGTAAGCCTGATAGGTACTAGGTAAATGGTAAAAAGAGAAAAGATTTTCTGCGTACAACCAAAGACCACCAGTCACCGCGACGGCTAAAAAAGTTTTCAGCGGATTACCCTCTAGAAAAAGAAACAAAAACAACGAAGACACTAAGAACAAAAAAGGCGTTCCCAGAAATATCCAAAAAGAAAAACGTTTAAAATCCCAGGTTAGTAACCGAGCAAATAATAAAGGCACCAAGATCAACAACCCTAACATTGACCACCAGGTTAAATCTGGCAGTAAAATAATCAGCAAAAAGCCCGCGGCACAAACCGCGGCCACTGCAAACGATGTCAGACGATGAAGTAAAATCATGGCAGCCAGGTAATGGTCTGTTTGAGCGCTTGGTAGCGAGCTTCAGCGATAACTGTTTCGCCGGCCAAGAACTTACCAAAAATGATGACTAATTCCAAGTGGGTGCCCTGATCGGCAGTTGGTACGGTGATTTGAATTAGTTGATCGTAAGCGCGCTGCGCATTTTGATCGGCTTGGAAGGCAGCGATAACCGAAGCGGTCGCGGCAACGTACCCATCGTGGGTGGGCGTCATCGTCTCAGATTCAGAACCCCATCTATCTTCCCCTTGGAAAGGGGAAGGACCAGACGGACCGGAAGGTCGAGAGGAATAAAAGGCATACAGGCCGACGGCCAACAAAACAGAAAGCCCCACCAAAATAAACGGGAAATAAGTTCGATGATGATCGAGATTTACTTTATCCATAGATTGCGACTATTATATCACCGATGTCTTCGCTCGCCGTAAATCCCAGAGCTAAATTTGATTTTGACCTTCTTGAAATTATTGAAGGTGGTTTGAAGTTATCTGGCGCCGAAGTTAAATCAGCTCGAGCTGGACACGTCAGCTTGAAAGGCGCTTTTTTGACGATTCAAAACGGTGAGCTCTTTTTGAAGAACGCGCACATCGGAAAGTACGCGCCAGCTGGCAAAACGCAGGATAATTACGACACGCGCCGCGATCGTAAAGTATTAGTGCGTGGTCGACAGCTGAAAAGTTTAGCTGGAAAAAAAGAGGCACAAGGGTTGACCATTGTGCCAATTCGTGTTTATACTAAGGGAAATTTGATCAAAGTCGAGTTTGCCGTGGCTCGAGGAAAAAAGCAGTTTGATAAGCGCGCCACGATCAAGAAACGCGAACTGGATCGGGAAGCCCGAGCACAGATGAAAAACAGCTAGCGGTCCCCGAATGCTTCCGACCGATCGGAAATATTCGGGGCCTGCCAGGTATCGATGGCAGTGCGGTTCGACAACAGATCAAGCCGGAGCGCCAATCTCCGTAAAAAGTGGCACGAGAATACCTGCGAATACATTCTCAAAGCTCCGATCAGCGGTCGCTTCGGCGTTCCGTCTGCCGGCGCTTTCTCTGTCCGTCGCTTAATAGCCATGGACCATCCGTCCTGGGGCGCCCGCCCTTGGGAACACGGGTGTAATATAGTGGGCTGCGGTTCCTAGGTCGCCAATCTTTAGGAATCAAAGATCGCGATTGGCAACGCTTACTGAATTTTCGCTACGCCTCTATTCAGTAACGTAAACAGGCGTGGCTGAGCTTGGAACTATCTTTGCCGATTCCCTGACCAGACAAGGGTTCAACTCCCTTCAGGTCCACCAGTTTATTTATTTAATTCCACGACAATGCGCATCCATCGCCATCGCCAACGCAAGCCGAAGTTCGCCATCCCAGGTTTTCGAATTAACGAAGGTATTACTTCGCCAACCGTTCGAGTGATCGATGCCGCCGGAGAAATGCGCGGCGTCATGGAAACAAAAGACGCCATCAATTTAGCGATTGAGCAGGGACTAGATTTGATCGAAGTCTCCCCTAAGGCCGAGCCGCCAGTTTGCCGGATTATCGATTTCGGCTCGTTCAAGTATCAAAAGGAAAAAGAAATGAAGAAACAGCGGGCGCAGTCGAAAGAAGTCGAAGTCAAAGGCATCCGCCTGTCACCACGCATCGGCGACAACGATTTGCAGATTCGCCTTGACCAGGCCAAGAAATTCTTGGAAAAAGGCAACAAGGTGCGCGCCGAAATGATCTTGCGCGGTCGCGAAAAAGCTCACGGAGCACGTGCCTTGGAAATCTTCGCCAAATTCTACGAACTGCTTTCTAAGGATTACCCGCTCAAAATTGAGTCTCCAGCCAAGAACTTGAACGGCAAGATTCAGATGATCATCGCCCGAGTTTAGGTTGATTTCTTGACGCATTTTCCTAAATAAAGTAGAATCGGCCGGTATGAAATTGAAGACCACTAAGGCCTTGTCCAAGCGCATCAAGGTCACTAAAAATGGCAAAATGCTCAAGCGCAAGGCTGGGCAGAACCATTTTAACTCGCGCGAAACCGGCAAAGTCGGTCGCAACAAGCGCCGCGACGTGAACGTGCCTAGCACGCTCCAGAAGCTGGTGGCTAATAAAATGTCTCACGCCTAAACGATATGCCTCGAGTTAAACGCGGTACACAACACGTCAAACGTCGCAAAAACCTTTTGGCCCGAGTTAAGGGCTATAAATGGGGTCGCAAAAACCTGATTCGTTTGGCGCGCCCAGCCATGCTGCACGCCGGTAAAATGGCTTTCCGCGATCGCAAAAAGAAGAAGGGCGAATTCCGCTCTCTCTGGACGCTCAAAATCAACGCCGCCGCTCGTGAAGTGGGCACCACCTACTCCAAGCTGATCGGCCTCCTGAAGAACTCGAATATCGAAATCGATCGCAAAATCTTGGCCACGCTCGGCGAAAAGCACCCAGTGGTGTTCAAGAAAGTGGTCGAACTCGCTTCCAAGTAATTATTAGCAAAAACTGGCCTTTCCGGGCCGGTTTTTGTTTTACCTACAAGCTACAAGCTACTTCCTACAAGCTAGCTATTGACTTTTGTCCCCGATTTTGCTATTTTATCCCGTCGTGCCTCCCCCAGCTCAGGGGCACCGATCACCGATCCTGGTGGTACTAGAGCTCACGCCTTCGGAGATTCCCATGCTCTTCTTCGCCCTGCTCCTCCCCGCCTGCGACTACCCCGGCTCCACCCCGACCCCGGCCGAGAAGCCCAAGGTCGACCCGGCCGCCGAGGTGGTGGAGGTCCCGGCCGTGCCCTGCGCCGGCAACGCCGCCCACTTCGCGGCCCACGGCACCACCCTGGCGCTGGCCTTCAAGGACGAGAAGTCCTCCACCCGCTTCCAGTGGATGGTCGACAACGTCCGCCGGGCCGACGACGGCGCCTACTGCGAGGTCGCCTCCGGGCCGCAGAAGGGCGAGTTCGTCCCCATGAGCTGCCTCCAGCCCAAGGACGGCGAGACGGCCCCGACCGGCGACTGCCCCGTGGCCGTCACCTGCCTCTACCGCACCGCGGACGGCACGGACTGCGAGACGGGCAAGCGGCCGGTGGCGACGCCCGCCGACGGGATCACGGCCGAGGAGGCCTACCGTCTGGCGGCCAGCGCCTACCAGAAGGCCGGCGACAAGCCCAACAAGTCCGCCGCGCCCGTGGTCAGCACGACCACCAGCACCACCGAGGTGCGCGTCGACACGTCGACGTCGCCCCCGACGCTGACCAACACGGCCCCGCCGGCCGCGCCGCCCGCCGATCCCGACCCGTTCGGGCTCGACGACGTCTAGTCTCCTCGCCCTCACCGGCGACTCGAGGTTCACAGAAATGTGGACCTCGTCTTTTTATTTTCTGCACCCAGAAAATAACCCTCCGTAGCTTTCCAGTGAAGGACGGGTTCTCTTTACAACTTCCCCATTTTCTGCTAATCTCACCGGTCAGTCGTTCCTTCATTTCCTAGGAGTTCCCATGCCCCCTCGTCCCCTTCGTGATGTCCGACCGCTGTCGATTCGCGTGGCCGAAATCGCCGCCAAGCTCCGCGATGGCGAGCTGGTAGCCACAGCCGCAGCCAACGCCCTGTCCGACCTCGGCGTGGCCATCACGGCTCAGAACAAAGATCTCGGTATCGAGGTAGATGACCTGGTGGTGGATTTGTACGGCGATGATCCGGACGTCCAAGCCGCGCAGCTGAAGCTCTCGGGCCTCAGCGGAAGTCTCTTTTCGCTGGAACAGCTCAACAAGACACTTGTCAGCAATGAGGCGAGTGACGCCGACGCGCCGACGCCAAGCGGCCCCAGCGAAAGCGAAGGCCCGACCCTGGTCGCTGCCGAAGATGCAAGCGACGTGCCGACCCCCAGACGGTTGACCTCAGTCGCGATCGACGCCGAACCCG
>CAZCLT010000043.1:0-832 GCA_964499655.1 uncultured Gammaproteobacteria bacterium | reverse complement strand
GAAGATCTCTTCGGCGCCGAACCCGATGCCGATCTGAAGGCCAGGCAGGACTGGAGCGATCAGCCGGAAGACCACCCGACCGCCGTGCCGGATGGTGAAACGCTGGTCCCGGCACCGGCCCAACCGCCAGCGGACGACGAAGTTCCGGTGGCTGCCAACTGGGCAGACGGCGAGGAGGATGTCTACGAAGAGCCCGACGGCACTCGCCGCCGCGAGATCACCGATGTGCACGGCTTCCACAACCGGCCCATCAGCGAAGACGCCGCGCACGAATTCCACCAGCCAGCGCCCAAATCACGCTGGCCGCTGGTGGCTGTACTGTGCGGCACTCTCGCCGTGGCCTTGGCCACCTGTACCGTGATCTATTTCCCGGAGCAATCCGAAGAAGTGGTGACCGGTCAGGAGATCAAGGTCGTGAAGGTGGAACCGGCGCCGGCGCCGATCGTCAAGCCGACACCGGTGACGGTCACCGTGACGCCACCGCCGGTGGTGGCCGTAGGGGCCGATCTGAGTATCGGCCCGACGGTCGTCGGTAGTCCGTACTGGCAGGGTGATTGCGAACCCTGGACCGAATGCGGCTACGGCGAAGAGATCAACGATCTCGCGCTGGCCAAGGCGGAAACGCCGGAAGCCTACGCGAGCGAATGTCACTGGCCGTGGGAGGGATACGAACCGCCCAAGCCGGTGATCGCCACGGCCGTGGCTGCCGAAGTGCCCAAGACTTCGCCGCCGCCTGTGGTTCCGCCGGTGGTCGCCTCGATCGCCTGTCCCCCCGGCACCGTCAATTGCGCTGGCAAGGCGCACGTGGTGGCCGGTACGGCCTTCCTGATCC
>CAZCLT010000042.1:0-7567 GCA_964499655.1 uncultured Gammaproteobacteria bacterium | reverse complement strand
CTCTGGGCAAGAGGCGACGGCTAATTTTTCGGCCTCCGATCCAGCATCAATTACTTCGGTGGTGGTGACGTATGGTGATGAGACGCTTAGTCCGACATCGACGGTTCCAGGCGAATATACCGTGACTCTGCCAGTGGGTACGACGGACGAAACTTTGACTATCATGGTTACCTATGCCGATGGCTCAGTTATCACTGAGATTTTTGCGGCCACGATTACGGAATCGGGGCAGGTGTACGAAGTTATTGATGGCGAGCGCACAGCGGTCGAAGGCGCGGTGGTGATTGTTTACTCGCTTGATGGTGGTGCGCGTACCCAGTGGAATGCTCGCGCTTACGGCCAGGCCAACCCAGTGCTGACTGGCAGTACTGGTGCCATCGCTTGGTATGTGCCCAACGGTACCTATGTTGTCACGGCGGGTAAGAGTGGTTATGTTGATGACGAAGTCACCAGAACGGTGACCAATAATATTCTAGCGCCACTCATTCAATTGCAACGTGAAGCGGAAGTAGTCACCCCGCCGATCGAACCAGAAGAGCCTGGCCCAGGTGAAGAACCGGTTGTTCCACCCGCCGAAGAACCTGGACTCATCGAATCGATTATTAATTCACCGGCCGCGCAAGCTACTGCCGACGTAGCTCTGCCATTGGCCGCGGTAACGGCGGCGATCGCTACCAGTATTCTAGCGACTTCATTTGGGCTACTTCCATTGCTGCAATACATTTTCTCCGCGCCGATTTTATTCTTTGCTCGTCGCCGTCGGCAAACTTTCGGTGTTATTTATAATGCCTACACCAAAGTTCCTATTGACTTAGCCATCGTTAGATTATTCGACCAGGCCGGAAAAATCGTTCGGACGATGGTTACCGATAAAGAAGGGCGCTATTTTTTCAAAGTCGACCCCGGGACGTATTCGATTAAAATTATTAAAAACGGTTTTGTTTTTCCAAGTGCTTACATCGTCGGCGTTCGTGAGGATGGAAAATATTTGGACATATATTCTGGTGGGCCAATCATTGTTGATCAGAAAGATGCGATTATCGCAGCTAACGTACCACTCGACCCCGCCGATCAACCAGCCAAACAAACTGCCAAATATCTTCGCTGGGCACGATTCCTGCGAATCTTCCAGCATTTAGTGGCTATTTCCGGCGTTATCGCTTCGTTTGTAGTTGTGGTTATCTCGCCGAGTTTGCTCAGTGTCAGCTTGTTCATTGTTAACCTGGTTATTTACTTGGTGACACAGATTTTGGTCAAACCAAAAAAACGCAAAGGGTGGGGGATCGTGTACGACGAAAAGACTCAGAAGGCCGTTCCCAATGCCGTGGTTCGTTTGTTCGAACCAAAATACAACAAGCTAGTCGAATCCACACTGACCGATGCTCAAGGTCGGTACGCTTTCATGGTCGGTGCCAACGAGTATTACACCACTTATGAACATGGCGGATACCAGAAAACGGAAGTACGACCGATTGATTATAAGGCCAAGCCCAAGCCTGAGTTAATTTCCATCGACGTTCCTATTCGTCCTGCTGTATAATGTCTGTGCAGCTATGAAAAGTTTCCGGAGGTCACTGTTTTTGCGTACGATCACGTCGTTATTCGTGATCGGTTTCGTGTTCTCTTTAGCGCGACCAGCCTTGGCTGTTGATCCAAATAACATTGTTACTTATCAAGGCCGAATTTTAGATGGTAACGGTGTGCCAGTGGCTGATGCTTCGCTTGATATGGTTTTTAAGTTGGTGGATGATTCGGCCGGTACGGTTTGTTACTGGTCCAACTCATCATCTTCTTGCACCACGACGACCACCATGGCCGTTACCTTGACTGACGGATTATTTTCGGTGAATTTGGGCGATGCTGGCGATGGCTTTGCGACCATCGGTGACGCTACCTTCGCTGATGATGAAAGTATTTACCTGGAAGTAATCGTGGAGGGTGAGACGTTGCTACCTCGCAAATTGATTACGGCCGCGCCGTACGCGATGAATTCGCAAACGCTCGATGGGTTTGATTCATCAGAATTTTTGGCCATCACCGGTGGTACAGGCACAGGTGATTATGATTTTAGCGGAGCTATTTTTCTAGGTGCGATTCCGCTTACCTTTGAGGGCGCTGGTGCTAATGCTTTTGAAACGACCTTCACCATCACTGATCCGACCGCCGATCAGAATATTATCTTTAAGAATGAATCCGGCACCGTAGCTTATCTTTCCGATGTCACGGCCAGCGCCAGCAAATGGACTGACGGTGGCGCGACCACTTACCTCACTTCGCTCACCGATGATTTAGCGGTGGGCGGTTCGGCGCCAGCTGGTGCAGCGTTTGGCATCGATGTTGGAACCATGACGACTTACATTGGTGATGGCAGCACCGCCAACGGCAACATCATTTTTAAGGCTTCGGATGCCAATACCGGTACACTGACTTACGATACTACTGATTCATTTGTTTTTTCTGGTGGTACGGTTAAGGCCGATGATTATCAATGTAACACCGGGGACTGTATTGATTTTACTGAGCTTGAAGATACTCTAGATTTGGACGCATCGCTCATTCTGAACCAGGGAACAAATACTTGGACCCAGAACTTTGCCGGTTTAGCGACCACGGGTCTAAGTTTTGTCGCCGATTCGTTGACTTCTGGAACCGGGGTAGCGCTAAGTTCATCGAGTTTAACAACTGGTAAGTTATTCAGTGTTACTTCTTCGTCAACCGTGATCGATACTGCTAATTTAGTTAGTGTTGAGCACGCCGCTACTTTTACAGCCGCGCAGACGGTCGATCGTTCAGCGGCCGTATTTTCGCGTAATCTGGTGTCAGATACTGGCGGCGATATCGAGCTCACAGAACCTGTCGTCACGATTTCAAATGCTGTCTCAACAATTAACGCCGGTGTAATTAGTAGTGGCGGTTATCTATTAAAACTCGATCAAAATGCCGCTTCAGGTACAGGCGTCATGGTGATTAACGATGACAACACTGCAGGGGCTTCCATTTCGATCAATAAAACTACGGATTCGACGTCGATCGACATCAATACTTCAACGTCAACAGCTAATATTTTTGATCTTGATGGTGACAGCTTAACCTCTGGTAACGGCATGTTGCTGACGGTCAATAGTAGTTTAACCACTGGTAATGCCTTTAAGATTGATTACGAGGACGCCACACCGACCAACGATCGTCTTTTCCAGATTGAATCTGATTGTACCGGTGACGCGACCTGTTCTGGTTTTTCAGATAATAACTCGGTCTTTAGAATCATGGCTTCGGGTGAAGCGGTTAGCGATGTTGGTTTTACGGCCGGTGGCGCTTCAACGAAATTTTATGACGGTAGTATTACCTCTACCGTTATTCCGCTTGTAATGTCGACGCCAACTAGTTTCACATTCAATGACGACGCTTCTAATACCTTAGCGACCCTTACCGACAACGGCACCAATGGTAACCTGTCGGTGACTAACAATATCACGGCCACCGGTGACCTGGCCGTGAACGGCGGCGATTTAACCTCAACGGCAACATCATGGAACTTTGATGTTGGCAATACTGGAACGATGTTCTTCCGTGACGGAACAAATACCCTAGCTTCGCTTGTCGATAATGGGACCACCGGAAATCTGAACGTGACCAATGATATTACTTCTACCGGCGATATTCACGTCAACGGTGGTGATCTGACTTCAACAGCGACTACGTGGAATTTTGACGTTGGGAATACTGGCACCATTCAATTCCGGGATGGATCGAATATCTTGGCCTCGATCGTAGACAATGGAACTACTGGTAACTTCAGCGTAACTAATAACATCACGGCCACCGGTGACCTAGCCGTGAACGGGGGTGATGTCACATCGACGGCAACAGCCTGGAATTTTAGTGTTGGTAACACTGGAACAATTACTTTTAATGATGGTACTAATACCTTAGCCTCGATCGTGGATAATGGTACGAATGGTAACTTTAACGTGTCTAATAACATTACTGCCACCGGCGACTTAGCCGTCAACGGCGGCGATGTGACTTCGTCGGCCACAGCTTGGAGATTTGATGTCGGTAACACCGGGACGATTACATTCCGTGACGGCACAAACAGTCTTTTCTTGATTAAAGATCAGGGAACCACCGGCGATATTGAGGCTACCGGTGATCTATTTGTTGATGGCGATAACATCGATTCGGCTGGCGCACCGTTGGTTTTGAATGCGACCGCGGGCGATGAAGTTCGTATTGGTACGGGTGCGCCAGGGGTGGCGGTCGGTGGTGGCGATTTTTACGTGACTGGTTCAATCGAAGCTGATGGTTCATTAACGGTCGGTCAACATGCCGCCATTGGTGGTACGGCTGTTGCTAGTCCTGATGTGATTTTGGGCGTGAGCGAATCGATGGCTAGTGGTGCTGGCTTTACAAATAAATATGGACAGCAGATCGCTGTCATTACCGGCGGTACAGGTTCTGGTACTAGCTTAACCGGTTTAAACGTTCAGTCTGAAAACCAGACGACGGCTGGTACGGTTACGACGGTAACGGGTATCGGTGTTAAGGCTACGGAAAATGGCGCCGGGAGCACGGTAACCGATCTGTTTGGCATCGACAGCGCGGCGCAGGTCTCGGCTGGTGTGGCTAATAGGGCCTATGGTATTCGTGCAACGGCTTCTGGCGGTGGTACAGCGAACTATTCAGGTTATTTCTATGGCGCGGCCTTGCGGGCTGAAGATACATCGACGCCTTCTGCAGTTAACTTCGCAACCGGCGCCGGTGATCTTTACGTCAACAATCAATTTGAAATCGACGGTACGGGCATTACTAATGGCACGGTGATGGACGTCCGCCCGGCCAGTTTGGACACTGGCATGGGTGCCGAGTTCGTTTATGATGCGCTGACGACGGGCACCGGTTTGATGGTGCAAAAAACCACGGCCGGAGGAACGGATTTTACCAACACTACTACCGGTTTAGTAAACTTTAATATTACTGAGCTGGCGGCGACCGGTGATTTGCTCTACTTGGACCATGACGGCACCGGGTCGGCCCTCAAGGTTAATCAAGATGGCGATCAAATCGCGATGAAGGTTACGGCCACGGGTACGACTGATTTTATTGCGACTTTCTTCAACGACGGCAACGCCGATACCAACGACGGTATTTCGATTCAGGCCTGTCTTGACGCTAACCCAACTACTGGCTGTGACTTAATTAAGTTTTTTGATGGCGACGGCGGTATTATCGGTGCCATCGAAGGTAACGGCGCTGGTGGTGTGCAGCTCACCTCAGGTGGCGGTGCGGACTTTGCTGAATTATTCCCCGGCACCTACGCCGACTTTTCGGAGGGCGATTTAATCGGCATCCAGGCCGATGGTTCGGTGGTGGTGGCGAGTGACCCGGCGAGCGTGATCGGTGTGCTCTCAGTTAATCGATCGGTCCTGGGTAACGCTGCCAACGAGAATTGGGAAGCGGAAGGCACATCTGTGCCAGTGGCCATGCTCGGTCAGGTTCCAGTTAACGTGAACCAGGAAGGCGGACCTGTGGCCGTGGGTGATTATGTGACTTTGTCTTCGGTGCCTGGTGTCGCCATGAAATCCAACGGCGTTGGTTATGTGATTGGTCGCGCCTTGGAGCCAGCGATCGGTCAAGAAACGATTAGCGTCTTTGTTCAGCCGGGGTGGCAGGCTCAAGATGTGTTGCTCGCCGACGGTACAGCCACTGATGTGCTGACAGATTTGGAAATCTCCGGCAACGTCACCATTAAGAATGAATTCGATGAAACCACCGCTCAGATTACTGATAGCGGCGATTTGGCGATTTCTGGTCACCTCTATCCCTCAGATCAAGGGGTATTGCAGACCGAAAAGTATATTTATTACGATGGCTCTGGTGGTCCTGGTGGTGATTTTATGCGCACTAACGCCGCCGGTTGGGCCACCGGTTCTTATGACTTTGCTGAAATGTTCCCCTCAACTCAACCGTTGGTGCCGGGTGAAGTGGTAGTTTTCTCGGCTGACGATGAACACGTTTCCCGATCAACTGGCCTCCCGTACGACGATAAAATTGCCGGTATTATTTCCACCCGTCCTGGCTTCCTAGCCGGTGATAATACGGCTGGCGATGTGCCGGTGGCTTTGGCTGGTCGTGTGCCGACGTATGTTTCCGGCGAAAATGGCGATATTTCGGTCGGTGATCCGCTCACCACTTCGACCCGCGCTGGTTATGCCATGAAAGCTACGCAGGCTGGTCCGATTGTTGGTTATGCCATGGAGCCATTCTCTGGTGCCACCGGCGTGATCGTGGCCGTGGTCCGACCGTCTTATTACGATGGTGGACCAGTTGAGGAAATTACCGAAGTCGAAACTACAGCTTCGGGTGTGATGACCGTGGCTGGCCTCGACGTGAGCGGTGCGCTTAACATGAATTCCGGCAGCATCAGCAACATCGGTTCGCTCTCTGGTATCGGCGATTCTTGGCGGCTCGAAGAAGATGGCGATTTCATCACTCATGGTCGCCTCACGAGCGTGGTGAGTTCCTATCAGAATACCGATGTTGAAACGTACGCCGTTACTTCGCGGGAAACAACCATTCAGCTTTCGGGCACCGTTACCTTGCAAGCTGGTTCGGCGGCGGTGGTTTTTGAAGACATCGATCCAGGATTTAACGACGTGATTGCTAATACGGCTCCGTATCGCGTTTTCTTAACGCCTTCAGCTCCAACTGGTCAGCTCTTTGCTCTGAATCGTACGGTTAATGGCTTTGAAGTTAACGACCCAGCTGGCAGTAATGGTGTGACGGTCGACTGGATGGTCGTGGCTTATCACAAGGACTTCGCGCCCGAACCGGTGATCGATACGCCAGCGCCCGAAGCCGTGATGCCCGAAATCGTCGTAGGGGAGGATCCGGGTATTGTCCCGACGACTGACGCCCCGGTCGTCGAACCGATCGTTGAAGAACCAGTCATTGATCCGGTCATCTTTGAAGAGCCGGTGACCGATACGATAATGGTGCCCGAGCCCGACCCAGTTCCTGAGCCAACACCAGAACCCGAGGTCGTAGTGGCCGATCCAGGTATCAGCCAGACGGAGGTGCCACCGGTCGACGAAACTCCGATTGTAGCTGACCCAGCGCCCACCCCGTGATACAATTACGGCATCTATGATGCCTTTCAATCAACATCAAAGCGGTCTCGGTGCCTGGTACGAAAAGCTTAGTTCCTCTAGCTTATTTTCCTTGGACGGCTGACCCCCTCGAGTTCAATAAACAGACACTGATATTCGTTTTTACTTCGATTTCAGTCATGGCTTGGTTGGGTTTGATGGTGGCGAGAAAATCATTCCTAGTTAAATCGAGCGGTCTGTTCGTGATACTCGGTGTCTTTTTGGCTAGTGCCATTGTTTCTTGTTTATTATCCTTATCACCGTATCTGAGTTGGGTCGGCCACAGCCAGCAAGAATACACGAGTTTTCTGACTTACCTGAGTTTGGGTTTGTTGCTAGTCGTCGGTTCTACCTTCTTAACAGAAACTCGCACGCAAAAAATTGTTTGGACTTTATCGTTATTATCTTCGGCGGTGATA
>CAZCLT010000041.1:5455-7733 GCA_964499655.1 uncultured Gammaproteobacteria bacterium | reverse complement strand
GTGATAGGTACCTTCGTTAGCCTGTCAACTTTTGGCTTAACGATCATTTCGACTAGTTTCATTGGTACCCCCAACGCGCTTGGGTTTTATTTGGTAGCCATGGCCGCCATTGGCTGTGGGTTATTGTTGGTTAGTGGTCGTGGTGATCGTGATCATGTGTTGTTTGAAGGCTTTGGTGGTTGGTTGTTACGGGCTTGTTCGGTGATCACGGTTATCGCCGCACTGGTTGTCTTGTTGGCTCTAGATTACTGGCTATTGTGGGTGGCAATGATCGTTGGTTTGGCGGTGACTTTTGCTTTCACCTTCATTAAGAGCGAGGATTTTCCTAGTACTTCGGCGTTTATTCTCCCGATGGGCATGTTGATTTTTTCATTGGTCTTTTTGGGACTACCTTCGCCTCTGGCCGGTCGGTTACCAGGTGAAGTTGCGCCGACCTTTGGTGCCAGCTGGAGTGTGGCCACGCAGACACTAGGCGATTCGTCGTGGCTTTTTGGCTCAGGTCCTGGCACTTTTGTCATGGATTACACCAAGTTTCGTTCTCTCTCGGTTAATGAAACGCAGCTGTGGGACGCGCGCTTTGATCGTTCGGCCTCGCAGGCTATCACCATGCTTTCAACGTTTGGCGTTCTTGGCACGCTGCTTTTTGTGATCATGATGTTCTGGGTCGGTGGCAGTGCCGTGACCCAACTGGTGCGAACCGAGCGGCGCGATGAATGGAAAATGACTTATCTCGCATTTTCTGGCTGGTTAGTCCTAGCACTGGGCTTCTTTCTGTATTCCTGGAATTTAACTCTCACATTTTTGTTCTTTTTGCTCAGTGCCATCATCATCGCTCAATCACCGGCCCCAATAAAGAATTGGGATTTTTCCAAATCACCTCGGCTGAGTTTGGCCACGGCTTTCATGTTCGTGTTGTCATCCGTTGGTCTGCTCACGATCATCTTCGTTTCTTTATCGCGGTATGGCGCCGAAGTGGCTTTTGCTAAAGCAGTTTCCAATGACCAGTCCGGACAATCGATTGATACCGTGATTGTGGATTTGAATACCGCGACTCGATTGAATCGTTGGAATGATGTTTATTATCGAAATTTAGCGAACGCGCAATTGATTAAATTGGGTGAGATTTCTGTTGACCAGGCCGTGAAGGCGGCTGATGTTCAGAGCCTGGTATCTGGTAGCATCAATTCGGCGCGCCGATCCGTCGAATTATCGCCGGCGCAAGTGGTTAACTGGTCATTGCTCGGTGATATTTATCGAGAGGTTTCTCCGATTGTGGGTGGAGCGGACAATTTTGCCGTCCAGGCGTACGGTCAAGCGGTTGAACTAGCACCGACTAACCCGAAATATTTTGTGGCCTTGGGTCGGGCTTATTTGATGCAGGCCGATTTACAGAGCGTGTTAATTCAAAGCGAAGATCCGGCCACGGCCAGCCAAGCCAAAGCTGATCGTGATAGCGCGCTCGGGTCGGCCGCGCTGAATTTGGAAAAGGCGATCGATCTGAAGCCGAATTACGCGCCAGCACATTATTATCTAGCTGCCGCTTACGAGCGACAGGGAAATCTAAGCGAAGCTATCGCACGCATGGAATCACTACGAGCGGTTAGTCCCGGCGATGTTGGTGTTTCCTTCCAGCTCGGGATGCTTTATTTGCGCCAAGGAAAATCTGATTTAGCGCAGGCTGAGTTAGAACGATCGATTACCATCGCCCCGAATTTTTCCAACGCGCTGTGGTTTCTCTCAGCCATCTACGAGCAAAAGGGTGATTTCACCAAAGCGATCGAGTTAGTTGAACAGGTTGAAAAGTATAACCCTGGCAATGAGGCAGTAAAACAGCGTCTGGAAAGATTGCAGTCCGGCAAGGCGGCTAGCGAATTGCCAGCGCCGCTGGATGACGATGAGGCTGTACCAGCAACAGAGTAATAAATGATCCCCGTGGCTCGCGAGAGCTGCGGGGATTTGGTTTTACCACCAGTCGATGAGCGACGGCGCGACCAGTCGGATGGCTGCGTGGTCCTGTAGGGCAAATTCGGTACGGGCGTAGACCAGCTCGAGTTCGCGTGCTTGGCGCGAGGCAGAGAGTTCTGACGTTCTGATTAATTCGCGGTTCAGGTCGAACATCAGAATTTGGTAGTAGCTCGGCGCCGTGAACTTGGTCATGCGACCACGCTTTTTCAGAATTTCACCCACCGCCAACCGCGCTTCCGCGACCGCGACGTTCGGCGCGGGCACCGACGTGCTATACCAGCGCCTCGCGCCCAGGGCCCGGAGACTGTGCGTT
>CAZCLT010000041.1:3645-5445 GCA_964499655.1 uncultured Gammaproteobacteria bacterium | reverse complement strand
TGGCCCAGCCACTGAGCAGTTGCTGATAGCGACCACGGGACAGCCCGTTCAGCAGGCGCAGTTCGAAGTCCACAGCTGAGGTTTCCGCTGGCATCGGCGTGGCATTGGCTTTATCGATCTTGGAAAGATCTGGCTCAGTGTAGCCGACCGTCATCGGATCGAGCATGTGCCAGCCTTCATGGAAGACGACAAAAGGGAAATACGGGTCTTCGATCTCGATCAGCGTGCTGATCCCAAGTCCACGCATCGTGGAATTCCACACGCCCATTATCTGTTGGCCACCGTGCGAGGTAATGTCACCTACATGGTAGTGCCGACAGAAGTCGGTGCAGGTGTGATTTTCGTACATCGGCCGATGTTGATCATCCAGACCGAGGTAGACCACTGGTGTCATGGTAGCGATCGAATCGGTGATCGCCTGAGCTTCCTGCGCCAGTACCGGGTCGTAGGTTCGCACCTGGTTGACTATGGCCTGCAGATGGTCGACGGTCAGCCGTTGATGCCTGGCCGTCAACTCGAGCAAGGTCGGCTCGGGCCGTGGTGTGACAGTGACCGTTACGCTAACAGGGTCATCTGGCGTACTGGGCAAGCAGGCCATCAGGGAGATGAAAACCGAGGAACAGTTGATCATGGGGCTCCGGGGGTGAACGCTTCAACCGATCTAGAAGATTACGATTTCTCAATAAAAAAGCCCCGAACGAGCTTGGCTCGAACGGGGTGGGATCAGAACGATCCGGAGAGGCTGGTGGACTGCGGGCCGACCACGAAGGTGAGACCGCCCACGGTCAGGCCGACACCGCCCAGGGCCCAGAGGCCATAGGTGGCGGTGGAGAGACTGCGGTAGCGATCGAGCGCGGCATTGGCCGACTGTTCGTCCGGGTAGTGGGCCTCCGGGTCTTCGAACGTCTTCGAGAGGCTCAGCGCCTGCGAGTAGGTGATGGCACTCGCGCCCAGCGCCGCGGCGCCCAGGCTGAGACCGGTCCAACGGATCGCTGACTTGGCGACTCTCCCCGAAGCAGGTTTTCCAACCCCTCCCGGCCTCCCCTTGGGCAGGGGAGGAGTCGCCGAATCGAGTCCCGTCGCCAGCAGTGGCTGATTGGCCCACTGCCCGACAGAGCTGGGCGTTTCGCCGCTGCCGGCCAGGTGGTTGATCAGGCAGGTTTGGAGTTCCTCGGCCGTGACCAGGCCATCTCGAGTGCCGGCATCGCTGCCAGCTCCCCAGCAGGCGATGAAGCTCTGGCGGAGGTTGCCGGGCATGGAAGGCCCACTGTCGCTGGCCGAAATGGCGAGCGTGCCGGGGAAATCCCGGAAATCGTGCGCCACCGGACCTTGCAGATCCAGGCCCCGGTACTGACCGCCGTGCATCGCGTCCAACAGGTAGACCCGCAACACGCCAGCCGGCAGGTAGGACTGAAACCATCCGTCCAAGAGCTCGGGCGTGACCGTGGTGTTGATGATGGCGCTCGTCTCCGAATTCGGGTCGATCGCCTCACTGAAGCGCGTATCGGCCATGATGAAGGCCGGGAGACGACTTGGCGTGATCAGCGCGCCCTGGCCGATCCAGACCACCACCAGCCGATCGCCGGTGTGTATCCGCAGGGCCATCGGGGTCAGCGTCGAGAAGAGCCGGGCCCGAACCGCGTCACCGCGGCAGAAGGCCAGCACCTGATCGCCGGGCACTTTGGCCGTCTGGGTCAGGTAGGCCTCCATGGCCAGGCAATCATCGGCCGCGCCGGGCACCGCCGGTAGATCGGGGGCGTTGGCATAGGTGTCCAGGCCAACGAGCAGGAAGAAGGTCTT
>CAZCLT010000041.1:3066-3635 GCA_964499655.1 uncultured Gammaproteobacteria bacterium | reverse complement strand
TCATGAATTTAACCGAAATGGACGAAAGTGTCAATTTCCATTAGACTTCGGGCAATATGTTAAAAGTTGGAATTGTTGGCTTACCGAACGTTGGAAAATCGACGCTTTTTAAAACGCTGACCAAAAAACAGGTCGATTGTGCTAATTTTCCGTTTTGCACCATTGAACCGAACGTCGGGGTAGTGGAAGTGCCCGATGAACGGGTGAAGATTTTAAGTGAGATGTCAAAATCAAAGAAGGTTGTTCCCACGGCCATTGAATTCGTCGACATCGCCGGCCTGGTTAAAGGCGCCAGTCAGGGTGAAGGTTTAGGTAACAAGTTTTTGGCCAACATTCGTGAGGTGGACATGATCATGCACGTGGTTCGATCGTTCAAAGACGATAATGTGGTGCACGTGGATGGTTCGGTTGATCCTAAGCGCGACGTAGAGATCATTGAGACGGAATTGGCCATGGCTGATATTGGTAGTGTCGAGAAACGTCTCGAAGCGGTGAAAGGAAAACTCAAAACTGGAACTTCGAAGGAACTCGAACTGCAGAAATCAGTGCTTGAACGCTGGTATGAAACT
>CAZCLT010000041.1:0-3056 GCA_964499655.1 uncultured Gammaproteobacteria bacterium | reverse complement strand
GAAACTTTGGCCAAAGGTCAGTTAGCACGATCGGTGGAACTCAGTGATGAAGAGGCGGCGGTGGTCAGCGATATGACGTTGCTGACGACTAAGCCGATCTTGTACGTCGTCAACGTGGACGAAGAAGAGGCGAAAGATATTAATTGGTCCTCGCCGCTCGGTCCTGACCGTCTGGCTTTACCGATTTCGGTGAAGATCGAATCCGAGCTGGTCGATTTGCCGGCTGAGGAAGCGAAAATGTTTCTAGCGGAACTCGGCTTACCAGAATCCGGACTCGATCGCGTGATCAAGAAATGTTACCAACTGCTCGACCTCATCACCTTCCTCACTACTGGTGAAGATGAGACCCGCGCTTGGACGATCAAAAAGGGGACTAAGGGTCCACAAGCCGCCGGCGTAATCCATACCGACTTCGAAAAGGCCTACATCCGCGCTGAGGTGATCGCCTACGACGACTTCGTGGCGCTCGGTGGCGAATCCGGTGCCAGAGACAAGGGAAAGCTCCGCGCCGAGGGCAAGGATTACGTGATGCAGGACGGCGACGTGGTGAATTTCCGGGTGGGGGTGTAAGATGTTGGTGTCGATTAAGATTTAATAAAATTTTATGGGTCAACCCGATCTACGCAACGCACCAATGCCAGAAGGCGAGGGGCATATCGATGCCACGCATCGAGAGCAACTCGAAGCTCAGGAATTCATGAGCATGTTCCAAAAGAATGCCAGGACGTTTGAGGCGAAGGGTTTCAATGTGCTGGGCGATCGCCTGATGATCGAAATGGTCTATCACGATTTGCTCAAAGCCTTTGCTGGCGAAGCACCGATCGATACGGCAAAAATTTCCGCGGAGACCGGCGAAGTAGAAGCCAAGATTACTCTGGCTATTGAAACATTAAAATCAATTTTAGGCTTACCGGATGAACCGCCAGATGGGGAACCGGCGGCTGGCACGGCACTGAAAGAACCTGAGAACACTGAAGCAAAAGGAAGACTCGCAGCGTAAAAAGAAACTCACGGCTTAAGCCGTGAGTTCTTCTTTAGCTAGGTTGGCGTCGAGTTTATCAATTTCGGTTTGTGCGTCACCCATGACCTTGTCGATTCGTTCTTCCAAATCTTTCATGGTTGCGATGTAGCGGTCCTGCACGCTCTGCAAGGCTTGGGCTGATTCAGCCTCAGCCTTTTTTAGATCTGGGTCATTTGGATCGAGTTCACCGCCAGCAGCGACGAACTTTTCAGCGATTAGTCCTCTTAGATCGCTCTTGATCGCTTCAACGGTCGCGGCTGTAGCTCCCTCCTTCTTAAGCATTTCTCGGTAGAGCGCCTTTCGTTCTTCTGGCAGTGGTGAAGCTTCGACGATACCGATGATTTTAGCGGTGTTGTTGGGCATATATTGATTTTAGGCGGCCTGCTCTTGTTCGTCGATCACGATCAGTTCTTCAAGATCATCCACGGCCTGCTGAGCTTCCTGCATCTGGCGATGATATTCTAGATAAACTTGACGATCAGCTTCGGTGAATTGGCGATTACCGATGACTTCGATTTTCTTTTTGCTGACAGCGTCTGCCAAATGGTCGTTGGCTGAGGCGACTTCTTTGAGAAGTTCTGATTTATTTTCAATTTGGTAGCGACCGAGGTTTACCAGCCAATCGGCTGTCTTATTGAGTACGCTCACCGCGCCTTCAAAAGCTCGACCGGCTTGCGCCTTATCAGAGAGATAAGCGTCTTTGGCCGCCTCGCTGGCTTTCTCCGCCATGTAAACAACGCCGTCCTTCAAACCCTGACCAACCTCAATAAACATGTCGTTGGCAGCAAATTTGGCTAATTCTTTGGAGGCTTTGGGCGCGGCTTTAAGAATCTCGATGCCCGCAGCGATGCCTTCGCCGGTTTTGGTCATCAATTTTTCGGCTGGTGACATGGCTTGCTCGGCTTCCAATTTCATGAAAGCAATTTCTGCGTCTTCGCGCTCGGCCCGAGCGATCGCTTCCGGGCTGTAGTCTTCGCTGGCGACAACTTCTGAAAGTTTTTCGCTGTCAGCAAGCAATTTATCGTATTGGGGATTTCCTTTAAGCTTCTCAATAACTGTCATCGGCATTTCGATGAACACCGCTCCCCAAGCATCGAAAGCTGCTTTTGGTAAATCTGGCGCCATGTCGATTAATACGCGTCCGGCACTCTTACTTTCAACGGTGCGACCACCGGGTGTTTCGTATTTTTCGCCAACCGCCATTACTTTTAAATCGTGCCCTAGATCGTAGAGTCCTTCGTTGATTGTTTCCAGTACAGCCTTGCCAGTTTCGACGCTCGCTTTGCCGCCAAAACCAACGGCACCTAAGCCCTTGAAAAATAGTTTACCCAAACCGGTGGCCACGTTGGTCGTACCTTTCTGAAGGCGCGAGAAAACGTCTTTGCCGGCATTAATTGAAGAATCGATGACTTCGTTCACCATTTTTCGACCACGATCTTCAAAACTGGTTTCAATTAGTTCACGCTTAGCTTCGCCTTCTAGACGATCGGACCGTTCTACAGGCGATTCTGGTGTGATCGATTCAATGCCTTCCGGTGGCGGTGGCATGGTGATTTTTGGCATTTCTGGTGCGTTGACCATAGGAGTTGGTTAATTGCAGAGATTATAGCACAAAAAAATCCTCCGGGCGCAAGGCTTGGAGGATTCATATTTTGGCTAGGTTTTCAGCCGGATGATTTCGCGGCCCACGTACTGGCCGGCGTGGCGATAAATTAGTCGTTTGTCAGAGATCGGATCGAGCTGATAGCCGTTTTCCAAGAAGATTTTATCGACGGGCAGTTCGAACGGCGCTTCGTTAACGTAGTGAATCGGGAGCGCAACGACGAGACGGCCGCCCGGTTTTAGTAGTGATTTGAGGGCCGCGAAACTTTCGCGGTACATAGCGGTGAGACGATCGGCGATTTCTTGCGCTTCTTTGCGGCTTTCGTGGCCGGTTCGGTTTTTACCGAGGAACGGTTCGGTCACCATCACATCAACCGAGTCGGGACGGAGGAAATTTTTTAAATTGGCGGCTGAAGATTCTTGGAGCGTCAGT
>CAZCLT010000040.1:1292-7770 GCA_964499655.1 uncultured Gammaproteobacteria bacterium | reverse complement strand
TTGCCGCTCATCTGACGAATAAAATTTGTCGATTGGTCGACCAGCTCCAGGACGCAACATAATGCTGGAATTATACACTATTTTTTGATGGCCTTAAGAAATTCCGGTAGTGACTTGGTATTCAAAACGTCGCTTGGCTTGGCCCAACCGCGGCGTGCCGTAGCAATGCCGTATTCAAGAAAAGCAAAATGACTCGCGTCGTGTGCATCAGTATCGATGACAAGTTTGACCCCAGCGTCGACGGCCATTTTGATGTGCTGGTCATTCAGATCGAGTCGATTCGGCGTAGCGTTCACCTCCAGCACAACCTTGAATTCTTTGGCCGCCTGGATGATTTTCTCGATGTCCACAGCGTAGCCTGGTCGTTCATTGAGCTTGCGCCCCGTGGGGTGAAATAGGATGTTCACTTTTGGATGTTTCATCGCTTTGATGATCCGCGCCGTCATTTGGGCGATGGGCATTTTGAAGTTGTCGTGCACGGCAATACTGACCACGTCGAGCTTGTTGATCGCCACGTCAGACAGATCGAGCGTGCCGTCTTTGAGGATGCTAATCTCAGCGCTTTTTAAAATCTTGAAGCCCTTATATTTCTTGTTCACTCGATCGATCTCTTTCCCCTGCTCGGCGAATTTCTGCTCATTCAGTCCCCCGACCATGGCGAGGCTAGAAGTGTGATCGGTAATCGCGATGTACTGAAGCCCAGCCGCTTGCGCCGCTTTAGCCATCACCTCAATCGATTGCCCGCCGTCGGTCCAATCGGTGGTAACTTGAAGATCACCCTGAAGCGAACCGTATTCAACGAGTTTTGGAACTCTGCCTTTAAGAGCCACCTCGACCTCACCCCGCCCTTCCCGAATTTCTGGCGGCAGCCAGCTCATGCCGAGCTTCTTGTAGACCTCCTCTTCGGTTTTGCCAGCCAGAATTTTCTCACCCTTGGCAATCCCGTGCTCGGAGAGATGCCAACCTTTGCTAATGGCCAGTTTGCGAATTTGAATGTTGTGCTCTTTGGAGCCGGTGAAGTGAATCAGTGCGGCGCCGTATTCACTCGGCTTGAGGATGAGCAAATCGCCGTCCATGCCGTTTTTAAAACGAACGTTAACCAGCCCGCGGGTGGATTCCAGCACCTGCTGTACTTCTGGCAGGGCCTTGAAAGCGGTCATCATTTTTTCCGGCTGTGTGGTCGTGGCGATAAAATCAACATCGCCGATCGTTTCTTTGCGTCGGCGAATCGAACCGCAAACGTCCACGTGAGTCACGCCCGGGACCTGACGCAATTTCGCCTCGATCTTACGGGCAAAAGTCAGCGCTTCATCGAGCAAGCGTCGATTACCGGCGCTCTTTAAAAAGCCAATGCCCTGCAACAAATTGGCTTGTGATTTTTCACCGAAACCTGGCAACTCGGCGACCTTACCCTTGAGTGCCGCCTTCTCGAGCTGAGCTAAATTTTTGGTGCCTAATTTTTTAAAAAGTTTTTCCGCTCGTTTTGGCCCTAGCCCTTCGACCTGCGCCATTTCCCAGAGTTCGAACGGATGCTTTTTCTTCATCGCTTCGTAATGTTTGAAGTGGCCGGTGGTGAGTAACTCTTTGATGTGATCAGTAATGCCTGGCCCCACGCCCGGCAGATCATCAACGCACTTGGTGCCACACTTTTTGTAGAGGGCGCTGAGTTCCTCTGGCGCCTCCTCCACGGCCTTAGCTGCAATCGCATAAGCCTGGGGCTTAAAACCCACGCCTTCGATCTGGTACATCAAACCAATCTCTTCGAGGATTTTCGCCAGGTCGCGGTTGGTCGGAACTCGTCGGGGCATATGCCTCATTATACCGTGATCCGTCTCGTCACTTCGTCCACGACCTCAATTTTTACTTTCCTTGAATCCTTAAACGGCGACTCGCCGAAGATGTTCGGCCATTCAACCAACACCACCGAATCAGCCTGCTGATAATCTTCCAAAGCTAAGCCTTGGAGTTCGGAGACATTTTTTAAGCGGTACAAATCTAGGTGAACAATTTTTTTAATGGTTGGGTGTTCAGCGACTGGATATTCGTTGGCCACGGTGAACGTCGGGCTCTTCACCCGGACGGTCACACCGAGGGATTCAGCGACGCCCCGGACAAACGTGGTTTTGCCAGCGCCGAGTTCACCCTCTAACTCCACGAGTTCTCCGCCACGCAAGGTTTGGGCGAATTGCGCCGCGATCGCATAGGTCTCGCTTTCTGAATGGGACGTATAAGACATATAGGACCTATGAAATATCCAAATTCGGATCAGCGCGGAGCACCAACGGATCCACGAAATTCGCTGTGTCCTGCGCTCGGAAATAACCGGCCGCGGCGATCATGGCCGCGTTGTCCATGGAATACATGAGCGGCGGGACGAACAGTGGAATTTCAATTTCGTCAGCTGCGGTTTTTAATCTAGCTCGCAGATGCAAATTAGCCGCTACCCCACCGGCAAGGATGATTGATTTAGGCTGAAACTCACGCGAGGCACGGATGGTTTTGGCGACGAGGATATCGACGACCGCCTCCTGAAATGACGCCGCAATGTCCGCAGCCTCCCCCGGCCCCTCCATGACTGGAGGGGTGGTTCCCGAATTCATTAATTCTCGAGACACTCCCCCAGACATGGGGGAGCCGGAGGGGGCTAATTTCTTGAGCGTGTAGAGTACCGATGTTTTCAACCCCGAAAAACTAAAATTATAATCTCCACTATCCAACATCGCTCTAGGAAAACTAAAAGCCGTTGGCTGACCTTCTTCGGCCAGTTTGGCGAGATGAGGTCCGCCAGGATACGGCAAGCCGAGCATCTTGGCCACCTTGTCGAACGCTTCGCCAGCCGCGTCGTCGAGCGTTTCGCCGAGGCGTTTGAACACTCCGTGGCCGGTCATCAACACGAGTTCGGTGTGACCGCCAGAGACGATCAGACAGAGCGCCGGGAATTCCGGCTGAGCCTCCCCCGTCCCCTCCATGTCTGGAGGGGTGGTTCTCGAATTCAACCACGCCGCGTACACATGCCCCTCCAAATGACACACCGGCACCAACGGTTTGTTCCAGGCCCAGGCCAGGGTTTTGGCTGTTTGGACGCCCACGCGTAGGGCCGGAGCGAGTCCAGGGCCAGCCGTGACAGCGATGGCATCGATTCCTGCTCCGTCGTGCGCAATCTCGCGCTCCAATATCGGCAACATCGCTTCCAAATGCTCCCTGGCCGCAACTTCTGGCACCACCCCGCCGTACTGGGCGTGAGTTTGGATCTGCGACAGTACAATCGACTTCTCCACCGTCAGTTGATCACCCTCACCGATCAAAACAGAGATGGCCGTTTCGTCACAACTCGATTCAACTCCTAGAATGCGCATAATGGCCTAATCCTATCCTATTCTTGACTTTTCCGCCAAAAACAGTAGTATCAAACGGCTCTTTCAACCTGTTCACGGAGATTCCAGCCCATGCTCACCCCCATCGAAACCCACCGCGATTCCAGTGACTACGAGCCCGAGGCCTTCCACCTCACCTTCCCCCGCCCCGAAATCGATTCGTCGGTGGTGGAAGTGCACTGGTGCCTCCTCCCCGACGCCTACCAGGATCTGAAGCGCGAAGGTGCTCGGCACCCACAGATCCTGATCGTCACTTGCAACAAGACGGGCGAGAACGAGGAGCGCTATCTCTTCCCCCTGGAAGACGGCCGGGCTTACCTGTCGCTGCGCCACAGCGGGTTCACCCATGTGTTCGCCAGCATCGTCTGGGGCCAGAAGAAGCAGTACCCTCGGGAATGCTACTTCACGACCAGCGGCAAAAGCTGGTGCAACAACGTCGTGACCTACGAACGGCCCAACGTGCGACCGGCCACGCGGTTCAAGGAGGGTCAGATCTCGGACCGTCTGGGCCTGGTGCACTACGAAGTCACGGTGCCCGATGGCGTGTTCGCCGAGAAGCCTTGGGACTGGAAATGGACCAACATGTGGTTCAGCACCTGGCCGCACGACCAGTGTGATTTCCGCCGCCGGCGGTTCCTCAGCTTCACCGTCCAACCGGTGGGTTTTCTGATCTTCTCGGTTCTGGCCATCGCCTGGGAGGTGGTGGTCTGGAGCTTGCTCAAGTTGTTGGGTCTGCGCGGTGTGGGACCTTTCGCCATCAGCCCGATCAAGATCTTCGACTCGGCACCGCTGTGGGCGAACATCAATGGCCTGGGCGATTCCATCTTCATCTACCGGTTCAAGAGCGGTCGGCGTTTCTGGCCCGGGCTGGCCCTCTCGCCGGTGTTCTGGGTCCCATATGCCAGCATCTGGATGTTGGCGACCGGCAACGGCCTGAACACGGCCGGCTGGTTCATCGCCGCTTCGATCCTGCACATCATGATCGGTATGGCCATCGCCTGGGCTGGCCTGAGCTTCCTCGGCCTGATCTTCAGCCTGATCGACCGCCAGCACGAAGGCGAACAGGTCTTCCCCTGGCAACGCGCCTGGTACGAAGATCAGCGCACCGTGGCCACGCTGATCTGCCCGCTGCCGGGTGATGCCGCCGTCAAACCGACGCCCGGTCGTCGTCAGACCCTCCACCTCAGGTTCCTCGACCTGAAGGCCAAGGTCTGCCGGCCGTTCTCGGCCTAGCAAAATCCCCCGTCGCTCGCTGAGCTTCGGGGGTCTTTTATTACATCGCCCATTTATCTTTGTTGCCGCGCAATTTTTTCTTCATGCTCTCGGCCTTTTTCTCATCGAGACGTTTGCGATCCGCCCGATCTTTCACCTTCTTGGGGATCACCTCCACCCGCTCTTCGCGAACTTCCATGGCCATCGCCATCAATTCGTTCATCCGCTCGAGTGCATTACCTTTGTTTTGTAATTGCGATTTTTGCGTCTGCGATTTAGCCTGCAAGAGTTGCTCACCCAGTTCGTTCTCCTTGAGATGTTTCGGGTGATTCTTCTTGAGGTATTCGATAACTCGCGCCTTCTCTTCTGGCGTGCCAGTAAAATATTTATCGATATTCCAAATTCCGCGCGCCGCTGAATCGGTAGTGTTCACACTCTGACCACCCGCGCCGCCAGAACGCATCGTATCGAACTCGACTTCATTCTCTGGAATAATTCGCTTCATAAGAGCTTCTTTTTTCTTACCTTCGGCCGGGGCTAAGGTGATCATTTTATCTCTGGACATATGGCAATAGTTTACCACAAAATAAAGACGGCCCCTTGCGAAGCCGATGAGAAACACACTAGAAGTGCGAACGAAGTTCGAAGCCGATGATCAGCCCCTCCAGGCAGGCCTGGGCCGAGTACTGATCGGTGCTGGCGAAGTAGTAGCCGTGTGAGTGGATGTGCAACATCCGGTGAGGGCGCATAAACTCCATACGCCGAGTCATTCGCAACAGCTCTGCGGCCGCCTTGGCGAAATCATCCGTCTTCGCTGCCTCGGCCAACTGTTCTGGCGTGACATCGAAGTAATACCACACGCCCACAGTCGACATCGTCTCCAGGCCATAGGCCACCGCCAGATGGTGGGCCATGTCCGGACGTTCTACAATCGAGAGTCGACCTTGCGCCCAGTGCAACTCGAACCATGGTTGCCAGTTGGCGGCACCTTCTCGCCGCGAGGCCAAAACCTGCAGATCGTCACACTTCGGATCCATCCGGTAGCGCCCACCGAGCCGATGATGCGGATCTATCTCCACATGATCAAGATCGCGCACCCCCTGACCCAGTAGCCGCACATCTAAGCGGTAACCGATTGGGATCGGTAGGTTGAAATGAACTATTGCCTGGGTGGCCTGGTCCGATTCAATGCCCTGAACCACCGGGTGACCATCGATTATCGAAACCGTGAGTGAACAAATCATCACACCTCCCTCCCGCCAAAGTGCCGGAAAATTGGCGGATTGTCAATCGCATAGACAGACAAACGGCCTCATGGTAGTTTTCTTAGTCGCAAGACAACCCGACGGCCGGGCCAGCCGACAGATTTGTAGTGAGGTTCCAATGTCTGATCAGCCTCTCGCCGACGCCATCAAGTCCCTGCTCGATGCCAGCGCCACCACCGTCGAGGGCTGGAGCGTGATCCTCAACCGCACGCCGCACGTAATAGAACGCTGGCGCACCGGTGAGGACTACCCGAGCGACCACGAAATGTCGAGGCTGCTCCAGGAATGCGAACGCATTAAAGGAAGCAAGCGCTGTCCCAAACTGCCCGCCGCGCTCGACGCCTTCTGGGCCACCGTGGAGAAGTGTGAGAACGAGCGCGACATCCCTAGACTAATGCGCGCGGGCGGCGAGTCCATCCCCGAGCGTCTCACGCGCTTCACGAACGGCAACCGGTTTGGAAACATCATGCGGAACATCCACCGGATCCCGCCCCGGCGGCGGCATGATTTCTTCGAGGCGATGGTCGCGCTCTTCAACACCTTTACGAAGGACTGATCCTTCCCTCCCGCTGTGCCCCTGGCTCGGCGGGTCTTTTTTTATGGCGTGTGCGTCCCGATTCCCCACAG
>CAZCLT010000040.1:0-1282 GCA_964499655.1 uncultured Gammaproteobacteria bacterium | reverse complement strand
AAATCAAAAAGAGATTCCATCGAGAGAGCAAAGTCAGGTGAGTAAATGATGTAGGCGCGCTGTTCGTCGCGGGCCGACAGGATCCCGACGTTGTTGCCGTAGATAAAAATGGTTGCCTTGAGGTCGAGATATGACGGGAGATAACGGATGGTACGCAGGTATTCCTCCTCGCCCACAAATTCCTTGTCGACCGGCGCGTCATCGCTTGGAACTCTCAAAGCTCTCGAAGAAATTCCTTTTTCCACGCGACGCTTCACCCAATTCTTCATGAACGCCTGTTCAACAACTAAGTACGTCTGTTTTGGCGCGGAAATATAACTGTATTCCTTTACACCAGAAGACAAAATATCCTCAAACAATTCTCGCGCCGCATGCGTCCCTTCAAACTGCTGGACAAACGGCTCTTTCGCCTCGCCCGCAAACACCGCCAGAAAATCTGGGATCAGGTCTTTAAGCTGTGACGCGATCTGCGCCTGACGCTTCGTAAGTTCTTTGGGATGAAGCGCCACGTACCGTTTACGCTTCCCAGTCTTCACTTCCCGCAAAAAACCCAGCTTTTCAAGCTGAAGTAAATATTCATACACCCCTGTCCGAGAAACCCCCGCTTTATCAGCCACTTCCCGCGCCTCCCCGCTCCCCGTGGAGAGTGCCGCCAGATACACTTCCGCTTGAATTTCACTCAATCCAGCCTGCGCCAGCCAGGATGTTAGATTACTTTTCATAAATTTATGAAGAAAATTGAGGTGATTTTTATGCTGTAATTAGCCAATTTATATTATCAAATATATTTTTCTTTCTGTCAATATGACACAGCTTTGGCAAGGTGTTTTACTGAGTGTGCGAAATAATTCGCAAGGAGATCCTCATGGCTGCCAACGAACGGCAACAACCCAACGGGATCTCCCATGAACCCCACGTAGTTCATGACTTTCCACCGGCCCGTGACATTTCGTCGCGGCCCGGTCGGAGGACAAATGCCCGGATACGAGCACAGTGAGGAATACAGATGTCGTCAACTCGAACAGGCAGCAAAGGAACGGGAACGAAAGGCTACCCGGGACAGGGAGACGGCGCTCGATCTGCTCGAGTGTTCCGTCCAGGCGTTCAATGTCTGGCGAAAACGGCATCACTCTCAGGAACTGGGCCTTTGGGGCGTGAACCTATCTGGACGCAACCTTACGGGCGTGAACTTCGCGGACGTGGATCTCACGAACGCGGACCTGTCGCGCTGCGACTTGACTGACGCAAACCTAAAAGGGGCGACTCTCACCGGTTGCCGACT
>CAZCLT010000039.1:0-7917 GCA_964499655.1 uncultured Gammaproteobacteria bacterium | reverse complement strand
TTACTTGATTCGGGAAATCGCTGCGGCCGGTAGCGACAATGAATGCACCGCCCTCTTTGGCCACATCAGGCATCACCTCTGGCGTCGGGTTGGAAAGAGCAAAGACAATCGATTTAGGAGCCATCGCGGCGACCATTTCCTTGGTGACGATCCCAGGCGCCGAAACGCCGATAAATACGTCAGCGCCCGCCATCGCCGCCGCCAAGTCTCCGTCCATCTGACGTGGATTAGTCAGTGTGAACAATTCTTGTTTTGATGAATTGAGGTCAGTTCGGCCCGGACCAATCACCCCTTTCGAATCGACAACGACGATATCTTTGGCGCCAGCGGCGAGTAACATTTTAGCAATCGCCGTACCCGCGGCCCCAGCGCCAGCAATCACAATTTTTGTCGTCGCAAATTCTCGACCGGTAATTTTGAGCGCGTTAGTCAGGCCGGCGAGCACAACCATGGCCGTGCCGTGCTGATCATCATGCATCACGGGAATATCAAGCTCACGCTTCAAGCGCTCTTCGATTTCAAAACAGCGCGGCGCGGCAATATCTTCCAAATTCACGCCGCCAAAACTCAAGGAAATTTGCTTCACGATCTCCACAATTTCATCCACGTTCTGGGTCTTCAAAGCAATCGGAAAAGCATCAAGATCAGCAAACTCTTTAAACAGCACGCACTTCCCTTCCATCACCGGCATCCCGGCCGCCGGTCCGATATCGCCCAGACCCAAAACCGCTGAACCGTCCGTGACCACAGCCACCCAATTACGGCGCGAGGTGTAATCCCAAATCGCTGCCGGATCTTTAGCGATCGCTCGGCAGGGTTCCGCCACACCCGGGGTATAAGCCAGCGACAAATCGTGGCGGTCATTTATCTTCGCTTTGGGCGCCAAAGCGATCTTACCGCCAAGTTTTTTATGAAACTCGAGTGATTCTTCGTAAATATCCATAGAAAGCTATCTTACCGCGCTCGCAGCACTAACATCAAGTCAGAGACATTGGCTCCAGTTTGACCGGTTACCAGGTGTCCGCCGACCTTGTTGAAGAAGGCGAAAGCGTTATTGTTTTTTAGAAAGGTAGCGGGCTTCGAGTTCATCTTCAAAGCCTTGGTCTGCAGCGTGCGATCAGCAAGAGCGCCAGCGGCTGGACCGTTATCAATGCCATCCGAAGCAATTGAAGCCACCAAAATATCATCGGTTAATGCTTCGAGCGCGCCCAAAACCAACTCTTGGTTGCGGCCACCTCGACCGCTACCAGCCACCGTCACCGTGGTTTCACCAGCCGCGATGTAGGCTTCACCTGGTTTGGGCAAACCGGCCAACACCCGACCAACGTCACGCGCCTCGCCAGCCAGACTAGTCGAATAAACCTTGGCGCGGTAACCTAACTGTTTCGCCTTGTTCACCATCGCCTTGGTGGCGATCTGATTATTGACCAGTAAAATGTTGGTCACGTTCTTAAAAAAGATCGGGTCTTTTGGTGTTTCGCGTAGTTGGCAATTAGGTAATCGACAAATTTTTAGCACTTCGTATTTGTCCAAAATTCGCCGCGCGTCGTCAACCGTAGTCGTGTCGAGCACCGTCGGGCCGGAAGCAATCACCGACAGATCGTCGCCCGCTACATCGGAAAAAATCAAACTGACGATACGGGCCGGATGCGCCAAGCGAGCGAATTGACCGCCGAGAATTTCTGAAAGATGCTTGCGCACCACGTTCATTTCTTCGATGGTGGCGCCAGAGCGCATTAAAGCTTGCGTGATCATCGCTAGCTGATCGCAGTTCATCTCATACGGCCAGCAAAGCAAAGCCGAGCCGCCGCCAGAGACGATAGCGATAACCAAATCGCGCGAATCAACGTGTTTGAGTAGAGCCATCGCTTCGCCGGTCGCCTTCATGTTAGGCAAGCTCGGTAATGGGTGCGTGCCGACCACGCTCTTCATCCGTTTCAAAACCCCACCCTTCACATCTAAAATTAAACCGTCGGTGATCCGCTGGCCCATGATTTTCTCGAGTGCTACCGCCGAATCAAAAGAGGCCTTGCCGATGCCGATCACGTAAATATTGCGAAACTTCTCTAAATCCAGGACCGTTTTGCCGATCTTCAATTTTGACCCGGTTAAATTCACCTGACGACTGATCACTTCCGATGTTTTAATGGCCGCGAGGCCAGCTTCAAAAATTTCGAGGGCAGCTCGACGTAACGGTGTCGAAGCGAGGCTTTTTTGATTTTTAATCAGTCCCATATAGCCAGATTGTACTCTATAAAAAAATTCCCGGACATCCCAGGGGGACGTCCGGACGATCAGGCGCGACGCTTCTTGGCCTGTCTGGGCGCTGGTGGCAGCTTGTAGCCGCGAAACTCGCGAGAGCGCCGATCGATCGGACCGATCAGGTTTGCTTCGGCCCGAGCCAGATCGGCCGCGCTTTCATCATAGAGCCCATGCAGTTCTTCCTGGACCAGTTCAGCCTGGATGTCCTCATCAGACCTGACGTACACGGTCTCAATCTCAGGCATTTCAAGAAAAAAATCAGTACTGCTTTTCACTGTTCGCTCCAAAAGGTTGAATGAATATATCAGAAAAAGCCGATCAGGTCAAGCTTAAAATAAAAAAACGCTCGGAAATCCGAACGTTTTTTTGGTGGCTGGGGTGGGGATCGAACCCACGACAGCAGGCTTATGAGTCCTGTGCTCTACCAACTGAGCTACCCAGCCACATTGATTTGATCGGCCCTACTCTACCAAAATATGACCATCTTGGCAAGAATCAAATTATCGTGTAATCTCGTCCCATCAACTTACGGGCGAGTGGCGGAATTGGCAGACGCGCAGGACTCAAAATCCTGTGATGGCAACATCGTGAGGGTTCGATTCCCTCCTCGCCCACCAAAAAACAACCGATTGATCGGCTGTTTTTTTGTTTTCGGCCGGATTACTCCAGACTCTTGCGGACAACGAAGGTTGCGGCGGCTAAACACTGTTCCAAACGATCAACCGATTTGACCTGAAGTTCGACGTAATTATTATGTGTCTCTGGCGTCTCCTCACTCCTCCGGCTTGGTACAAACCAATGTTTGGCAAAAAGCTCGCCGCCGCAATCTAAACTCGGATCAACTAACGCGCTCACTTCAACATCGACATTGCCGTAGTTCACCAAAGAAACTTCAAAATCAAAGCCTTGACCCAATGAACCGTCGAGACCTTTCAGTTCAGCCGAAACATCCACCGCAGCCATTTCCGCAACTTCGGTCAGCACTGAAGCAAAACCAACATCAAAACCAACTTCGCGCACTTCAACCCGGGCGGTCCAACTATCGTCCGCGTAATTGCTGGCGCCAGCAGTTGTGGGATCGGCCCAATACTTCAGGCCAACCGGACACTTCACGGCCACCGTGGTCATGTTAATAAACGTTTCGGTAGTACAAGCGATCACTGGATAGCAAAAATTTCCGTCAGACTCACTAGGCGCATCGCAAGCATATGGTTGGATTCCAGTTCGAAACAATGACCCTTGAATAATCGCCGAATCTAAATCAGCCGCGCCATTACCGTCGGAGACCACGGCCCAAAGATCATAATCACGCTCCAAATTAATCGCGGTCGTTAAATACTCGGCCACCGGCTCACAATTACTAACCGATGGACTGGTACAAATCTTCATGCTCGAAACGATCGGTGCCACGTCTGGCACCTCGACAGAAATGATCGTGGCGTCAGATCGCCACATGGCCTGAGATAAATTCAACAATACAAATAGACAAATGGATATCAAGATCCAAGAAACAATCGTATAGAAAATTCTACCGTTGTCGTGATTGATATAACGATGGTTACGAATTCAGTATAACAAATACAGACATTATTCGGTGTCTGGCCACGAATTTAAGCTTCAGGTATACTTGGGCTCGATATGACCATTACCACCCACACCGCCATCGGGGCGGCCATTGGCTTTAGCTTAGGCAACCCAGTGCTCGGTTTTGCCCTAGGTATGGCTTCACACTTTGCCGTTGATATGATCCCTCATGGCGACATGAAATTCGCCGAACAGTTCAAAAATAAACGCCGCAAAGCCGCCGTCGCCTACGCCGGAATCGATGCGGCCATCGCCATCTTATTGCTACTCACCCTCTTTAACATTGGTGGCTACAGCGATAAACAGGTCTTCTCCATGACCATCGCTGGCAGCATCATGCCCGATCTGCTCGTCAGCCTCTATTTTGCCACCAAAACCAAATGGCTCAAGTGGTTCGTGAAACTACATTTTTTCTTCCACGATTTTTTCCTCAAACGTTACGGCGACGTGCGCCTCTCTTACGCCTTGGCCGGCCAAGCGGTCTTTATCGGTATTATTTTGCGGAACGTACTTTAGAAGCGTAGCCCGGACGGAATATTCGTATCGAACGACTGAGGAACTGCTCGGCGCTTCACTGGCGTCACCATTAAATCGTCCTGGGTGAATACGCCAGTCGATCGCCGAGCCCGATGGAGTGAGAGACGAATATTCCGGCCAGGCGGAGCGAAGGGGTTAGATCGCCAGGGCCAATCCGAGCACAATCAAACCAGCCAGCACCATGCCCGAGAGAATTCCCAGCGCCGCATATTTGAATGGAACTTTCAGCATCACGGCCGCAATCGTCGCGCTCCAAATTCCAGTGAGCGGCAGAGGTAAGGCGACGTAAATCAACAGAGCCACCACGCCATAGCGTTCATAGTGCTTGGCGATTTTTTGATGGGCGTGATTAATGAACCGGTCGAGCGGTCGAACCAACCCAGGCCAATGCTTCGCCACCGCCAGGCGCAAATGTTCCAATCCAAAAAATAATGGTAAAAACGGCAAGGCATTACCCAGCAGAGAAAAAAATAAGGCGCTCCACGGATTTAAATGCCAAACATGCACGGCGTACGGAATCACAAAGTCTGATTCTGTCCCGGGCAAAGCCGATAAAATTACCGCCGCCAGTTCCGGCGGCCAACCAGCTAGCCAGCTGATGATCGCTTCAATCATAAGCCGGGCCACTTAAACGTCTGAAAAGCCCAGTTAGCCAACCCCTTCACCTCCAGTTCTCGCCCATCCTTGGAATCAGCACCCAGTACCAATACATAAATCTCGTTGCCATTTTTAGCCAAGGCTGTGGTTAGTAAATAACCAGCCTGTGGCAAATAACCCGTCTTACCAGCTAAGATGTCGTAAGGATCCTGATCTAGGAAGCCACCAAGCAAACCATCGGTGTTATCGATCAGCACCTCACGCCCGCTTTCGTGGGTGACGGAAAGCTTTGACATGGTCGAATATTTTTTGATCGGTTCGAATTTCGAAGCTTCGGCCAGTAATTTTACTAAATCACGGGCCGTCGACATGTTGTAAGTGTTGATGCCGGTCGGGTCAGCAAACGTGCTATCGCTCATCCCCAATTCTTGCGCTTTAGCATTCATCCGAGCAACGAACTCATCGGTCGTGAGGCCGGAAAAACGAGCTAGTGAATTAGCGGCGGAGTTATCGGACCCAACCATGGCTGCGGCAAAAATTTCTTCGAGTGAAAGCGGATCATTAAAAGCTAAATAGATGCGCCCACCGGTCACCAAATCATCAGCTTCGAGCGTTACTAACTGAGCCAAATCCGGATTAGTCTCCAAAAAAACCACGGCCGTCATCAGCTTAGTCACCGAACCAATTGATCGGACTTGATCAGGATTTTTGGCGAGTAGCACCATGCCGCTAGCCGCGTCCACGACCATGGCGCTTTTGGCGCTGGTCACGATCCCATAAGAATCGGCGTCAACTTTAACTGGATAATTTTCACGCGTAGGCGCGGTTGGTAAAGTCGCCGCCAGTGAAGTCAACGAATAATTGCTCGCGCTCGCTAACGGTCGCTGCCAAGCCGAAAGATCGGCTGGAAAAAATTGCAGCATCGAACCGGCAAAAACAATTTGCGCTAAAACTTTGGCGATCATACTTCAGGCTGACTGACGTTTAGCGCTTCAATCAGTTGAGAAATTTTGGCGTGGCTATGTAGCGATTCGTAATCCGGCAGTTCTTCGATCGAATGCAATCCCAGGTAGCGCAAGAAATCGGTCGTCACCAAATAAACGTTTTGTAGACGATTAGCATCTTCCCGTTCATCAATCAAACCGCGCATTAACAGGTTGCGTAAAATTAGCGCGCAATTCACGCCGCGAATCTGCTCGACTTCGGGCTTTGTGATCGGGCCGCGGTAGGCGATAATCGTCAGGGTCTCGAGTTGCGGACGCGTGAGTTCGGATTCGATTTCTTCTTTGCTGAGCTTGGCCAGTACATCACCGAGTGCTGGGTTAGTCACTAACTGGACCTGATTATCCTGGAGTAAAACGTGAATTCCAGATTCGGCCACGTTACGGACAGACATCAGTTCTTCAAGAGCAGTCCGGATATCCGATTCCTTTACGCCAATAATCTCGCCCAAACGACGCAAACCAATCGGCTTGGTCGAAAGGAAAAGGACAGCTTCAATTTTGGCGGTGAGTTCGTTCATATTAAGCGGCCAGGCGTTCGATGTTAATATCCTCGCCACGATGCTGACTGACCTTAATCACCTGACGACGCACTAATTCGAGCAGTGCCAGAAAACTTACCACAACTTCCGCCTTGGAGCGAGCGCCGGTAATCACCTCTTTAAAACTGAGACTAGCTCGAGTTTTAATTGCTTCGGTCATTTCGGTGATGCGTTCTTCGATTGATTTTACGCGCTCCATCGAAGTTTCTTGCAAAGCAAAAAATGGCTCCAACCGTTTCTGCACCCAACCGAAAGCTTCACGCAACAAACTCGGTGTCACCCCGGTCGGTTCCACGAACCTTGGCTGCGCGGTGGATTGATATTTCACGAACGGTCGTTCGAGCATCTTATTAGCCCCCTCGTACAACGTCTCGATCTTTCCGGCCGCCTCCATGAACAGTCGATACAAGCGCAGTTGATCTTCCAGGCCAGCGACGTTTTCTTCCTCCTCTTCGATGCGAAGATACGGCATCAGCTGTTTGGTCTTCAAATAAATCAACCGCGCGGCGATCAATAAAAAATCCGCCAGCTCATCGGACGGAACGTCACTCTTATCCATGTAGGACAAATATTGATCAGCGATTTGGGCCAAGCTAACATCTTTGATTTCTAGCTTATTCTGATCCAGCAATTCTAAAAGTAACCCGAGTGGGCCAGAAAATGAATCGTGAGCCACTTCAAAGGCCATAAAACTAATCGACAATCTTTACTTCGCCAGCCGTAGCATCAACCACCACTTGATCACCAGTTTTCAACATTTTTGTGATTCCTCTAGCGCTGACAATGCATGGCTTGCGTAGTTCTCGAGCCACGATCGCCGCATGGCAGGTGACACCTCCCTTTTCGGTCACGATGGCCGAGGCTTTTTTAATGGCCGGAGCATAGTTGATATCGGTCATCCCAGTGACTAACACCTCGCCATTTTTAAATTTCCGGATATCATCGTGCGTATGAACTACGCGGACACTGCCCTGCACAAATCCGCCGTAAGATGATTTACCAGTGAAGACTGTTGTTTTAGTCATAGCCGATTCAGGTCGAGAATTCATACAAGCTATTTTACCGCAAATAACTATTATCGAGTAGACCGAACCACACCACCGGTGGCATCGACGATTACTTCCTGACCGGTAAGCAACACTTGGGTGCCAGTTTTTGTCCCAATCAGACAGGGTTTACCTAATTCCCGAGCCACGATCGCCGCGTGGCTAAGAATTCCGCCACGATTGGTGACGATCGCCCCGGCGCGCTTCATTAGCGCCACGTAGCGGACGTCGGTATTGTCGCAGACTAGAATATCGCCGTCGTCGAAGATGATTGTGTCGACGACTTCGGGAGTGACGAGTCGGACGCGGCCGGTGGCGGTACCGGGGTGGGCGCAGACGCCAGAGACC
>CAZCLT010000038.1:0-8111 GCA_964499655.1 uncultured Gammaproteobacteria bacterium | reverse complement strand
TTTATTTGTAAGCCCCGGAATGGTGGCCGCTACTGCTTCGGCCGCGCCGCTCGATGTGGGGACGATATTTTCCGCCGCGGCTCGGGCACGACGCAAATCTTTGTGTGGGCCATCGACTAGATTTTGATCGGCGGTGTAACCGTGAGCCGTGGTCATCATCGCCTTTTTCACGCCGAAAGCGTCATCGAGAATAGCGAGCATTGGCGTGACGCAGTTGGTGGTACAGGAAGCATTGTTGAGCACGGCAGCCTTTTCTTTTTTCAAACCCGAACTATTCACACCGAGCACATATGTCGGCACATTACCACCCTTAGCTGGCGCCGAGATGACGACACGCTTGGCGCCGGCCGTCAGGTGTTGCCCAGCTAATTCTTCCGTACGAAACAGTCCGGTTGATTCGATAACCACGTCGACTCCAAGTTTGGCCCAAGGTAAATTCTTCGGGTCCCGCTCAGCTAAGACCGGAATCTTCACGCCATCAACGACCAGAAAATCTTTACCGGACTTCACTGGCACATTCCAGGCACCGTAGTTGCTATCGTGACGCAGAAGATGAGCCAATGTCGCTGCGTCCGTCAGATCATTAATCGCCACGACTTCGAAGCCCGCCTGACCCCAACCCGCTTTAAAGGTAGAACGCCCGATTCGGCCAAAGCCATTGATTGCAATTTTTGCCATATGGGCACAAGTATAACATAAAACGGCCCGTTGGGGCCGATTTATTTAAGCGCCGATTTGAATTCGGCGGAAACGATTGATCTTCAGATTTTCACCGATCGAAGCGATCTTGCTTTCGACCAACTGCTGAATCGTCAGATCTTCATCCTTGACGAACGGCTGTTCGAGCAGACAAGTTTCGCTGAAATAACGATTGATCTTGCCATCGATAATCTTCTCGAGCATTTCGGCCGGTTTACCCTCGGCCAGCAACTGCTCTTTAGCGATCTCGCGTTCCTTGGCGACCACTTCTGGCGGCACTTCTTCGCGGCTGAGATAGAGCGGCGAAATAGCGGCGATATGTAGAGCGATGTCATTGCAGAATTCGATGAACGCTTCGTTGCGGGCCACAAAATCGGTTTCACACAACACCTCCACCATCACACCGATTTTGCCGGTCGAATGGGTGTAACCGTGCACACGACCTTCGCCGGTGACGCGATCAGCCTTTTTGGCCGCTTTGGCCGAACCATTCTTGCGCATGAACTCAACGGCCTTTTCCAAATCCCCACCGACTTCAACCAGCGCCTTCTTAGCTTCCATCATGCCGACACCGGTCATTTCTCGCAGTTTTGCTACATCGCTAGCTTTGATTTCCATAATTTTTGAAAAAATAATGAGAACATTATACCTCTAAACAAGTTGGCTTGTACGGGTGGCAGGGTATGTTTCCGAACGGGCTGCCCCAAAGCAGACCGGCGGGAACATACCACTGACAGGACCCGTACAAGCCAAAGACTTGTTTACTTAATTTTTTCCTGCTCCTCGCGGGCCAATTGTTCTTTCATTTTGATGTCCAAATCGAGCACAGCTTCCTTAGCGTCTTCAGTGATATCAACTTCCTCTTCAACTTTTGGCGCTTTAGCTTCGGCAGCTTTAGCGGCGGCATCGGCGGCCATCGTCTTCGCTTTGCTCTTGCCGGATTTCACGGCTTCACCGATCAACTTAGTGATCATCGTGAGTGAACCGATTGAATCATCGTTGGCGGGAATGACCACGTCGGCATGATCTGGGTTGACGTTGGTGTCGCAAATACCGATCACCTTCACGCCACGCTTGCGAGCTTCTTCCACGGCGGTTTTGTCGTGGCGAATATCGAGCACGAAAATCGCTTCTGGCAATTTCTTAAAATCACCCAAACCACCAATCTTACCTTCCAACTCATCGATCTCGCGATCGAACATCAACTGTTCCAGCTTAGTGTACTTTTTGAGTTCACCTTTTTCGCGCTTGTCTTTTAGATCGATGTACTTGCGAACCAAGCGCTGAATTTCGGTAAAGTTGGTAAACGTGCCACCCAACCAACGAGTGTTCACGTAAGGCATACCGCAGTCGCGAGCCACTTTTTCAACCAATTCGGTCGCCTGCTTTTTGGTACCGACAAACATCACCACGCCATCACGGGCGATCAACTCTTCAATCATCTTCATGGTCTTGTCCAAAATCGCGCTGGTCTTTTCCACATCGATGATGTGCACACCACTGCGGGAGCCGAAAATGTACTGCTCCATTTTGGGGTGCCAACGTGAAGTGCGGTGTCCAAAGTGAACACCGTCGTTGAGCATTTCTAAAACTGAGGGTAACTGTGACATATATGATCTTTATTACTACGGCTTGTCGTCGCCCGGAGGCGAAGATGATTTACCCGGCCTGATTGATTAATGCTGGGAGACTACCGGAGATAGCTAAATTCGTCAAGAAATACGCCTCCCCTAACCCCTCCATAAATGGAGGGGAGTCACTAATTAATTTACGGATTCTCCCCCATTTATGGGGGAGGTAGAGGGGGCGAATTCACGAGACGATTAGATCCTTCGTCGAGGACTCCTCAGGATGGGAGGCAAAAAAAGTACGGGCCGGAGCGAAGGTGATTTCTCACACTTCACTCCGGCCCAGGCCGCTAGTTGGGCTCTCCGAAGATGTCGGGGAGCATGCAGCGGTAGACGCCGTCTTCGGTCCGGTTGTCGCCCCAGGCGTAGCAGGCGGTGTTGTGGTCGGCCATCTCGAGGTCGCCCACGGTGTCGAACATGGACTCCCCGAAGACGAACTCCGAGGTGGTGCCGTCGTCGAACGTCACCAGGCCATCGATCTCAAAGATCTCATCCTGGCTGCCCGTCAGGTTGGCACAGGGGAAATCCTGACCATCCTGCCAGACGAGCCAGGCTTCGGCCGCGTCGCCACCGGTGGTGCTGGTGGCGTTGAGGCTGAGGCTGACGACGTCCGAGTCGAGGTCCGAGAGACACACCGTGTAGGTGGTCCTCGAGCTGTCCGATCCGGAACCGCTGTCCGTACCGGACTGCGTGTCACTGCCGGAGTTGGTGTCCTCCGTGTTGGTGCCCGTGTCGGTCGTGTCGGTGTCGGTCTCCGTCGTACCGCCGGACTGCGTGTCGTCCGTGCCGGTCGTGTCGTCGGTACTCCCGCTGGAGCTACCGTCGTCCTCCCACTCGAAGTCGTCCTGCCAGCCGGTGTCGGTGGCCGTGTCGTCCGAGGAGGAAGTTCCGTAGCAGCCGATCAGAAGAAGAGCGATCATTGAAGACTCCAGATTTGTGGAAAAGAGGGGTAGAAGGAACGATTAATTGACCTGATAATATAGCATAAAAAAGCACTTTTGTCAATGTGAATACGCCTCCCCCAACCCCCTCCATAAATGGAGGGGAGCTCGCTAATAAATAAATTAATTTCTAGACTCTCCCCCATTTATGGGGGAGGTTAGGAGGGGGAGAATTAGAGGAAATGGAGGGCGAATAAAAAAATGAGGCCGGAGCGAGAAGTGTTGGTACACTCTCGCCCCGGCCCACGCTGCTACAGCACGTGGCAGTAGAAGTCGCCGCCGTCCGCGCCGTTGTCGGTCCACACGCAGGTGCCGGCGGTCGAACCGCTGGTCCGCTGGGTGTAGGTGGTGCCGTCGATCTTGACGACGTCCACCACGTCCGACTCGTCGGCGTTGACTAGGTAATCCTCGTCGCCGGCGTCGCCGTTGAACTGCAGGACGTCTCCGCTCATCGCGTCGACGGTGCAGGACAACGTGTCGTCGTCCTCGGCCGTGTCGCAGTCGGCCCAGGAGCCCGACCACGAGGTGCGGTTGAAGACCCACAGGCTGGTGTCGCCGTCCACGGAGGAATCCGGCGTGACCGTGATGGTCATGCTGGACCGCGTGCTCGAGGAGCTGCCGCCGTCGTCCGAGCTGTCGCTCGAGCCGTCGTCGGCGTAGTACTCGTCGTACTGCTCCTGGAGCGCCTCGATGAAGGCGTCCACGATCTGGTCCTCCGCGCTGGTGCCGTTGTCCGCCGGATTGCAGACGAGGTCGCCCCCGTTGAGTCCGTTGTCCTCGGGCAGGCACAGCTTGAAGGTGCCGTCGTCGTGGATCATCGCACCGAGGCACACGGCCTCGAACAACGTGTCGCCACCGGCCAGCCAGGTCCAGTTGGAGCTGTCCCAGGCGTAGCCGTTGAGCTTCACCGTGTCCTCCATGCTGGCGTCCATCTCGGACCACAGCACCGTGTTGACGTCGACCGCGTTGTCCATCAGGAATTCGCCGTCGTCGTGCTCGGGCCCGTCCTCGCCGCTCGTGTCCAGGTCGAACCAGTAGTCCTGGTTGCCCGTGGAATCGTTCAGCGCGTGGACCTGCACTCCGGTGAAGTCCCCCTGGCAGGCGACCGCCACGATCACCCGACCCTCGGAGGGCACGGGCTCGGCGTCGCCGCTGGTGACGTCGTAGCTGCCGCTGGCCAGCTCGGTCACGTCCGAATCCGTGTCGGAATCCGTGTCGGTGTCGCTGTCGGCATCGGCGTCCGAATCCGTGTCGGTGTCCGTGTCGGTGTCCGCGTCGGACTCCTCGTCGTTGCCGTCCCAGTCGTTGCCGTCGTCGTCGGCGGTGTCCCAGCCGAACTGGTCGCCCGTCTGGGTGGCGGTGCCGCTGTCGCGCCCGCCGGACTCTTCGTCCTCGAGCCCGCCGCAGGCGGTGAGGAACGAGAGGCCGATGAACAGGGAGATACGCATGTGAAAACTCCTGCCCGGGAACCGCCGGTCGCGGGAAATCGTCGAAAGAAGCAGGATCAGACCCCAAGGATTAGGGGCGAACAGCTCTAGGCCGCTCTTTAACTGAACCGGATAATATACACGAAAAATGACTTTTTGTCAAGCCCGGCTTGACGATTGCCTCCCGGAAATGCGACCTCTCCGGCTCTCCTAGAAGGAGAGAGTTCGCAATTAATTAATGAATTCTTGGTTCATCCTCCTTTTAGGAGGAGCAGAGGAGGTCGTAATAAAAAAAGTGAGGGCGACCAGACTTTCGAGAAACGCTTTCGCGTAACTCTACTTGTCTGGCCGCCCCACGTGGGACGACGCTAGTTGCTGCCGGTCGCCCCGGAACGTCCGTCCGGCGCCTCGTAGGCCCAGTTGTCGAGGATCACCCACGCGATCGCGTAGGACCCGTCGTCGTTCTGGACGACGAAGTCGTCGACGCGCGCGTTGATGGTGAGGTTCCACCAGCACGAGAAGCTCCCGAAGGAGTCGTCGCTGGCGTCGCCGCACTCCTCGAGGGCGCTGTTGCGCCCGTTCCCCACCCAGGTGTCACCGTTGTCGGTGACCGCGAAGCACTCGTAGTGCTCGCTCTGGAAGGTGGCCTCGCGGCCCTCGATGCTGCAGTTGACCCAGCCGTCGTCGAGCCCGTCCCCGTAGTTGCCCAGGCAGGACATGCCCGAGTACTGCTTGATGGACTGGTGACCGCAGAGCAGCGGGACCGAGGACTCCTCGACCGTCCCCGCCTGGATGAAGACGATCGGGTCGTCGTAGCCGTCGGTCCGGCCGTCCCCGTCGTAGTCGTTGGGGTTGACGCTGTCGTCGACCGGGGTCATGTCCCCCGTCGCTTCGGTGCTGACCTCCTCGTTGGAGGAGAGGCCGCCGCACGCGAAGAGGAAGAGGATGCTGGTCATGAGATGCTCCTGCTGGGTTAACGCCCAGCGCGTATAGAGAGGCAGTTGAAGGAACTAGACCCCATTTGGGGAAACCGCAGAATCGCGGCTCACCAGACGGGTCTAACGAATCTGGCTACGACGGCGCACATCTGTTTAACAGGCATCGATTTTAATTTGAGACGATACGGGCTTCACGTTGCGAAGCCATCCTGTTGGGTTGATGTGGGGTCAGCGCATGGGCGCTAGCTATCGGCGACGTCGTCGCCAGATTCGTTTGTCCATTGATTGGACTCGGTAGATTAACAGATTTTGGAAAATCTGTCAAGTGCCGATGGACTAAATCATTGAAAAGTCCCATTAAAATCGAGGTTTTTCGATCTTCGTGGCACGTTTCAAAGAAAGGATTGGGAGGCGAGCGACAGAGTTTAATCTGCCGCCCGCCTCACGTTGACCTACTCCAGCGTCTTGCGGAGCTGGAAGGTCAGGACCGTGCCGCCCACGACCTCGAAGGCCGATTCGGACGGGATGGCCGCCTCCCCCACGGTGAAGTAGGGTCGGACGACGATGTCGCAGGGCCAGCCGGTCTTGGCCTTCACCACGTTGCCGCGGAGATAGCCGGTGGCACCGACCTGCCAGCGGTAGGCCCCGTACTTGGGGTTCCCGAAGGTGTCGTAGGCGGTGAAGGCGCCGGTCACGCCCCCGCCCAGCGCCAGGCGCTTGGCGCCGTGGAGCTTGCCGTAGTACACGCCGTACCCGCCGAGGCTGTAGCCGTGATCGGGGGTGAGCCCGAACTCGGTGGACAGCACCCAGCCGGAGCGACGGTCCTGGACCGTGAAGCCCAGATCCGCCACGCCGCTGAGGCTCGCGCCCGCGACGTGCTCCGGGATCTCCGGGGCCAACATGCCGTTGGCGCCGAGGCCCACGGTCAGCATGACCTGGCGGGCTTCCAGGCGGGCCACGTCCTTCTTGAGGGACTTGACCTCCTTCTGGAGCTTGGCCACCTTCTTCTCCAACTTGGCCTGCTGGCCCTGGAGGTCGTTCACGGCCTGGCCGAGCTGGCCGATGTCCTGGCTGAGCCGGGCCACGTCGTGCTGGAGATCGGCGATCTCCTTGCCCGACAGGCCGGACTTGCTCGCGCGGCGCTCCAACTTCTCGAGGCGGCCCGCGTACTCGGCGGCGAGGCGGTAGGCCTCGCTGGCCGAGACCTCGTCGGCCGGCTCGGCCACGGGCACCCGGGTGGGGGCCGCGTAGGCGTTGTCGGTGGAGACGAGGACGAAGGCGATGAGGGAAACGAGCACGTTGGTCCTTTTTTACCAGTTACCGCTGGCACGGGGTCTTGAGAAAGTACAAAAACGTTGTCGCCACACAGCAGAATCGCTATGTTTTGAACGGGTTAATATAGCAGAAAAATGAGGTTTTGTCAAGCGGAGGTGGACAGCGCATAGGTCCTATACGACCGATTGGACCAATAAAAAAAGGCAGAAACCGTGGATTTCTCCATTGTTTCTGCCCGAGAGGACCTATTCCTCCGCGATCTTGCCGCCCACGCCGCTGCGGCGCTGGATGTACACCCGCAGGCCGAAGCGAGCTTCGAAGGCGGCCGAACCGGGGATGGCGACCTGGCCGAGGGTGGCCATGGGCGCCACGACCAGATCGGTGGCCACGTGGTGGCCGTTCCGCTCCTTCTCCGAGAGCGTGAACCGCAGATACGTTTCGGCCCCGATCCCGCCGTGGTAGGCGTCGTACTTGGCCTGCCCGATGCCGTGGACGAAGTCGGCGCCGCCCTGCAGGCCGTAGCCCCAGGCGAACCGGCCGCGCGGCCCCTTGCGGAAGCGCACGTACTCGGCGCCCAGGCCGTAGGTGGTCGGCAACGAGAGCCCGTCGGTGCTGAGCGAGCCGTTGCCGCCCAGGCAGAAGCCGCCGTAGGCGTCCTCCTGACAAGTCTGCACGACCGCCGTGACGCCGAGCCAGACCGGACCGGTGAGCCCGGGGATCGGCGGCTGGAGGCCGCCCTGCACGCCGATGCCGGTGACGAGCGAAGCTTCGCGCGCCTCCAGCGCTTCGAGCCGGCTGATGTCCGCCGCGACCTCGACGAGATCTTCTTCGACCTCATCGATGGCCGTGATGGTCACGGTCGCGGTGGGCTTGGCCGGACAGGTCGGGTCGTCGGCGCCGGCGCCGCACTCCAGCTCGTGGACACGGTCTTCGAGCTGCTTGAGCTCAGCCGCGACCTTGGGGTCGCCGACCTTGAGCTTGCCGTAACGCGCTTCGAGCGCGCCGTACCGGCCGTAGGCCTCGGCCGCGAGCCGGTAGGCCTCCTCGGCGCTGATCTCGTCGGCCGGTGTGGCCGTCGGGGTACGGGTTGGCTCGGCGGCGATGGCGAAAGAGATGCCGAAAATACCCACGGGAAAAGACTGCAAACTGTTGGCGAAATTAAAAATAGAGAGCGAGCCGGATGATAAAGTTGAAGCAATCATG
>CAZCLT010000037.1:3800-8184 GCA_964499655.1 uncultured Gammaproteobacteria bacterium | reverse complement strand
TTTCAAAGAAGAAAAATCGATCACCTGTCCAGCTACCGTGCCAATTGATGACGACGGTTACATCGTGGCTGAATTCGTCGAAGCTCGTAAGTTCGGTGATGCCAAACAGGTGCCGGCGACGGAAATCAACTACATGGACGTCTCCAGCACCCAGATTATTTCTGTGGGTACTAGTTTGATTCCGTTTTTGGAACATGACGACGCCACCCGTACGCTCATGGGTTCGAACATGCAGCGCCAAGCCGTGCCACCAATCACGCCACAATCACCAACCATCGGTACTGGTCGTGAACGCCGCGCCGCCATTGATTCCGGCCACGTACTCACCGCCGAAGAAGACGGTACGATCAGCTCGGTTGATGGAGGAAAAGTAGTGGTTGATTATAAGAAAAAGGGTGAAGTCACTTACACGCTCAACAAATTTGCTCGCTCCAACAACTCGACGGCTATCAACCAGCGCCCAGTGGTGCTACCAGGTTTGGCGGTGAAGAAGGGTGATGTGCTGGCCGACGGCCCGTCCGTGCAAAACGGTGAACTGGCCCTGGGTCAAAACATGCTCGTAGCCTTCCTTTCTTGGGACGGTTACAACTACGAAGACGCGGTCATTGTTTCTCAGCGCGTGGTGCAGGCCGATCGCTTTACTTCGGTGCACTTGGAGAACGTAACGATTGATGTTCGCGATACCAAACTCGGCCCAGAGGTCATCACCGCCGACATTCCAAACGTTTCCGAAGAAAAACTTCGTCACTTGGACAGCGAGGGTATTATCCGCATTGGTGCCGAAGTGAAATCTGGCGACATCTTGGTCGGAAAGATTACGCCAAAAGGTGAAACTGAACTTTCCGCCGAAGAAAAATTGTTGCGTGCCATTTTCGGTGAAAAAGCTCGCGACGTGCGCGACTCTTCGCTCTATTTGCAGCACGGCAACAAGGGCAAAGTGGTCGACATCAAGATTTTCTCGCGCGAAGAGGGTGATAATTTGTCGCCAGGCGTGATCCGTTCCATTCAGGTGACGATCGCTGATCTGCGCAAACTTCAGCCAGGCGATAAAATGGCTGGTCGCCACGGTAACAAGGGTGTTATCTCGCGCGTCGTGGCTCCAGAAGACATGCCGTTTACGGCCGATGGTCGTCCGGTGGACATCATCCTCACGCCACTCGGTGTCGTTTCCCGTATGAACTTGGGTCAGATTTTGGAAGTGCACCTTGGTTTGGCGGCGCAGACTTTGGGTTACAAAGTGGCTACGCCATGTTTTGCTGGTGTACCGGAAGAGACCATCCGCGAACAGCTGGAGGAAGCGGGTTATCCAGCCAACGGTCAGCTCACTCTGCTCGATGGTCGCACCGGTGAACCGTTCGATCATAAAGTGACGGTCGGCGTGATGTACATGATCAAACTGAACCACATGGTCGAAGACAAGATCCACCAGCGTTCGATTGGTCCATACTCGCTCATTACTCAGCAGCCGCTGGGTGGTAAAGCGCAGTTTGGTGGTCAGCGTTTTGGTGAAATGGAAGTTTGGGCCCTGGAAGCTTATGGCGCCGCGCACACCTTGCAGGAAATGCTCACCATCAAATCCGACGACGTGGAAGGTCGCTCCAAGGCTTACGAAGCGATCATCAAGGGCGAGGAGATCAAGAAAGTTAACATTCCAGAATCGTTCAACGTGCTGGTGCGCGAATTGAAGGGTTTGGGCATGGATGTGGAGTTACTCAAAGGCGGCCGCAAGATCGAGATGGGTTCGGATCGCGTCGCTCGTAAGCAATAAAATCAACGTATGGCTTTCAAAACCAATGTCCTCAAATCCACCGACTTTGATTCCATCCGCTTGAAGCTCGCTTCACCCGAGGTGATCCGCAGCTGGTCTTACGGCGAAGTGACCAAACCGGAAACCATCAACTACCGCACCCAAAAACCGGAAAAGCACGGCTTGTTTGCCGAAGAAATTTTTGGACCGTCCAAGGACTGGGAATGTTACTGCGGCAAATACAAAAAAATTCGCTACAAAGGCATTATCTGCGATAAGTGTGGCGTCGAAGTCACCCAGGCCGTGGTGCGCCGCGAGCGCATGGGCCACATCGAGCTGTCCACCCCGGTGGCGCACATTTGGTTCTTGCGTGGCGTGCCCAGCAAGATCGGTACTTTGCTCGACGTCTCGCTGCAATCACTCGAAAAGGTGATCTACTTCTCGAACTTTATTTTGACGGACGTTGATGAAGAGGCTTTGAAGCAAACCATCGAACAGGTGGGCGCTGAATACAAAGCCAAGAAGAAGATGATCGAAGGCGAATTCAAGCGCGACACTGATCGGGTAATCGAAAAGTTCAAAGACGATGCCAAAGCCCAGAAAAAGGAAATGGCTCGCATCGAAGAAGTGACCAAAGAAAAGATTGATGAACTGGAGGCTGATTTCTTGAAAGTCGACCAGGACTTGAAGGAAATGAAGCCGATGAAAATTATTTCCGAGGCGACTTACCATGATTGGTCGTTGAAATTCGGTCACATTTTTGACGCCGGTATTGGTTCCGAAGCCGTAGTATCGCTGCTTTCTCGTGTGAACGTGGAAGAGACGATCAAACGCTTGGAAGCCGAACTGGAAACCACCAAGTCAAAAACCAAAGAAGACCGCTTGGTCCGCCGCTTGAAATTGCTCTGGAGCTTGCACAAGAATAATCTGCGCCCAGAATGGATGATCTTGAAGGCTTTGCCGGTTATTCCAGCTGATTTGCGTCCGATGGTGCCACTCGACGGTGGTCGTTTCGCGACCTCTGATCTGAACGACTTATACCGCCGCGTGATCAACCGCAACAACCGCTTGAAGCGTTTGTACGCGCTCAACGCGCCAGAAGTTATTACTCGCAACGAAAAGCGCATGCTGCAGGAAGCCGTCGACGCTTTGATCGATAACAGCGCGCGCCAGGCCAAGACGGTTATTGCCGCCACCGGTCGCAAGCGCCAGTTGAAATCGCTGGCCGACATTTTGAAGGGCAAACAGGGCCGCTTCCGCCAGAACTTGCTCGGAAAGCGCATCGATTATTCCGGCCGCTCGGTGATTATCGTTGGACCGTCCTTGCGTTTGCACCAGTGTGGTATTCCAAAAACCATGGCACTCGAGTTGTTTAAGCCGTTTGTTATCTCTAAGCTGATTGCTCGTGAATACGTGCACAACATCCGTAGCGCCAACCGCTTCATTGAAGCTGATCGTCCGGAAGTTTGGGACATTTTGGAAGAAGTGACGGCGAGCGCCTACGTCTTGCTCAACCGCGCGCCAACTTTGCACCGCTTGGGTATTCAGGCTTTCCGACCAACGCTCATCGAAGGTCGCGCCATTCGCATTCACCCGCTGGTTTGTGAAGCGTACAACGCTGACTTCGACGGTGACCAAATGGCTGTGCACGTGCCACTCACGACTGAAGCGCGCAAGGAAGCCGAAGAAATCATGCTGTCCATCCGTAACTTGCTCAAACCATCACACGGCGGTCCGGTCACCACGCCAGGTAAAGATATTGCCTGGGGTTCGTATTACTTGTCGACGGTTTACGGCGAGCCAGACGAAAAGAAATTGCGCTCGTTTACTGATGCGGTTCAGGCGCAGTACGCTTATGATCAGAAAAAGATCGGTTTGCAGGAATGGATTCGCGTTCGCCACCGCGGCGAAATGATGATCACCACCGTCGGTCGCATCATCCTGAACGACAACTTCCCAGAGAAGATTCCGTTCATGAACGAAACCATTGGTAAGAAAGGTTTGGCGAGCGTGGTGCGTGATAGCTTGGAATACTACGGCCAAGAAGAAACGGCTAAATTCCTGGATCGCATCAAGGCGCTCGGGTTTAAGTATTCCAGCAAATCTGGTTACAGCTGGGGTATGTCCGAACTGCCAACCATGCCAGAAAAGAAGGCGATTATTGATGAATCCGATGCTAAAGTGCGCGAAGTCGAAGGCTTCTTTGCTCAAGGTTTGCTCACTCAGGGTGAACGCCACACGCAGATCGTGAAGGTTTGGATGGATGCTAAGGATCGCATCGCTGAGCTGTCTAAAAAGGCCTTGCCAAAAGACGGCGCCGCTTACTCGATGATCGATTCCGGTGCTCGTGGTGCTTGGGACCAGATGACCCAGATGATCGGAATGATCGGTATGAAGGCTTCGCCATCGGGTGAAATTATCGAGCTGCCCGTAAAATCTTCGTTCCGCGAAGGTGTTGACGTGCTGGAATTCTTTATCTCCTCGCACGGTACCCGCAAAGGTCTGTCGGACACGGCTTTGCGTACGGCTAACGCTGGTTACCTCACCCGCCGTTTGGTGGATGTGGCGCAAGACGTGGTGGTTCACGAAGCTGATTGTGGTGATGAGAAGGGCGTGCTCTTGACCAAGGCGGAATCA
>CAZCLT010000037.1:0-3790 GCA_964499655.1 uncultured Gammaproteobacteria bacterium | reverse complement strand
GTGCGTATTCTGGGTCGCGTGGCGCTTTCGGACATGAAGATGCCGGGCGGCCGCAAGACGGTTGTTAAGGCCGGTGAACTGATTACTGAAGATCACATCCGTGAATTTAAGAATGCCAAAGACGAACTGCAGGAAGCGCACGTGCGTTCAGTGATGACCTGTCTGATTCGCCGTGGCGTTTGCCAAAAGTGTTACGGCTACGATTTGGCGCACAACAAGATGGTCAAACTCGGTACGGCCGTGGGTATCATGGCCGCGCAATCGATTGGTGAACCTGGTACACAGTTAACCATGCGTACTTTCCACATGGGTGGTGTGGCTGGAAAAGACATTACGCAAGGTTTGCCGCGCGTTGAAGAATTATTCGAAGCGCGTTTGCCAAAACGCAAGGCGATCATGACCGAAGTTTCCGGTTCCGTAACCGTGGAAGCGGCGGAACGATCGATCGTACAGGCCGGCACAGGCAAACAAATTACCGATACCCGCCCCGGTCAAAAGATCGTACGCGTGCGCTACGAAGCGACGGACGAAACAGTCGTACCGCTCGGTCGTGGCGCCAAACTGGCGGTGACGGACGGCGAGAAAGTCAGCCCTGGCCAGGTGTTGGCGACTAAAGTTGATGGCGAGAAGGTGGTGGCCGAAGTGGCGGGCGTGGTCACGACGGCGAAAACATCAGTGACGATTTTGCACGATGCGGAAAAGATCCGCGAGTACATCATCCCAACCGGTTACACCGTGTACGTAAAGGACGGCGATAATGTAGTGGCCGGTGATGTGCTGACTGAAGGTCACTTGGATTTGCAGGCGCTCTACAAGTACAAGGGCAAATACGCCGTGCAGATGTATCTCTCCAAGGAAATTCAATCCATCTACGCCGCGCAAGGTCAGAAACTCAATAACAAGCACATCGAAATCATCATCCGTCAGATGTTCAGCCGCGTGCGCGTGGGCGACCCAGCGGATACGGAATTCTTGCCAGGCGAAGTGGTGGAAAAGGCTTCGATGCTGGAGGGCAATGACGCGCTGGCCAAGGGTCAGAAGGCAGCGGATTACGAAGAGCTGTTCCTGGGTATGACCAAAGTCTCGCTCTAGACCGAACCGTGGATTTCCTCGGCTTCCTTCCCAGAAACAGCTAGCGTGCTCATTAACGCCGCTGTGACCGGTAAGGTTGATCGTTTGGCCGGCTTGAAGGAGAACGTGATTATCGGTCGTTTGATCCCAGCGGGTACGGGTTTTGGCCTGGACGAAGAGGATGAGGCCGATGAAGAGGAAATCCTCGAAGCGGCCGTGGCCAAGGTCACGGAAATCGACAAAGAAATTAAAGAACTGGGCCCACAAATGGGCACTGAAGTCACGGAAAAAGACACGGCTGAAGTGACCGTTGAAGAAGCGAAATAAACAAGAAAATCCGCCCTCGACGCAGGGCGGATTTTTTGTTAATCTTCTGGCATATGAGCGGACATTCTAAGTGGCACAATATTGCCCTCAAAAAAGGGAAGACAGACGCGAAGCGGGCGGGTGTATTTTCGAAATTGACCCGTTTGATCGTGGTGGCGGCGCGGGAAGGTGGCGGCGACGCGGCCATGAACTTTCGCCTGCGCATGGCCATCGATAAAGCCAAAGAGGCGAACGTGCCCAAGGATAATATCGATCGCGCCATTGCCAAGGGAAGCGGCACGGGCGAAGAAGGGAAGCTTGAAACAGTCGTCTACGAAGCGATGGGCCCAGGTGGGGCGGCGTTACTCATCGAGGCGATTACCGATAATCGCAATCGCACTAATGGCCAGTTACGATCGCTCATGACCAAGCTTGGCATTAACGGCGAGGCAAAGGTGATGTGGCAATTTGGTCACAAGGGTGTGGTTCGTAGCGAAAAAATCGACAAGATTTCTGACTGGGATAGTTTCGAGCTGGCGATGATCGAAGCTGGCGCCGAAGATATTAAACATGATGAGCAATTGCAGATTGTTTGCGCCATCGCCGACCTCCAGAAGCTTACCGAGGCAGTTAAGTCACACGGTGTTGAGGTCTCGAGCGCCGAGTTGGAGTACGTACCCAAGGAACCGATGTCGCTTAGCGACATCGACGGTCAGAAGCTCGCCGAGGTCATCGAGGCGATCGAAGACGAGGACGATGTGAGTGCCGTTTACACCAACGCGACATGACCTCCCGTGTCATCATCGGCATCGACCCTGGCTATGCCCGCTGTGGCTTTGGGGTTATCCAGGAATCTGGCCGTGATTGGCAGGTGTTGGGCCACGGCGTGATGACTACCGTGCCCTCGAGCGAACACGGCGATCGATTGTCCGAGATCGCCAAGGACTTTGTGGGACTCATCGACCGCTATAAACCCGAGACGCTGGTCATCGAGGAACTCTTTTTCGCCAAGAGCACGACCACAGTCCTCAAAGTCGCCGAGGTGCGCGGGGTGATTCTCATGAAGGCCAAAGAGGCTGGGCTGAAGGTCGTGGAGGTGAAACCGAACGAGGTAAAACTCGCTCTAACCGGTCACGGCGCCGCTGACAAACAGCAGATGCAGTCCATGGTCAAAATCGTCTTCAAGCTCGCCGAGATCCCCCAGCCAGACGACGCAGCCGATGCGCTTGCCATTGCCTGGACCGGCGCCAACAAGCTTATCTTATAGACAAAAATCCTAAATTTTGGTAATTTAACGGCAGTAATTCAGTTCAATTTGAGATTGATTTTAGGAACGACGAGGACCAAAGCGATCCAGACTACCTGTCTGGTGAGCGCGGACCGCAAGTCGTGACAACAAAGCAATCCAAATTCAACTGAATTACTACGATGCGGGTGTCGTATAACGGCTATTATCTCAGTTTTCCAAACTGATGAAGCGGGTTCGATTCCCGCCACCCGCTCCAAAAAACACTGACCTTAATGGTCGGTGTTTTTTTATCTGTCGTTATCTGTCTCAGGATCTGTGCAATCTGTTAATTAGGAATGATGTCGTTGATTTCCTCCAGGTAACGATTGGCACTCCAAGATTCGGCTGATTTGATGACTCTAACGTTGTTGCGAAGGAAAATCTTGGTTTGTGGTTGGTGAGCGGCGAATTGATCGGCGAGCAAGAGATCGAGATTAGTTTCCTCCTGGTCGCTCAGGTGGACAACAAAGCCAACCACATCGTCGTGCGCTAAATTAGTGAGGACATTTTTGAGCGTCGAGAGTTCGGTATTGCAACTGCCGCAATCGTTCGAGGTGAAATAGAGAATGATCAGCTTGTTGGTGTTGAGCGCCACCTGGTAATCCTGATCGTTCAGTCGAAATAGAAACGATTGCGCGCCAGCCAGGGGAGGGGAGCGGAAGAGAACTAATTGTGGCGGGTCAGTCGGTTCGTAAACATCAACGGTGGTGGTGGTATCCTCATTAGTCGTTGGGTTCGGGATAGTCACCGCCGGTTCTTCGATTACTGGCGTTGGGTCGGCGACCTGACCAGCGGTGAACTGGCGGGAGATGATGATCAGGGCGGTGAGCACTAGCACCATGGCGATAAAAATCACGGTAAAGGCGAAAGGTGAGAGGTGCTTGGCCATATCTGGTTTGATTGTATCAAAAAATCACCTGGAAGTCAGGTATTTACATGGGTTAAGGTTTCGGCTAGAATACGACGACTGTTGGTAGATGTAACGACGGGCCGTAGCGCAGTTGGTAGCGCGCTTGCATGGGGTGCAAGAGGTCGCCAGTTCGAGTCTGGTCGGCCCGACCACTACTCAGCGGGCTGTAGCGCAGTTGGTAGCGCGCGTCGTTCGGGACGACGAGGTCGTGGGTT
>CAZCLT010000036.1:0-8377 GCA_964499655.1 uncultured Gammaproteobacteria bacterium | reverse complement strand
GCTGACTATTTGACCATCGATTTCAAAATCAAAGGTCGCCGTTGGTTGGATAGAGACGGTGACGTTGCTGGTTTGGCTGGCGGTGCGAGACAGCCAAGTTTTGACCGGCAAGCTGGCGCTCGCCGTGACTTTTTCGCCCGGTGCCAAGGTTTTCGGTAGGCCTTTGATTGGGCCTGTGGATAAATATGAACTATCAAATTTTAAGGTCGTCGCCAGGCTGCTAAGGGGATGGTCGCTGACGTTTTCAAGCTTCAATTCAACGGTGGCTGTACCACCGGGCGTTAGCACGTCTTCTCGAACTTCGGTGGTGATCGAGAGCGGGGAGGGGAGTATCTCGATCGTCTGCGTCAAACGTTCTTGAGTGTAAGCTTGGTCAGCAAAAGTAAACGACGGGTCAAAGATAAAGGTCGAATCTTCAGGCGTACCCAATCGACCCGAAAAAGTAATGACTCCGGTTTCACCTGGCTTCACCCCGTCAACATTGAGTTCTCCGTCACCGAGAGACGGAGAAGCCTTTAAAAGTACAAAATTCGCTGGCCAAGTCGGTTTGATGGTCAGCTGTGGAAAAGTCACGTCGCCGGTATTGGTGTAAGTGATTTGGCCGTCGACCTCCTGGAAGCTCACGAGGTGTTCGGGTAATTCTAAATTGAGAATCAAAGTCGATTTGGTTGGTTGGAAGGAATGCTCAGACGTCTTGGTGTCGGTCTGATTAGCCTCGCCGTACGAATATGTAAAAGTCGTTTTGAATTTCTGCTGCCCGCCCACGTCGCCGAACATGGCGCCACGTAAATGAACAAAGCCATAACCACCGGCTGGAACATCAGCCAGCGAAAATTCTTGGGTACCGATTCGCGTCACCGCGTCGCCGCTGACCGTATCGAGCAGAAAGTGTTCTGGAAATTCGAAATTTAGTTTAACCTGGCGCAATGTGTCTTGGCTTTGATTTTCGTAACGGAAGGTCAGTGTGGAGTTGGCACCGGTGATCACTTCGGCTGGGGCCACCGTAGCACTGACGTGAATTCTTTCGGGCGTACTGCGCGGCCAAATTAAAAACCCGATCAAACCGATGACGATCATCAAACCAATCGCTCCCAAGACATCGAGAATTTTATGCAGTGGCGATCGTTCTTTCAGGTAGGTTCCTTTCAGAATCATCCGCGTTGGCTCAGTCACGTGCTGACCAGCCTGGCGACCAACCGCAAACGTGCAGTAAAGCAAATTACGCTTCTTGGGGTTCTGGCCCGGTTCGCAGATTATTTCCGGTTGGTCCATATTTCGCTGTAGGGGCAACCCCATGTGGTTGCCCTGTGCTTACTGAGTATATCCCGAAAGCGTAAAGACATCGCGGGTGAAGGCCACGATCTCGGCCACGCCATCGCCGTCTAAATCGGCGGCTGAAACTTCCACCCCGTTTTTCTCCGAAGAGTCAAAAGCGTAGAACGGGGCGATCAACTGGGCGCCGTTTTGATCAAAAGCTTTGATTTGCGTGTAGCCGCCTTTGCCCGGACCAGTAACGATCTCGTCCCGACCGTCGCCGTTAATATCGGCCGCCGCCACGTTCACTCCGCCTCGAAAGGCCGGATCGTAGGCCATGAACCCCGGGTTAATCAACCGGCCGTCTTTGTTGAAAACCCGAACGTGCGGCCCGCCGCCCACACCAGCGCCGCAGATAATTTCTCGCGTGCCATCGCCGTTCAAGTCACCGACGGTCACGTTCACGCCGCCACGAAACTTGGGATCGTAAGCAAAGAAACCAGGATTAATCAGCACGCCGTCTGCATTGAAGATACGCACCTGCGCGCCGCCGCCGTTTTCCGTGCCGGTCACGATTTCGATCCGACCATCACTTTCTAAATCGCCGACCGAAATATTGATTCCGTCGCGATAGGCTGAGGTGTACGGGTAAAAGCTGGCGTGCAGATTACCGGCATCGTCGTAGATAAAAACTTGATTGCCGTCGGCACTGACGATTTCCAGTGTGCCGTCACCATTCAAATCGATTTTATCAACTTGTAGCCCGCCGATCACTGAATCTTCGTAGGCGAAAAAGCCGTTGCGCGTGGCCTGACCGTCGGAATTGAAGATCTTAGCAAAGGCACCGTTGAGAAAAACGCCACCGGTAATTTCGTCGATGGTGCGCAACAGCACCAGTCCGTCTTTGGCCGGTAAGGTAACTCGGGAGGTAATCGAACCGTCATTGACGCTTTTGTCTTGCGTCCCACGGATTTTTTCGTATTCGCCACCTAGCTTCACTGTTTGCGTGCTGTCAGTTGGGTTAACCACCACCTTACCACTGGAAAAATCACGCTCCCAAATCCCGGAAGCGCTGTCGGTTTGCGCCTCTTCTTTGGCCGTGCCAATGAAAGCGTCGTATTCATCGTAGCGCCAAATTTGGGCGTGTGATTGTGTACCATGATCAAAGCCAAAATAACCGTCGCCCAGCAGCGAACTGGTCAGCCCAAAGCGCATTCGCTGATAATCATGCTTAGCACCAGTGTTGTTGGTATCGGCGTTGAGAACGACAACTGGATTAAAGGCGACACTGTCCTCGAGCTTCAGGTAGCGGTCTAAGATCGTCGACCACCGACCGTCACCCTCCCAGGGGGTGGGGAAGGATTCGAACATCCGACCGTTGACATACGGCGCGTAAGCTAAATTGGAACTACCATTAGTAATGATCACCTTGTCGGTTCCAACCAGCTCGCGAGTTTTCTTAAAGAGTTGAACGTAGGCGTTGGTCCAATCAGCGTTGGAGATGTTCACGCCACCCACCCAGTTGATTGAATCGCCAACTTCATCATAAAAAATACCATCCCAATAATTTTCACTCAGTATTTCTTCGTTCACGAAATTGGCTAGATAGTCGCGCCAAGGGCCAGTTAAATCGAGCGCTTCGGTCCCCGGCCAAATCGAAACCTTGTCGCCGCTTGAATTTCTGAGCCAGAAGTTACTATCAAGGCCACGTTCTAGTTCTCGGTGCAGTCAAACTTACCAAAGGTGATTCCAACTCACACTCGGCACGTAGGCGAGTAAAATAATATCCGGATTAAGGCGGCGAACCTCGTCCGGAAAATCTGGATTATAAACTTGAGCTTCGGCTGGCAAAACCAACAGGTCGTACTGCGCCAAATCACGAACCGTATCAGAATCGTCGAGCGTGGTGCCAGAAAGCAAAAAGTAATTAGCCGTCTTGATGGCGTTGTCTTGCGCCAGGACGGTGGCCGGTAAAAAGAGAAGGATGGCGGTGATGATTCCTACGAGCTTGTTCATCTATTTCTCCGGTTCCTGCCCCTCCTTCAGGATGCCCGGGTTAGGGGAGTATAAAGTGTTCTTAATCTTCCAGCGTTCTACGAATTGGCCAATGCCGGATTGATCACGCTTGTGCCTTACCGTTGTACTGGATTGTGACCACTTGAGCAAGGACTCAAAATTGATTTTATAGCGCCCTTGTACCACGATGTAGCTGATGGCGCCGTCGGCCAGCGCTCGGCGAATGGTGCGTGAGCTCACCCCGAATAATTTGGCCGCTTCGGAAACCGTTAAACGGACGATGTTGTCCACAGGCATAAAAAAGTTGTTAGTTGTCTACTCTAGTGTAGCCAAATCTAATTTGCTTGTCAACTCTAGGCTTGCCAAAAACAGGGTTTTCGTGATAACTTTGGCCGTCCGGTTGTAACTGTAACCTTTTTCAAATTTCTACGACTATTAACATGCGCATGCAACGACAACAATTCCTACTCTTCCGCGTGTATCGCTTCCAGGATACCAAAGCGTACAGCGAATTGTACGATATGTATGTGGCTCGAATGCGCCGCTACATCTTCTTCAAGGTTCCAAAACCAGAAGATGCGGACGAGCTAACGGCCGAGGTTTTTCTCCGCGGTTGGGAATACGCCACTTCGAGTCAGGTTGATTACCCCGGCGCCCTATTTTACAAGATCGCCCGCAACGTGATCGCCGACTTCTATCGTCGCCACCAGGACGAGGCTTCGCTCGACGAAGCCAAGGAGCTGGCCGATCAGCGGCAGTCAAATCTCGCTGATCAGATCGATCGTCAAGATGAGGCCGACGCTTTGCTCGCTAAGCTCAAGTTACTAAAAGAAGAATATCGCGACGTTCTGGTGATGCGTTATCTCGACGAGATGAGCATCAAGGAAATCGCCCTAGCTACCGAACGAGATCAGGTTAACGTCCGGGTTCTACTACACCGAGCCAAAGCAGCCTTAAAAAGTTTAGTTGATTGAACCGCATGTCTGACGCGATTTCAAAACTAAAGTCCCTCAAAACCAACCCCAAGGCGGGCTGGATTTCGGAGGTTTCTCGAGAGCGATCTCGCGAAGTTTTGCTTAGCGCCATCGGCGATGAGTCCGTATCTTCAAGCTACCTGCCTGCCGGCAGGCAGGCCTCCTTCTTCCGCTGGTCTGTCTTTAATTTCATCTCCACCCCAATCGCCACTTCGGCGTTTGTTTTTGTTTTTATCTTGGGCGGTTGGATCAGTACGGTTAATGCCGCCTCGAACAGCTTGCCGGGCGATACCCTTTACACCATTAAGCGTGTGGCCGAACAGGCTCAGCTCCGCCTAGCCAGTTTGGAAGATCGGGCCGTACTGCACACCGAGTTTGCTAGTCGTCGATTAGAAGAAGCAGCGGCTATGACTCAATCAGGCGATCCGCAGAAAGCCGAGCTAGTTCAAGTGACTTACGACGCCGCGAAACAAGAAATTGCTCTGGCTCAAGTCGATCTGCGAGAGCTTTCTGAAACTGGTAGTACCGAAACGGTTAGCGTCGCCTCAGTCATTGATCAACAAATCGATCAGATGAGCGAAGTGACGGGATTAGCCGAGGCAGCGGAAGAAGCTTCGGAGGCGGTGGTCGATGTTCTGGTCGAAACCCATGATGCAGCGCCACAAGAATCACACGTCGATCTCGGTAAGCTCTTCCGCGATCAGGTCGAGGCCCTGCAGAAACGACAAACCTTTGATCTGGGTCGCGTGGCCATGGTCCGGCAAGTCCTCACTCTGCATCCGGAGTTGGTCAATGCCGCCGGGTTGCCAACTAAGAAAGACCTGAATGTCATCGAGTTCAACATTACAGATGCTACCGCCGGAGTGCCGGCCGCCATGGACCGTCTGACAGCTGGTGGTTCACGCGATGCCTTTGATCAACTCAACGCCATGCGCGATCAGCTCAAGCTAGTAGAAGGTGATCTAGCTGATATCGAAGTGGCGATTACCGAGGCGGTCGTCGAACTGCAGAAGCCACCCGAGCCTGTCGTCTCGAGCGAGGCAGGATCAGAACCCCCTCTATCTACCCCTTGGGAAGGGGGAGGACCGGAAGGCGAGTAATTCGTTCCGACTGGGCCGCGCCCTTCGATAAAGACTCAGGGTGCTGCGCAGCGGGAACGCATTACGCGTTTTCCTACAAAAACAAATCAGTGGTAACTCAAAGGTCGAGGCCGCATGGCCGTTGCCGCTGAATACTCTTAAACTGAAAGGCAGATTAGTAAATTATGGATAACGCATTAAGCATCGGAAAGCGAGCTTTCGCCATCGCGGTTGCCGCGGCGACGATCGTTTGGTCCGTTGGTTTGGCTTCTTTCGCAGTGCCACAGGCTCAGGCCGCGGCTGCCGAAGGCGACCTGATCAAAGGTACCTCGCTCTCAACCGTCTACTTCTTCGGATACGACGGTCAGCGCTACACTTTCCCCAACGAAAAAACTTTCTATTCTTGGTTCGCTGATTTTTCCAGCACCGAGACGATCACCGACGGTGATTTGGCCGATATCGACCTAGCTGGCAACATCGTTGTCCGCCCAGGTACATACTGGGTCAAAATCACTTCCGACCCTAAGACCTACGTCGTTTCCACCGACGGTACTATCCGTTGGATTGAAGACGGCAGCACGGCCGAGGACTACGCCGGTTCCAACTGGAACGTGGCTGGTTCCAACACCCTCGCTGGTGTCATCGACGTCCCAGATGCCTTCTTCGTGGATTACACGACCGGCAGCTCGCTCATGTCAGCCGAAGCCTTTGATGGCATGCTGTACATGGACGGTGGCGATTACTACATCGCTTGGGATGGCGAAAAGCGCTTGATCACCTCGGCTGGTATGTCAGCCAACAACTTCCAGTCCCGCTTCTTCTTGGACGGTTCTGGTATTGATGATTCCGCTTTGACTGATGGCGACGACATCACCTCTGAGATCTCGGCTTTGACCGATCCTTCCCAGATGGGTGGCGATGTGACGACTGGTGGCGACATTGAAGTCTCTTTGGCTTCTAGCTCCGCTTCCTCAATGTCCATCCCAGACACCGCTTTTGGTGTGGATGTTGCTACCTTTAAACTCCGAGCTACTTCAGCCGCGACGCTTTCTTCTTTGACGGTTTCGCTCGATGGTTTGGCGACTGACGCCGACTTCGACAACGTTTACCTCTACGAAGATGGTGCTCGTTTGACTGACGGCCGCTCTATCAACGCCTCCACCCGACAAGTGACTTTCGCTGGCTTGGCAATGGATTTTGCCGCTGGAGAAACTCACAACATCACGGTGGCCGTTGATATGGCCGACAACAACACCTCCGGTACCTTCTCCTTCAGCATCGATTCCGCCGATGACGTGGATTCCGATGGCGATGTTTCTGGCGACTTCCCAGTGGAAGGCAACACCATGACCATCGAAGAAGATATCGACGTTGGTGAAATCACCATCACCGACACCGGTTCTCTTTCGGACCCAGTTTTGGGCGAAAACGGTGCCGTCGTCGCTAAGTTCCGTTTGGAATCCAGCGGCGCTGAAGATGTGGATGTCAACAGCATCACCCTGAAAGTTCAGGATGCCGCTGATCATTCCGCCTTCGAACTTTGGAACGGATCTACTTCCGTGGCCACTGGTGAAGACATTGGTGACGATTTGGTTCTCTTCAACTTCGACAGCCCATTCTTCCTCGCCGAGGGCGACACTGAGGACTTCTCACTCGCCTTGGACGTTGGTGGTAACGTTGATGATGACATCAACACCTTCTTGGACAATGCCGCTGATATCGATGCGACCGGCCGAGACTTCGGCTTTGGCGTCGGTGTGGTGTTCGCCGGTTACGATGGTACCGCTGGTAACATCTCCACGGTGACCATCGGTGGCGGTGAAGTGACTGTGGCCTTCAACGGTCCTTCCGCTGGCGACATCAAGAACGGTGCTGACGATGTTTCCCTGTTCGATTTCTCAGTCACAGCTCAGCGCTGGGTTGAGGTTCAGGACTTGGTGATGAACTTCACCGGTTCCGACATGTTCGACGTGGACAACACCATCACCGACTTGAAGATCATCAACATGACTTCCGGCGCTTTGGTCTCTGGACCAGAAGAGCTAGAAGATGGCGATGACAACGATGACATCACCTTCGCTGACAACTTTGTTATCGAAGCTGGTGAAACCTTGGACCTTTCGGTCACGGTTGACGTTGACTCGGATTTCGCCGATGACGGCGACACCTTGACCGTCACCATGGACATGTCTGAGTTCAACCTTGAAGACGATGGTGGCGACGCTATCGCCGATGTGGTTCCTTCCTCCGATTTGGTCGGTTACGACCAGACGGTGAAGGATGCCAGCCTCACTTTGGGCTTGGCTTCCACCCCAACGGGCGACACCACCTACGTGAAGGGCACCAGCAACGTTGAAGTTGTTGGCTACACCTTTACGGCTGGTAACGGTTCCGACATGACCATCACCGACTTGACCGTCACGACTTACGTCGATGCCGACTCAGAAGGCGATGACTTCGTGGCTGCGACCGACACTGGTTTGCTTTCCGCTGACACCGATGTAATCGTGGCTTCGGATCGCATCAACTCCTGCTCGCTCTACGATGATTCTTCGGACACGCTTATCGCTGGTCCAGAATCGATCACTGACGCGACTGGTGTGATCAACTTCGAGAGCTTCTCTTACGACATTCCAGCCGGTGAATCGGAAACCGCGGTGATCAAGTGTAACTTGGCCAACGTGGCTCCAGGCACTGCTGACGAATTCGCTTGGGAAATCGAAAATCCAAACGCTGATATCACTGTGGAAGATGACGAAGGCGACACCTTGGCCGCCGCGCAGATCACCAACGGTACGACCAACGTTAACGATGACGATGCTGTTAAGATCTCGGTAACAGACTCCGGTACCCTTTCGGTGACCGCCGCTTCTGACGCCGCTGATCCTGACTACCTGATGACCGGTTCTTCAGCCAACACGGTTTCCAAGTTCCGTTTCGATGCGGCTAATGAAGCCTTCATCGTCAACCGCTTGACCGTGACTGAAGAACAGGCTGAAGCTGACACCGGCACCGCCGATACGTCTGCTTACGCCAACAACGTTTCGACGGTTA
>CAZCLT010000035.1:1997-8989 GCA_964499655.1 uncultured Gammaproteobacteria bacterium | reverse complement strand
TGTTTGTTGAAGGGAGCGATTTTATCTCGGCTATTCACGCGGCTCTTCAACCGCAGGATCAGCCAATCGCGGGGACGACGTACGCATGCTGTGTCCCAGATGCTGAACTCGAAAATTTTTCAGCATTCATGATTACGGATGACGGACTGAAATTTCTCTTTGATCAGAGTGATGGCCTTGGAAATATTCCGGTAACCTCGAAAACCATACCCTGGGAGGTAATCCTTCCTTACATCCGACCAGACGGTCTTCTCGCCGATCTACTACCGGTAACATGATCCCAGCATAAATGCTGGGGTTTTGTTATACTGTAGATGGCTAACGTGAACGATTTTGAATCACCTGATCGATAAGTTTTTCCCATATGACCACCTCCGATTGGTATTCTCAGCTCATCAAGCCTACCTGGGCGCCGCCGTCGTGGCTTTTTGGACCGGTCTGGACAGCGCTGTATGTGATCATTGCCGTTTCGTTTGGTACGGTGTTTTACCAGGCGTTCACTGCAAAGATTCCATGGATGGTAGCGCTGCCATTTGCGCTCAATCTGGTGTTTAATTTCGCCTTTACGCCAATTCAGTTTGGTTTAAAAAATAATTATTTGGCCGCCGTTGATATTCTACTGGTACTAGCTACCTTGATCTGGGCACTCTTTGCCATCTATCAGTTCGGTCTCAAACTTCATATCGAAACCGGCGCCCCCACTTACGCGTGGATTATTTACGCTAATATTCCATATGTTGTGTGGGTGTTATTCGCTACGGCTTTGCAATTGAAGATCACCTTCCTAAATAGGTAATCTATGAACAAATTTGCTATTGCGATTGGCACGGTGCTAGTGCTTACGATTTTCATCACAACTGCCGTATTTATCCTCCAGGGTTCTAAAAACAATGCTTCTGACGAACTAGCCGCCGCCTGCCCAAAGACTTACGAAAACGATCAGCTCAAGTTTGAATATCCTTGCAGCTGGCTGCTAACGAGTGACGATAATGATGGTCATTTGATGTTCACCGAATTCAATCAAGAGGCCAAAAATTCTTCCAAACTATATTTCTGGATTGATAATCCCAAAGATGGTTTTTCCGATTCACATTCGGACACACCATCTGTTTGTGAAAGTGGAAAATATTACAGCGAACGTAAAATAATGATACCGTCCTTTGATGGCCAGGAACGAGAAGCTTGCTTTCATGAGGAGCACGCCGGACAAACATTAACCATCCCCTCTAATCGCTCTGAGACTGGATACGTGAGCGTCAGCTCTGAGACTGGTTTGATTGAATCAATTATTATTCCCTCGTTAAAAGTGAAGTGATTTATGCAACCCTTCTTGATCGGCGTGGCTGGGCCCAGTGGCGCTGGCAAATCGGTTTTTTGTCGGAAGGTGCAGGCCGCTTTTCCTGGGGTGACGCGCTTGAAGCTAGACGATTTTTTTAAGGATGTTTCTGAAGTTCCGAAACTCGGTGACTGGACCGATTGGGATCACCCGGATGCTTTGTACTGGGACGAATTGCTCCAGGCGGCGCGAGACCTCAAGGCCGGCCGCTACGCCATGGTCCCTAATTACTACCGCAAAGAAGATCGCCGGATTGGCGAAAAGTGTGTCTTCTCTTCGGAAATTATTCTCGTCGATGGGTTCATGGCCCTCCATCACCCCGAACTGCGCGATCTGCTCGATCTAAAACTCTTTTTCGATCTCTCGGAGGCCAGCCAACTTTCGCGCCGCAAACAGCGCCAACCGTGGGTGGAAGATGGTTATTTGCAAAACATCATGTTGCCGGCGGCCCGTGAATTCATCATGCCTACCAAAAATTTTGCCGATCACATCATTAATGCCGAACCTTCTGAAGATGAAGTCGCGCGGGTGTGCTTATCGATCATCGCCTCGGCACTCGATTCGCGCTACTAGCAAATTATTGAACTATTTGATTCTCGCGATTAACTTCTGGAAAAATCCTCGCACACTAAATCTTGCGCCAGCCGCACGCAGATCTTCCCGTCTAATCAAGCCAGAGGTTTCAACTGATTCATTCGCTTGCATGTCCAAGCCAAAGCCAAACCGGAACAGCTGCGTTTCATCAATATCAATCACGAACTGAGCCCAATTTTGGCCATAAAGCGCTATGGCCGTCGCTTCGTCCGGAATCCAACGCAAGCGAGGTCTAAACTGATCAAGTGGATTAACTTCGATAGCATAAACTCGAGGGTTGCTAACGATTTTGACTAAAACTACACCCGGCTTAGGTAACATCGGTGTGCCGAGTTGAAGATACGGCAAGGTAGCATCACTGACCACGCGGGTATTGGCAAAACTAATGCCATAAGTCAGAAATTCTTGCGCATTGAAGAACGGATGACGAACACCTAGCGCATCGATGAAATAAACCGTCGAATAATTAACACCGCGAATATATTCACCGGCTCTAACCGTTTCTACTAACTCTAATTCACCAGTAAATGGTGAAGGGGCATAGCCACCGCCCTGAACGACGATGTTATTTCCGATGATCGGCACTTCCTCTACATCGGAACCGACGATGGAAAAATCACTAACCGATCCATCTTGGGCGATCACCCCGAATTCATCCGTGCCTTGAACTAAAATTCGAGCGCGCGAACTGGTTGCGTCAGGCACTAGCCAAGCATAGACACCATCGTCCGCTTCACCAGTGGCAATTGCTCGGTAAGAAATTCCTCCATCAATGGAATAAGTAACGGTAATAGAAGGTAATTCCCCACCGCTGGTCGACCAGCGTACATTAACCATTTCACCAGCCAAGTAGATTTCACCACCATTTGGTGAGTTCAGGGAAATCGAAGCTGCTTCCGGTGAAGAAGATGACCCGGTCGAACCAGACTCGGTGGTAAAAGTAGCTGGATACGTCACGCCTGGCGCTGAGCCGACTAACAAATTACCGGTCAAATCATCAGCGGCCGTGACGGTTAACTCGTAGTCAGTGGCACTACTCATGGAAACAGCGTGGGTAACGGAAAGCAGCTTATCACTATTTGACCAAACGCTCACAGTGCCGGAAATTGATGGTGAAATGGTGTAGGTTACGTTGGTCGTGTCCATCGGTTCGCTGAAGGCGACGGACAGCGTGGTCTGGCGAGCAACCCCAGTTGTCCCGTGAGTTGGGGCGACGCTTAAGATGACCGGTGCCGCTGAATCCGAAGCAACGATCGTGCCAACATCGATAAAGTTTGCGAAGGTATCATTAACGACTCCAACTAAAGAAATCGTAGGTGTCGCGCCGGTATCCGCGGTTCCACTTTCGGTCAAAAGAATGGTGATCACCCCTGCTGAACTTTCGGTAGCACTTAAAACCGTATAGCCAGCAACGGTAAAATCTACACCACTAACCGTGGCTCCATCTAAATCGTTGGAGAACGAAACATCCAGCCGATCAATCTGACCGTCACCGTCGGCATCCGCTGTGGTAGCTGCTGTCATTGTTGTGGCCGTTTGGGTGGCACTGCTCACGGCATTACTCTCATCTGAATAAGAACGATCGGTGGGATCATTATCAAAAGCCTGGACAGCAAAATAATAAGTTACGTCTGGCGTTAGGCCGGTCACAATGCCACTGGTCACATTACCGAAGTCCACTGTTTGGGTGAGTGTGGTTGGTGAGGTGCCGTACTTCACCCGGTAGCCAGCAATCGTCGGTTCGTAGGCTGAGAGACTGGTCCAGTTAATCGTTGCTTGGTGAGCGTCAACAGCCGAAATACTGGTGATCGTTGGCTTCATGAAACCAAGCGCCCACAAGCGGGCCATACGGATATAGCCAGTGGCGTTGGGATGAACATCGTCAAAATAATCGGTTCCTTGATGCTGTTCGAACGTCGTCCACATATCCGGTCCGCCGGCTAAACCAAGGGTGGAACGCAGCGAGTCAATGACCGGAAGAAAAGTAGCGATGCGCTCAGCAGCAGTTGCGCAGGACGTAGTACACGCACGGAAATCATACACCGGGTATGGAACGTAAATTGAGCTGGCCGTCGCGCCGTACGTCGAAATCAGAAGATTGATTAAACTCGTCATGTCTGTCTGGAACTGCCCAGCGGTGTGACCGTAATAGCCTTCGTTATTCCCCAAAGCGACGATCCACTTGTTAGGCTGAAGTGCGAGCTGACGAGCTTGCCATGCCGCCTGTGACGACACCGAAACTTGATACGTATCAGCCATGATTCCACCAAAACCCTCGTTCATCAGGAAAACTGGGTAGCCATAATAACTGGCCAGCTTATCGTTCAAATCAGTGAGATAAGATTCACCGTAACCGGTCACGGCGCCGTATTGCGGGAAATTGCGGTTATCGGCCGAAACCGTTCCGGCGTCGCCATCTAGCCAGCTGGCTACCGGCCCGGCATCAACGGTTCCGCGAGCTCCCTCGGCCACTGAATCACCAATTACCGTAATAATATCGCCAATGCCGATACCAGTTCGCAAAACATGAGTAGCCGGGTCGGCAAAATGGGAAACGCCGTCGGGCTGAAGCGCGTAGCTGTCGAGTGTGTAAACGCCTTTCGGTAGACCGACAAATGACGCTGTGTACGGAAGCGTTAGATCAATAATTGACTGCTGAGATCCTTGTCCTTCGTTCAAAATAAACTCAACACCCGTTCCGACCCCTCCCAAACTCGCCGCCACGTTCAAGGTGCTGGACGTTTGAATATATGGAATATTGATCGTTCCCTGTTGATCGATAATCGAAGTTGTCGCCACGTTTGGAGCGCCAGCCACTGAAGCTAATGGGCTGGTGACCGTCAAAGTAGGTGCAGCACCATAATATTTTACATCATCAAAATACGAATAAACACCAGTCACATTGCGACCAAGCGCGAAATTTCCTTTGGTTACCCGGTTAACCGTATCCGTCACCGTCAAAGTCGGCACCTGAGGTTTATCTAACCCTTCTCTCCAGACAAACAGGTTGATGACTGGCAAGTTCGAACCATTATTAATGATCGATCCTTCAACGTTATACCAAGCGCCAGCTTCTAACGGATAGGCGACCGTTGTTGCGCTGGTCGCTAGGTTTACGAGTCCCGAAGTTCCGATGCGATATCCAATGATCCAGGCCGTCGCGCTACTGTGCCACAAAAAGTAACCATCATTATTCGACTGATGGCGAAGCCAGACATAACCACCCGAAGTTCCCGGCGCATCTTGCTGAAAACGGAAACGAATCAGTTGGTTAGTCGTTTCGCTATTACCATTAGCAGCTTGGTTTGTGATGTACGAATCAGTCCCGGTGGCCGAAACCACACGATTACTCGCAACATCGGTCACGTTCCAGGTTCCGGCCGGGACGGTCCAGCCATTCTGTCCGGAGAGCGGCCCAGTATTTAACGCCGAGAAATTTTCGGAAAATAATACTGCATAAGGCACTTGAGACAACGAAGATGGTGTGCCGTAGACCCCGGAAGAGTCATAAGGGAAAAGCGAGTAATAGTAGACCGTACCGTTGATTAATCCGGTATGGATCGTAGAGCTGGCGCCGCCCGATGAACCCGTCACCGTAGCGAGCAGCGTGCCGTCGTTCACTGATGTCGGGTAGGCTGTGGTACTAAAACGGACAACAGTACCGGTGTAAGCGGCGTTGGTCGGGTTAGTCCAAGTGAGAGTATTGGTAGTGTCACCCGGCTCGACACGAACTACTGAATCGCCGAGCATCCCAAAATACTGAACGTTGTCGTAAGTATTTACAAAAGTGCTCGAACGGCCAACGGAAAAAATACCCTGAGGAATTCGGTTGACTGTATCGGTAAAAGTTACCGTCGGAGTAGCCGGTTTGCTTGTACCGCGAGCCCAGGCATAAACCGAGATCACCGGCAGGCCAGCCGCATTATTTGAGACCGAGAATTCGTAGGTATACCAAGTGTTGGCAACTGGTGTAAAAGAACCGGTCGCCATACTGACCGATGTCGCGCCGGCCGTTGTCTTGTATTTAAGACGAAGCAATCCAGATTCTTGCGATACAACGTAACCACCGGCATCAGCCGTCGTTGATTGCGCCCGCAAAAATAAATGCCACGGCGAGTTATTTACCGTACTTCTCCAATCAACCCGAAGCATCTGATTGCTGTACTGGGCCACGGCACCGCCATTTAAGACGCGGTTCGTTTCATACACGCCACTGACGGCCGAACTCTGCAAGGTCTTCTCACCGGCGGTATCTACAACGCTCCAGGTACCAGTGACGGTCGACCAGCCATTCTGGGCATGAATCGCGCCAACGGTATCAGACTGAAAATCATCAGAAAACACCATGGGCATCACCAATTGCCGAGCGTTCACAGCCGCGGAATATTCCGGGGTGACGTTGTGCGAAAACAACGAGAAATAGTAAACCGTACCATTAGTGAGTCCGGTGACCGTCACGGTACTGGTGCCACTGGGTGAACCAGCCACATCGCCGGCTAGAGTTCCGTCGGTCGTCGTGGCCGGAAACGCCGAAGTGCTGTAGCGAACCATCGTTCCGGTAAAACCAGCATCAGCTGGATTGGTCCAGGTGAGTACCACCTGCCCATTACTCGGCGTTGGTAAAACATTGGTAACGACGGCGGGCGCGGCCGCAATGGCGTAATCTGAAACCGTCAATAAAAAACCAAAAAAAGATAATCCGGTAACAACTGAAATAACTACTAATAGATGTTTCATAATCTCTGATAGTATACACCACCGTCACTCGTTTATTAGCAATAGCCTCGGCGCTCGATTCGCGCTATAATCAAAATATTAATCTTAACTAATTGATTATGATCGCTACTCCGCATCGCTTTGGCCTCACGTTCGGTTTAGTCCTAGGCGCTTGGCACTTTGTTTGGTGCCTACTAGTGGTCACCGGCCTTGCTCAGTCACTACTTGATTTGATTTTTAAATTACACTTCATCACCCCGGTTTACCAAGTTGGTGAGTTTTCGTTGATGTTGGGATTTGGTCTGGTCATCGTGACCAGCGCTCTTGGTTATATCTTCGGCTACGC
>CAZCLT010000035.1:0-1987 GCA_964499655.1 uncultured Gammaproteobacteria bacterium | reverse complement strand
CCGCTTGGCTAAGTAATAAGATTAACTCTGGGTCAGCTATTGCTATTTTTTGGCTTTTCTGCTATAGTGCCCAGGCAAAACAACACCCCGCGTGGAAATCTGTCGAATTTCCCTGAGAGTGGCTAAATTTGCAGATAATTCACAAAACCTTAACATAATACCAATTATGACCGGTAAAATTAAAAGCTTGCGAGAAGGCTTTGGCTTCATCACTCCAGACGGTGAATCCAAGGATGTCTTCTTCCACCTTTCTGGCTTGATCGACGTCCAGTTCGACGAGCTCCAGATCGGCGATGTGGTTTCCTTCGAGACTGAACAGTCCGAGAAGGGTCCTCGCGCCGTTAACGTGATGCGCGCTTAATTGATCGCATTTCGAAAAAAACAGTCCACGAAAGTGGGCTGTTTTTGTTTGAACATAAAAAAGAACCTGCAGCTCCGGGGAGGTGCAGGCCTAGGTTGACTCTTGGTCACCGGCGCGTCCATTTCTTGCGCTCTTCGATCAGCTCGGCGGGAATTTCGAACTCGAGAGCCTTGGCCAACTTTTTAGCCGTCCCGTTAAGGAGCTTGTACTTGCCTGCCTCCATACGCCCCAGTACCACAGAACTGATACCCGCTCGCTTGGCGGCCTCCTTTTGAGAGAGACAGAGCTCAAATCGCCTCGTAACCAGCAATCTTCCTAAGGGGGTTTTGTGCTCCAGCTCAGGCGCTCTCTTTGCTGGTCGCAGAGCGTTCAACTTGTCCACATCAATCTGGAGAATTTTAGCCAGTCGAGCGATTAATTCGTCGCTATTGCTCAATCGACAATCACCGCTCTCGATCTGATCAATATACTGAATCGAAACGTTTAGCTCATCGGCCAGTCGACTGCCTACCATGCCGAGCGCTCGGCGTCGGGTGCGAATCAGTTTGCCAAACTCACTAACCGGCTCCTTTTTGTGCTTCCCGATGAAGTTGCCGAGTAACGAGGCATCGAGTGCCAACGCCGTCGCCAACTTCAGAGCGGTACTGTAATGCATCGACAAACTCTTACTGTTCATCTCCAAGCGATAGAGACACATATAAGTAACTTTCGCCTTCTCAGCAAGGGCTAAACGTGATAGGCCGAGTTTCTCACGACGAGAGAAGATGAGCTTTCCTAGCTCAGTCTTGGGCACAGCAATTTGTATTGCCGGCATGCGCTTGCGCAGCTCCTCGACGTTACACTGGAGTGCTTTCGCCAGCCGTTCCAGTTGACGATCGTTAAGACGAGATCGCTCACCAACCTCAATCAAGCTCATTGAAGTTTGCTTGAATCCGACTTGCTTGGCCAGCGCAACCTGCGTGATACCGAGTTCAAGCCGTCGGGTTCGGATGAAATTTCCGAATTCCGTTTTGCTTGGCGTCATCCCAACGCCAGCAGGCTGAGGCTTACCCTTTTTGCTAGACATCTGTTGACTCCGTTTTGAAGGTACAATTGACCAGTGAAGATAGCATCAATTGCCAAGTAGGTCAATAAAAAAGCCTTAATTGACCTCGATAATTTGATAATTGATTGGCCCATTTGGGGCTTCGATCGTTACCTGGTCGCCGGCGGCGTGACCGATTAGGGCTTGCCCGAGGGGTGAGAGATGGGAAATTCTACCTTTTAATGGGCTGGATTCTTGGCTACCCAGGATTTGATAGGTAATTTGCTGGCCGTTGAATTCCAGCTTCACGGTTGAGCCAATTCGAATCCGGCCGTCGCTTTCGCCTTCGGTGATGACGATCGCCTGTTTGAGCCGATCGGTAATCGACATGATCTTGCCGTCCAGGCTACGCAATCGCGCTTTGCTAATTTGGTAGCCAGCGTTTTCCGACAAATCCCCCATCTCCCGGGTACGCTGAACTTCGGCCAGCACTTCGGGCCGCTCAACTTTGATAATCCGGTCCAAATTACGTTTCAACTGTTCAACCTTTTCGGCGGTGATGTAATTGTCGTGGACGATTTTCGATTCCCGGAGTTCCTCCC
>CAZCLT010000034.1:7879-9692 GCA_964499655.1 uncultured Gammaproteobacteria bacterium | reverse complement strand
TCCGTGCAATCGATTTTGCCGGTGCTGGAAGCCGTGGCGGCTGGCGGTCGCAAGGAGCTCGTCATCATCGCCGAGGATTTGGACGGCGAAGCGATGACCACTTTGGTGCTCAACAAACTGCGCGGCGCGTTCCACACCTTGGCCATTAAGGCGCCCGCTTTTGGCGATCGCAAGAAGGCCATGCTCGAAGACATCGCGGCCGTGACTGGCGCGACTTTAGTGACCGAAGAAACGGGTTTGAAATTAGAGTCCGTTGGTTTGAAGGAACTCGGTCACGCGCGCAAAGTCACTTCGACTAAGGATTTGACGACCATTGTGGAAGGCCGGGGCGATAAGTCAGCGATCGCCGCTCGTGTGGCGCAGATCAAAGCGCAGATCGATCAAGCGACGTCGGATTTTGATAAAGAAAAGTTGATGGAACGCTTGGCGAAACTCGCCGGTGGCGTGGCCGTGATTAAAGTCGGTGCCGCCTCCGAAGTTGAGATGAAGGAGAAGAAGCACCGCATTGAAGACGCCGTAGCCGCCACCAAGGCCGCCGTGGAAGAGGGCATTGTGCCGGGCGGTGGTGTGGCCTTGATTCGCGTGCAAGGCGCTTTGCAAACTTTGCTGGTGAGTCTCAAAGAAAAGAATTCCGTGGAAGCGATGGGCGTGACGATTCTACTCAACGCACTCGAAAAGCCGATGTATCAAATCGCCGCCAACGCCGGCGCTAAGGGTGATGCGATCGTGGAACGCATCAAAGCAAAATCTGGTGCCTACGGTTTCAACGCCGCCACCAATTTGGACGAAGAAGACATGGTTAAGGCCGGCATCATCGACCCGGCCAAGGTCACGCGTTTCGCCGTACAGAACGCGGCTTCTATCGCCATCATGGTGATCACCACCGAAGCGGCCATCACCGAAGCACCGAAGTCCGACGACAAGCCATCATCGGTACCAGAGGGCGGCATGGGTGGGATGTATTAAGCGTAGGGGCCGATCCGGGTATCGGCCCGGAAGAGATTTTTTAGCGCTTCGTCGAGTTTTTCCAAATCGCGCAGATCAACGTATTCATCAGCCTGGTGGGCCATTTTAGCTGGACCAGAACCGCAAACGATCATCTCGCATGATCGTTTTTCGGTTAAGAGGGCCGTGTCGAAGTAGCCGTTGGTTTGCGGGTTGCCGATCGCGAAGTTTTCGAAACCAGGCAATAGAGTTCCGTCAGCCGATTTTCCTGGCGGCAAATTAATCGGGCAATCAAATCGTTCGAGCTTAACGCCTCGCGGTTCGAGCGCTGACAAGATTCGGTTTTTGATTTCAGTTTCTGATAATTCACCCCCGGTTCTAACTTCGATGGTAGCTTCGCCAAAGTCTGGAATCAAATTTGGTCGAACGGTAATTTGCTTGTCGGTCAAGGTGCCGCCTCGCAGATAAGCTAGGTTAACGCTGCCCAGGTCAGAGAATTTTTCCTTGATAGCCATGATCGCATCGATTGCGTTTACGCCTTGGCTTTGATTAGCGGCGTGCGCCGATTTACCGCGTAGTGAAAAGCTAAATTCGGTGACGCCGCGGCAGCCACGAAGAATCTTCAAATCAGTTGGTTCGGGATTGATGATCATTCGGATGCTTGATGGACAGGTCGGCGCGAATTTCTTCATGCCACAAAAATCATATTCTTCACCAACGTAAAAGAGAGCGGCTATTTTTTGTTTGGTTGTTGGACCGTACATGAGTAATGCTTTAATGATGGCCGCCGTACCGGCTTTCATATCGACCGCTCCTAAGCCGTACAAACGTACACCTTCGATAATCGGTGTGAATGGATCACGCGTCC
>CAZCLT010000034.1:5459-7869 GCA_964499655.1 uncultured Gammaproteobacteria bacterium | reverse complement strand
TCAGTCGTCACCACGGTATCGAGGTGAGCAGTGAGTAGGATCTCCGGGTCCTGACAATTAGAAAGATATAGGTTGTAGCGGTCATTTGTGACCGGTTGTTTGATGATTTGAAAAGTGCCGCTGAGCGGTTCAAGTTGTTCAGCCACAAAATCAGCGATCAATTTTTCATTGATGGTGCCGTCAACAAATGACGGAATGCTAATCAACTTTTCGAGTAGCGCGAGCGATGAGACTTCATTATTCATAAATAGTTTGGCGGGGAGACGCGAGAGCGTCTCCCCGAGGTTAGCGGAAGCAGCCGGTGTACATCGGATCGTAGTCAGCCAGTCGCACCTGGGCCGGCCTGAGACTCGGCATTTCGCCGACGATCACCACCCGGCGATCGGGCGCGATGACTTCGCTGCCGTTGATTACCTTCCGAGAGGTCACTTTTTGCACGGCCTGAATGGTGCCGCCGATTTTACACATGAAGATGTGCTGGATGATCGGCTGATCGACCGAAGTCCGCAGTACGAACTTCTTGAATCCCTGGCCCGAAGCCCCGACCAGGAGATCGTAGGTCAACCGCAGAGCGAAACCGTGTCGCCGGACCGTTTCCTGAACATAGAGTTCGTCGACGTAAAAGGCGTCGTGCCATTTTTCGTCGATCAGCTCCATGATTTTAGGATGACGTTTCACGGCCCAGCCGATGCCACCGCCGACGATCTCACTGCCCAGCAAGGCAGCACTAAAAATCGTCTCGGGGTAGGCGAGCACCCGTTCGAAGTGCTCACGAACTTCGTCACGCTCGAAGACCTCGTACCACGGCGGACCGCGGAAGCAGTCGATGTAGACATCGATCTGCCGCTCCAGGTCGGCCGGCACAAAGCGGCGCGTGAAGTGACCAGTGACGGGCGACGGGCATTGAAGAACACGCATTTAGTACCTCCGGGGTTGCGTGTGGGTGCTTGAAGTTAGCTCGAGGAAATCTCGGGCTAACGTTGTCTATCGATCCGGCAACAAATTAATCGTTGTCTCCAACCAATCGTGAATTATTCAAGAAACTTGAGTCTGAGAATGAATAATTTACACGAGATGATCAGCATTCGATCGAAAAGAGCCCCTTTCGCAGGGCTCTCGATTGCTTTGAATATTGCTAATTGGCTTTAAACCACGGCAAAATGCAAGGCAGACGACAACCCAGAAGGGGAAGTCGCGCCATGATGCGAAACGTTGAATTGTTTCGAGCCGTAGTTCATATTTCTATGATCACTTTAGCAAAATTTTTGGCCTAAGTCAAATGCGGACGACTATTGGCATTAACCGGCTTTTGCTATAGTATCTGGGTATTCATTAACCTTTTGTCATATGGAAGAAGTCGTCGTTCCCAAGCCAGCCAATGACGTGGAAGATAGCAAGATCATCGCCGCCGTGGGTTATATTGGTATTCTGTGCCTAGTTCCGCTCTTGTTTGCTAAGGATTCGGCCTTTGCTAAATTTCACGGCAAGCAGGGATTGGTTATTTTCTTGTGCGAGGTGGCACTCGGCGTAATCGGTTCGATGTTTGGCGGCGGTATGATGATGGGTTATAACTGGGGTGTCGGCAGTTTCTTTTTCGTGAACAGTATTATCATGGTGGTGAACCTCGGCTTGCTGGTACTTTCGGTCGTGGGAATCATTAAGGCTTTTTCTGGCGAGCGATTCGAGTTACCGGTGATCGGCGGCTGGGCCAAGAAATTCAATTTCTAGTTTCGCATGTCGGTCACGCCCAAAGACGTTGCGAGTTTGTTCGATCGGGTCCAAGCGGCCTGGGAACTTTTGAAGTTGGACGAGACGGAAAAGAAAATTCGCGAGTTAGAAGATCAAATGGGTCAGGCTGATTTTTGGACGGATCAAAAAAATGCTCGTTTGATTTCTCAAGAAGTCTCCAATCTCAAAGATGAAGTCAAGGAATGGAAGATGTTGCGATCCGATGTTCAGAATTTACTCGACGTTGTTGAATTAGCCAGTGGGGAGGAAGATGCGGGCGTACTCTCCGATGCTGAAACCACGCTGTTCGAACTCACGGCCACGTTTCGCAAAATGGAACTCAAAACCTTGTTCACGCAGCCGTACGATCAGAACAACGCTCTGCTTTCGGTTCATGCCGGCGCTGGTGGCGTGGATGCGATGGATTGGGCGGCGATGTTGGCCCGGATGCTCACTCGTTTTGCCGAAAAGCGCGGTTACGAAGTTGAGGTGATTCACGAATCACGTGGCGAGGAAGCTGGGCTCAAGAGCGCCACTTTTGCCATCCGTGGTCGGTTTGCTTTTGGTTATTTGAAGAGTGAAAATGGCGTGCACCGTTTGGTGCGTGTTTCGCCGTTTGATGCAGAGCAAATGCGCCATACGGCTTTTGCCGCTGTGGAAGTCATTCCAGAAATCGATGACG
>CAZCLT010000034.1:0-5449 GCA_964499655.1 uncultured Gammaproteobacteria bacterium | reverse complement strand
TCTGAAAGCGGAAGCCGGGGTCCACCGTCTTGTACGCATATCGCCGTTCGACGCGGAGAAGCTCCGCCACACCTCGTTTGCCCTGGTTGAAGTGCTTCCGGACCTCGGCGATGTCGCCGAAATGGAAATCGATCCCAAAGATCTGCGTATTGATACCTTTATGGCTGGCGGCAAAGGTGGACAATCGGTCAACACAACTTATTCAGCGGTGCGTATCACACACTTACCGACGAACTTAGTTGTGACCTGTCAGAACGAGCGGTCGCAAGTGCAGAATCGGGAAACGGCGATGCGCGTTTTGAAGTCGCGATTACTTGCCATGCTCATTGAACAACGGGCCGAAAAAATCACCGAACTGCGCGGCGAACACAAGAGCACCTCGTTTGGCAGTCAGATTCGGTCGTACGTTTTGCATCCTTACAAAATGGTCAAAGACCCTCGCACGGATTATGAGACTTCGGATGTGGAGGCAGTGCTGGGTGGGGAATTAGAGCCGTTTGTGGAAGCCTATTTGCGCCATCAGCTCAAGTAGAGGTAGTATTTTGTCATCTTTATGAAATTCAAAAACGTGATTGTCACGGGCGGCGCTGGCTTTATCGGCTCGCATTTAGTCGATGCCTTGGTACCCATTTCTGATCGGGTGACGGTCATTGATTTGATCAAGCCGCCAGCTGACCGCAAGAACCCAGGTGCTAAGTACAAGCAGTTTGATATTCGTGATTCCGGTCTCGCGGAAATATTTGAAAAAGAAAAACCGACGACGATTTTTCATCTAGCCGCCCACATCAACGATCGCGAATCGGTACACGAACCGGTGATGAACGCCTCGCACAATATTCTAGGTTCGCTCAATGTGTTTGAAGCGGCGCGTCGATATTTGAATGGCCGATTGGTGTTTGCCTCGACCGGCGTGGCTTACGGAGTGCAAAAGGATTTACCGATCAGCGAAGATGCGTTGCCCAAACCGATCACACCGTACGCCGTTTCCAAACTAGCCGGTGAACGTTACTTGAACTTTTATCACAACGTTCATGGGCTTTCGTACACGGCGCTGCGCATGGGTAATGTTTATGGCCCACGCCAAGATTCCAGCGCCGAATCTGGCGCCATTGGAATTTTTGCCAAGAAATTATTGCTTGGCCAAACACCGTTTTTGAACAACGATGGGCTAACGACTCGCGATTACGTTTACGTCAGCGATGTGGTCGAGGCGTTTTTGCGCGCGGCTAATTCTTCGTATGTCGGCGTAATCAACATCGCCACCGGCCTGGAAACAAAAACTAAAGATGTTTTTACCATGGTTCGCGCCGAAGTTGGCACCCAGGCTCAGCCAGAAGTTCGCGAAGAAGTTGCCGATCACCCCAAGCGAATCGCGCTCGATGTTCGCCGGGCCAAGCGCGAGCTCGATTGGCAGCCCCAAGTTGAACTCAGCGAAGGCATTAAGAGAACCGTCGGTTGGTTCCGTTCGCTATGAAGGTTTTGATTACTGGTGGGGCCGGGTTTATTGGTTCGCATTTGGTTGATGCTTTGGTTGCCAGTGGTCATGAGGCCATCGTGGTTGATCATCACCTCAAAGACAAACTCAGATTTCCCAACCCCCAAGCCAAAATTTACAAACTGAGTTTTCAATCGCCGGAATTGGCTGATGTTTTTGCGGCCGAAAAGCCTGATGCTGTTTGCCACTTGGCGGCGCAGATCAGCGTGACGCGTTCGGTGGTTGACCCGGTGCTCGATGCGACGACGAACATTGTCAGTGCCATCAATGTTTTGGATTTAGCTAAGCAGTTCGGCTGCAAGAAATTTGTTTTTGCTTCCAGCGGCGGCGCGATTTACGGCGATCATCCGGAGCGCCCAACGCCAGAAAAATACGATACGAAACCGATTTCGCCGTACGGTATTGGCAAGCAAGCTTTTGAATATTACCTCGATCTGTATCGCGAGCATTTTGGCTTACCCACCGTCGCGCTTCGCTTTTCTAACGTGTATGGCCCGCGCCAAATGTCGGCTGGCGAAGCGAGCGTGATTGCTATTTTCTTGGAGCGATTGCGCACCGGAAATATAGCGACGATCTTTGGTGATGGTTCAACCACGCGCGATTATCTTTTTGTTGGCGACGCGGTGGATGCTTTTGTGAAGGCACTGACCAACGATTTCGTGGGCACGATCAACATCGCGACCGGCGAAGAAACTTCAGTGCTCGAACTTTGGGAATTGCTTAAAGATATTCACGGTGGGGAGCACGAACTCGAATTTCAGCCGTTCCGCGCCGGCGAAGTTCAGCGCAGCGTACTTTCCGCGGCCACGGCTCACCAGGCGATTGGTTGGCGACCGCGCATGGCATTACGCGACGGCTTAAAAGAGACTTATGATTGGTACATGGCGCCGTTTGGTAAATAGCTTGTAGCTGGTAGGAGGCCCGCCTGACCGGCCGGGCAGGTAGCTTGTAGGTATGAAAAAAATTACAATTGACGAACTCGAGTCAGCGATTGCTATTTTGCAAAATGGCGGAGTTTTGATTTTTCCGACGGAAACTTCCTACGGCTTAGGTTGCGACGCGACGAATAAAGAGGCAGTCGAGAAAATCTTCACGCTCAAGGGTCGCCCGGCGCTGGTTTGGCCGTTTCCGGTGATTGTGGCCGATCTAGAAATGGCTAAAAAATACGTCCAGTTTTCGCCGCGGGCTTTAGAACTGGCGAACAAATTTTGGCCCGGACCCTTAAATATTGTTTTGCCGGTTTCTGGTCATTTATCAACGAAAAGCGTTGATGATTTTCAATCGGTACGAATTTCGGCGCATCCGGTGGCTAGCGAACTCGTGAAATTGCTTGGTCGACCGCTGGTGGCCACTAGCGCTAATCTTTCAGGCCAGCCGGCGCTTTACGATCTGACTGATCTGGAAGTGGCGTTTGGCGATAAACTTGCGATGATCGATGGTGTGATCGATGTGGGTCCACTCCCAGAATCACCCGCATCGACCACGGTGAAAGTTATCGGCGATGAAGTTCAAGTTCTCCGTCAGGGGAGTATCGTCATTTAATTATGGTCTACGCCAAAAAATCTTACGGTCAGCATTTCCTGAAGAACGAAGGCGTTTGCAAAAAAATTGTCGCCTCGGCCGAAATTGGGCCGGAGGATTTGGTTGTTGAGGTTGGTCCAGGTCGCGGCGCGCTGACCAAATGGCTCGTCGAGGCGACGGCGCCCGACCGACTGATTCTCATCGAAACCGATCAGGAAATGATCGACGCTTTGGAGAATTCCCCCCATTTATGGGGGGACAAAGGGGGGAGCCAGATCATCAAAGCCGACGCCGCCCAGTTTGATTTTTGTTCTTTACCACTGCTGAGCAGTGGTAGTTGGATTTTGGTCGGCAACTTGCCATACAACGCCGGTACGGCCATCGTCATGAATGCGCTGACCAGTAAGTGTCCACCTAAACTTCTCGTCGTCATGCTCCAAAAAGAGGTGGCGAACAAAATGCTGGCCAAGGCCGGCCAGATGAGCTTGCTGTCCGTGGCCACTCAACTCTACGCCACCGTGTCGCGCGTGATCGACGTGAAGCCCGGCTCATTCTCACCACCACCGAAGGTCGATTCCACCGTCATTCGTTTGGGCATCTCCCCATTTATGGGGAGAACGAGAGGGGCGAATTCCGTGGATCCGGAATTAATTATTGCCTTGGCCAAAATCGCCTTCGCCACCCCCCGCAAGCAACTCCACCGCACGCTCGCTGATGCCGGAAAGGGGACTTCGGAGGCCATCAAAAAAATCCTCATTGACCTCGGCTTACCCGAGACCGCTCGACCCCAAGAATTATCCATCGAACAGTGGATCCAATTGCATCATATTTTGTCGCCGTAGGGGTAGGTCTGTGACCTGCCCTGTGTGATATAATTAAGGCATGGAGCCACAACGCGTGATTATCCATGCCGCTAAGCGGTCCATGGCCCCCGAACAACGGGCTGGGCTGATTTTTGTTACCGTGCTCGGGTCGCTAACTGTGGTGTTGGGATTATTCTTCGTGCTCAAACATGTTTCTTCGCCGTTTCTGATGACCTACGATGGTCCGGTTTTTGAAACTTCGGCGCAAAAGCAGGCCAAAGAAATTGCCGCCCAGAAAAATAAAGATACCGACGGCGACACGCTCAACGATTACGACGAGCTCTACATCTACAAAACTAGCGCTTACTTGTCTGACACCGACGGCGATGGCTATAGCGATGACAGCGAACTGAAAAATGGCACCAACCCGACCTGTCCTACGGGTGCTGATTGCGAATCAACGCTTTCCAATTCTGATGCCACTTCCCGTGGTTCCGGTGGTAACGGCATCACCGACGAACTGACGCAACCGGTGTCAGTACCAGCCTATGCTCCAACCGCTTCAACCACTGAAACGCTTGATGCTCTTGAGAACTTAAGCATTGAGGAAATTCGTCAGCTGTTGATCGAGTCAGGCGCTGACCAGGCAACTGTCGACAGCCTTTCTGATGATCAAGTGAAACAACTTTACGATTCAGCTTTAGCACAAGTTAAAGTTCAGGCTCAATAGTTTATGTTCAAAACTCTGAAGCGAAAAATTTCCGGTCTTTGGCTCATTGCTATCTTAGCTTTTGCCAACGTCGGATTGTTGATGGTGCCAACTACGGCCCAGGCCCAAGCGCCAGACGTGGTGGCAGCCGATGCGGCGAGAGACATCGTCAAAACCATTCTCCAGATTATCTACGATGTTTTGGGTGCCGCCTTGCTGAGCGGACTCATTAACGCCTTGGTCAACGAACTCAACACTTTCGCTTACGAATCGGCCGTTTGGGTAGCTTCCGGTGGTAATGCTGAAGATCCGTTGTTTGATCCTCGCCTGCCCGAGGATTATTTGCGCGATGCCGGCGCGGCCGTGGCGGCTGGCTTAGTCAATGAATTGGCTAATTTATCGGTTGAGGAGATCGCCATCCAATACGGAGTTAATTTGCCAAATGATCCAGAATTGTTGGCGGCCATCCGTAGCGGTGTGGAATCATCTTACGTCACCACGACTAATTATTCTTTGGATGAATTTAATTTTAACGACATCAAGGGCAACTGGGAGGGTTATCTGATCAGTGTTTATGCCGATGATCAGGCCACGCCTCAACAAAAGACCGAAGTGGTGCTGACGGCGCTTTCCAAATCGTTCGATCCGGGCGCCAACGAACTTTCATCCGGCATGCAGGTTTACGGTCAGATAATTAACGAGGCGCAGATCAAAGCGAGAATTCAAACTGAAGAGTTTCAGAAAAATGATGGCTTCCTCAATCTTACTGACCCGGTTGGACAGTACATCGAAACACCATCAACTTTTGTTAGCGAGAAAATCCACAACGCAATTAAACAAGCCCAGGAAGGTCCTGCTACGATCGGCACCGCTTTACTTAGTAATTCCGAGGGTTTAATTCAGATCGGTGCCAGCGCTGCT
>CAZCLT010000033.1:0-10048 GCA_964499655.1 uncultured Gammaproteobacteria bacterium | reverse complement strand
CGCTGCATTCACATTGCAGAGGTCGCAGGTTCGAATCCTGCAACATCCACCAAAAGGCTCCGTCTTGAACGGAGTTTTTTTGTTTCTCGGACCGCTTGCAAAGACCGAAAAAACCTGCTATTCTTGAGCTAATCAACCTAATATCCTTTACATGTTTGGCAAAAAAAGCGAAGCCAAGGACCCGTTTGTTTACCGATTTTTTGGTCCCACCATGGGTGCCATTGTTTTATTCGTCGTGGAAGTGGTACAGATCATGGTCATCGCCTTGGCGATTATTTTGCCGGTGCGCTGGCTACTGATTATGCCTTTCATCGTGAAGGGTGCTTCGATGGAGCCAACTTTTGAGAATAACGAATATTTGATCATCGATGAGTTGAGTTACAATTTTCATCCGGTGACGCGTGGCGATGTCGTCGTGTTCCATCCACCAACCTCACCCAAGGAATATTACATCAAACGGGTGATTGGTTTGCCGGGCGAGACGGTCAACATCAACGATGGCGTGATTACTATCCGGAATGCCGAAAATCCTAATGGCTTCGAACTGCACGAAGAGTACATCGAAGAGTTTACTTATGGTCACGTGGAAAATTTGCGCCTCGGTGCCGAAGAGTATTATGTGCTCGGCGATAATCGCGACACCTCGCTCGATTCGCGCAAGTTTGGATCGATTGAAGGAAAGACGATCATCGGTCGGGTTTGGCTTCGAGGCTTGCCTTTTGACCGTTTTGGTGCCATCGTAGCGCCAACTTATCAAGTTGAAGAATAAAATTATGCCTAAGATGAAAAAGCCGTCAGAACTGCCAGCCGCTGTCGTGACGCCCGAAGAAGCCAAAGCCATCAAAAAATCTAAGGCGCCAGAAACCGTTCGTGGCTTCCGTGATATTTTGCCTGATGAGCAGGTGTACTGGGACAAGGTGGAAGACGCGGCGCGTCGCATTAGTGCTGATTATTCTTTTAATCGTTTGCGTTTGCCGGTTTTGGAACAGACGGCTTTGTTTGAGCGCTCGATCGGCAAGGGGACCGATATTGTGGAAAAAGAGATGTACACTTTTGTGGACCCCAGTGGCACCAAGGTAACGATGCGTCCGGAATCCACAGCCCAGGTGGTGCGCTCGTACATCGATCACGGCATGATCAATTTGCCGCAGCCAGTGAAGATGTTTTATATCGAACCGATGTTCCGCCACGATCGTCCGCAGTCTGGCCGCTACCGCCAGTTTTACCAGTGGGGTTTGGAATCGATCGGTAGCAAAGAGGCGATTATTGATGCTCAGGTGATTATCATGTGCCACCGGTTCATGAAGGAGCTGGGGCTGGATGTAGTGATGCAGGTCAACTCGATCGGCACCACCGAATCACGCCGCGAGTACACCATGGAATTGGTCACTTACTTCAAACAGTTTCGTTCCAAGCTTTCGGAAGTGGACAAAAAGCGCTTGCAGAAAAATCCGATGCGCTTGCTAGATAGCAAAGAGCCGGGCATGGAAGAATTAAAAGCGGGCGCGCCGCAGATTGTGGATTGGCTAGACGAAGATTCCAAGGCGCACTTCATGAAAGTTTTGGAATACCTGGATGAAGTGGAAGTGCCGTACGAACTCAATCCGTTTTTGGTGCGTGGCTTGGATTATTACTCGCGAACCGTTTTTGAAATCATCGCTACCAAACAGCCAGATGAGCCTGAGCGCGCGCAAAACGCCCTGGGTGGTGGCGGCCGTTACGATGGACTGCTCCCAATGTTCGGCGGCCAAGATGTGGGCGCCATGGGCGCAGCGATCGGCTTGGAACGCGTCGTTCTAGCCATGAAAGATGCGAAAATCGATCTCCCTCGCCGTCGTACATTAGAGGTGTTCTTCTGCCAGTTGGGCGACGCCGCTCGTCGTAAAGGTCTTTCCGTCTTCGAATCCTTCCGCGAAGCCCGCGTCCCGGTTGGCGAAGCGTTCGGCAAGGGATCATTAAAGGCCCAACTCGAACTCGCCGACAAACACGGCGCCCGCGTGGCCCTCATCCTCGGCCAGAAAGAGGTGTTGGATGGAACTATCATCATTCGTGACATGGAGAGCGGCGCTCAGGAAATTGTGGATGTGAAAAAGGTGGTTGGAATCGTGAAGAAGCGGTTGGAAGAGGAGCGCAAAGTTAAATAGAAAAATTAAAACCACGTCTTTACGGCGTGGTTTTAGGAATACAAAAATGCCTCCTCGTTGGTCCGTTTACATCGTTCGTTGTGCCGACGGTAGTTTGTATACCGGTATTGCGATTGATGTGTCGGAGAGGATCAACAAGCACAACGCTGGGTTGGGAGCGAAGTACACAAGGTCGCGCAAGCCGGTAAAGTTGGTTTGGACTGAAGAGGTGGAATCAGAAAGCGCGGCTAGAGTGAGGGAAAATCAAATCAAAAAATGGCCCAAGGCGAAAAAAGAGGCGCTGGTGTTATAATTCTTTCATGAAACGGCAGATATTTTTGTTGGCAACATTATTGTTGATTGGCGCGGGCTGCAGGGAAACGATTGATGAATCGTTGTGGCCCATCTTTTCATTGGAGGGGCCAGAGGGCGCTGTCGTGGTGCCGCCAGGTGATTTGACGGTTTCAGCCAGAGAAATTGTTTTCGCCGATCAGCTGGTTAATGCTAAAAGTTCAGCCCAAGTGATTACCGTGCAGAACGCGGGCAGTGTTCCGGTGACGATTATTTCGATCACTCACAGCGGCGGGGAATTCACGCAACGCAATAACTGTCCGGTCGGTCAGTTATTGCAGTTGGGCGAGATCTGTTCGATCGAGATATTCTTCGACCCGACAGCCGATGGCGTGCGTGGTGGGGCGGTGCAGATTGTTGATTCCACTTCGGCGAGTCCGCGGATCATCACCTTATCTGGCCGGGGTGTGGTTGGACCGTCGGTGACGAGTGTGGAGGTCGTAGGGGCCGATCCAGGTATCGGCTCGAACGGATCAGGTTCAGAGTCCGACGCTTCAGGTTCGGAACCCCCTCTATCTCCCCCTTCGGAAGGGGGAGGACCGGACGGCACGACAACGACGGTCGAGGTGATTTCGCCGGAAGCACAGCCCGGTTTAATGTGGTCGCCGGGTGAATTGGTTTTTGATGAACGACCGGTGGGGAGCACCAGTTCCTATCAGTTTGCTTTGATCGTGAATAGCGGGGAAGCACCACTGGTGGTTAGTTTGCTGCGGGTGACTGGCGATTTCGGAACCATCGATGATTGTCCGAGTGCGCTGGGTGCTGGTGAGAGCTGTCGGGTGGGTGTGAAATTCACGCCGTCATCATCTGGCGATCAGAGCGGCGAACTCATGGCTTACTCCAACGCCAGTGGCTCGCCGCACACTCTGCTACTTTCGGGGAGTGGGGCTGGTTCTTTGTATCCGACGGCAGAATTAAATCCATCGGCAATCAATTTTGACTCGGTGGAAATCGACGATGTTTGTAATGAAACCGATACGCCGCCACTCGGTAGTGAATGTGACGGTGTACAGGCCACGCCACTAGGCGAAGAAAGCGAGCAAAAAGAAATTTCTTTGTGGAATCGTGGCGAGGCGGATTTGCAAATTGAATCGATTTCAGTCGACGACGAATTTGCGCTGGATAATAATTGTGGCCCGGTGGTTCACCCGAACGAATCTTGCGATCTTCTCGTGACCTTTGTTCCAACTACTGGTGGCAGTCATCAAGGTACTTTGACGGTGGTGAGCAATGCTCCCGGCGGTAATGTCACGGCAACGCTCCAAGGTACAGGTGGCTACCAGGTTGGCATGGTCGAATTTGAATTAACAACCTACTCTGGACTGGAAGACGAAGATGGTTTGATTGTGAACATCAATCGCACTAGCGGTACGGATGTAGAAACTGAAGTCACCTACACAATAAAAGAGGGTACGGCCCGGGCGGGGATTGATTATACTGGCACCGGCCACACCGTCATTTTTCGAGTTGGGGATTATCAAAAATCATTCACCGTTGGCATTGAGCCGGATCTGATCGATGAGGGCGATGAGACGATTTTGCTGCAGATCACCAAGGCGACGAACGGGGCGACAATTGGCTCAAAAAACCAGGCCACGGTGACCATCGTAGACGACGATTGACCTTTCTAAGGGTTTTTGATACTATCCGGCCAGTCGAAATTCTGAAAAATCCTTAAATAGAAAGTGAGGTGCGCCATATGTCCAATATCGAAATCAAACGCAAAAAAGGCGAGACTTTCGAAGCGATGTTCCGTCGCTTTACTCGTCGCATTCAAGATAGCGGCAAGGTGCTCACTTTGCGCGCTGAACGCTATCACGCCAAAAAGCCCAACCGTAACAGACGTCGCGATTCCGCTGTTCGTCGTATCGAAATGGGCGCCAAGCGCGAGTATCTTCTCAAGACCGGCAAGTTGATCGAAGAAGAACGCCGCGGCGGCGACAATCGGAAGAATTAACAAAATAAGGGCTACGGCCCTTTTTTGTTTGCTGCGCCCCGCTAATTCGCCCCCTCTACCTCCCCCATAAATGGGGGAGAATTCATGAATGAATTAATTAGCGACTCCCCTCCATTTATGGAGGGGTTAGGGGAGGCGTATTAGTGGCAGGCTCTTGATTCATAACATTGATTCTTGTAAACTGAAATCATTATGAACCTATCCGAACAACTCAAAGCCGATATCGTCACCGCCATGAAAGCTCGCCAGCCAGAAGTGTTAGATGTACTGCGCATGCTATCGACGTCCGTCAAAAACAAGGCGATTGATATGAAGCGCGAGTTAGATGATGCTGAAGTGATGGCTGTGCTCAAAGGTGATTTGAAGAAACTGCAAGACGCGCTAGCAGATTTCACGAAAGCGGCGCGGGAAGACTTGATCGCCAAGACGCAAGAGGAAATCGCCATCATCAAAAAATATCTGCCGCCGGAAATGTCGGCCGAAGAGCTGGAGGCGATTGTTCGCGCCAAGTTGGCCGAATTGGGTATCAAAGAACCGAAGGATGTGGGCAAGGCGATCGGTGCCGTGATGGCTGATTTGAAGGATAAGGTTGATGGGTCGCGGGTGAAGGCGACGATCGAAAAGATTTTATCGTAGGGGCAGGTCTGTGACCTGCCCTGTGTCCACAGCAACACCGGGTCAGTCCCGGTGTTTTGTTGTATAATGGTTTCAACCTGTGAACTCGATCCCCCAATCGATTTTGAAATCGAATTTGATGAAATTCGTGGCTACGTTCGCCGCGGGTTTCGTTTTCTTTATTTGGAGCGCGGCGCCAGCTTTCGCTCAGTTAGATTCCGCGACCGGCGTGGCGGAAACAGCGGGGTTGGCTACTACTAGTCTGACGACGATCATCGGTACCATCATCGGCGTGTTTTTCTCGATCTTGGGAATTATCTTTTTGGGTATTGTTCTTTACGCTGGTTACTTGTGGATGACGGCTGGTGGTGAAGAAGAAAAAGTTGAGCGCGCTAAAAAGTGGTTGATCAACGGTACGATCGGTTTGGTGATTACCTTGTCCGCCTATTCCATCTCGGCCTTCATTATCAACGCGCTAACCGATGCCGGTTTGATCGGTGGCGGCGCATCGACCGGCGGCGGCTCCACCACTTTGGTTTCCACCGAGCCGCGGTCGGGGTCTCTCGGCGACGGCATTGTTGATCATTATCCAGCGCGTGGCGCCAGTGATGTTTCGCGCAACACGCGAATCTTTGTCACTTTTGGCGATGCGATGAACATCGAAGATCTAATAACTGGTTACGACGTTGGTTCCACGCCGGAAGATGTTTCCGATGATACGGCTGCCACGGCGCTCAATTTTGATAACATCAAAATTTATCAGACGGCCCAAGGTGAAGAAAACGCGCTGACCAGCGATCAAGTGACGGTGGCCTTTACCGATGATCTAAAAACTTTCGTGTTCTATCCGCCAGTTTTGGGCACTTCGACTGAAGACACTAATTACACCGTCTTCCTCGATGACGCGATTAGCAATGTTGATGGCGACCAGGTGATTAATACCGGTGGCTATGAGTGGACGTTTACCGTGGGCACGGAAATCGATCTGACTTCGCCAACGGTCACGAGCGTACGCCCGGTGGCTGACGGTACTTACGATCGAAACATTGCCGTGGAAATTACTTTTAGCGAAGCGGTCGATCCAACCTCGGCCAGCGGTATCCGTGAAGCCGAGACCGGTTTCGATAATATTCAGGTGGCTGGCACTTCAGCCGTGCCGGTGGCTGGTAGTTATGAAATCAGCAACGGTTACCAAACTGTAACTTTCACTTCCACCGATGCGTGCGGCACCAATTCTTGCGGCGAAACGATTTATTGTTTGCCGGCCGCGCAGTTAATTTCGGCGCTGATCAAATCAGCTACTCCGGGAACCGCGCCGCCTCAAGTGACCACTTTCCCGTACGACGGCGTGGTCGACACTTCGGGCAACACGCTTGATGGCTTGGAAGACGGCACCTACGCTGATTACGACTGGTCATTTACCACTACCGATGACATTAACCTCACCTCGCCAGAAATCGAATCGATCACTCCGAACATTCAAGCTGAAGACATCGATCTGGATCAACCGGTGATGATTACCTTTGGTTGCGACATTTCGCAGAATCCATCGCTTTGTAATTCAGTGATGATGACGTCCACCATTCAATCCGACAACATTACTCTGGGTTCCACGCCGGAACATGAAATGGCCTTTTACTTCCGCAGTGTTGGGTTAACGAGTGGCGACGCTGAACTGGTGCTGGATACCGACGTTCAAGCTAAAACGCAAACCACCATCGAGCACGGTACTTTCCTGGAATCAACTGATGCACAAACGTATTTGTACGATGTCTTGCTCGGTACCGGCGTGCGTAACGAATATCAGAACTGCTACAGCCCGGCCGGTGGTCCAAGTGAGAGTGGCGGCAGTTGTGGTACCACGTCGGATTTGCCTTATTGTTGTGATGGGGTAGCGCAAGCCTCGGCCTGTAATTTCTAACACATGAAATTTTTCCGAAACATTCTGGTGGCTCTTTCCTTCGTCATGACATTGACGGGTGGGTTGATGATCTCCGCGCCGGTTTACGCGCAGACTGATTCTTTGGCCACGGTTGGTGAAGCTAGTGGCTTGGGTACAGAAGACATTCGGGTTTCGATCGCACGCTTGATCCGAACGTTCCTCACGGTGCTCGGCGTGATCGCGGTAATTATCGTCATCTACGGCGGCTTTACCTGGATGACGGCTGGTGGTGAAGAAGAAAAAGTGGAACGCGCCAAAAAGATTTTACTCAACGGCGGCATTGGTTTAACGATTATCCTGTTCTCTTGGGCGATCACATCGTTCATCATTTCCGCTTTGATGACCGCCACTGGTACTGGCGGTAGCGGTTCGGGTGGTGGTTCTGGCGGCGGAGGCTCTGGTTTGGGTGGCGGTTCGGTCACCAGTTTCGCGGTTTCTGGCATTCGTCCGGAAGGGGAGGTGTCCATTCGTAATGTCCAGGTTTCGGTAACTTTTAGCCGAGCGATCGATTCGACAACAATCGATGGTAATTTGGTGGTGACTAATACCGCAACCGGCGCCGTGATCGAGGGTACGGCCACGGGTTCCGGCAGTCGAGCTACGTTTACGCCTAGCGCAGCTTGCCCAACACCGAACGAAGATCGTTTCTGTTTCGATGAAAATACCCAATTTACCGTCACGCTGGACACCGATGTCTTGAGTTCGGCCGGCGTCGCCTTGGATTGCGCCGCGGGTTGTACTTCCAGTTTTACCACCGGCGATTTGGTTGATACTGAAGATCCATCGGTTGATTTGAGTGTGCCTGATGCCGGCGATCGCATCGAAGTCGATTCTTCAACCGGCGTGCAGGCGCAGGCGACCGATGATAGCGAAATCGCCACTGGTGACTTTGCGATCGATAGCGTGGCCTTTGATTCTATTTCGGCCACGGGCGATGATCTATCTGACGTCTTGCTCGAAACTACTTGGTACACCGACGGCTTGGTTGAAGGCACGCGCTACGAAGTGGCGGTGACCGTTACCGATATTGCTGGTAATACTGATACCGATACAGTTTCCGTCCGAGCCACTTCGCCTTCCTGTTCTGATGATTTATTAAACGGCGACGAAACAGCGATTGACTGTGGTGGTTCTTGTGGTGCTTGCGAAGGCGATAGCTGTACCGAATCGTCGCAGTGTGCCAGTGATTTGGATTGCGTGGATGGCACCTGTACGGAAACCCCAGAAATTACCGCCGTATCGCCACCTTCGGGCGCGCCCGGTACTTACGTCACCATCACTGGAACGGGTTTTGGCACGGGTACGGGCACGATTGAATTCATGTTGAGTGATGGCACAGGTACGGTCGAATCAGAAATTCCTTCCTGCGCTGAAGGCTGGTCAGATACGGAAATTGTCGTCGAAGTGCCAGCTACGGCCGGGGACGGTCCAATTACGCTCACCACGGCCCAGGATTTAGTTGATTCGACGGACGACGGCAATGGCTCGTTGATTGACGATTTTGATGTTAACGAAATCGAGCGACCGAATTTGTGTCGTCTGTCGCCAAGTTCGGGTTACATTAGTCGCGCCGTGACTTTGTCTGGTACTAATTTTGGCGAAAGTCAGGATGATTCACTGGTTTACTTCAATACGACTGAAGCTGGTTCGTACACTAGTTGGAGTTCAACTTCGGTGAAAGTCACTTCGCCTTCGGTGGCGGCGGGGGATTACGAAGTGAACATCACGGTGGGTGGCGTCACTTCCAACTCGGTTATTTTCACAACGCTCGAGGCTGAATCGACTTCGCCAACCATCAGCTACATCAGCCCCGAAGAGGGCGGCATCGGTCAATATGTGACGATCGTCGGTACGGGCTTTGGCAGCCAAGTTGGTTCGGTTTATTTTGATAATCAATCGAGCGGTTACCGTGCCTTGGGTAGTGACGATTTTCCAGCTGCCTGTTCAGATAGTTTCTGGAGCGACAACGAAATCACCATCATCGTGCCAGAGATTTATACTAATGATTTGGATTTAGATGCCACTACTCATGATGTCTTGGTCGTGACTCAGGCTGGCGATGAATCAAACACGGTCGAATTTACGGTCAGCACGGCCGAGCCAACGGCCGGCATTTGTGCCATTGAACCGGACAGCGGCTTGCCTGGCGACACGGTGACGATTTACGGCGAAAATTTGGGTACAGATACGGGTTCGGCGGCTTTTTATAACGAAGCCGGTGCCACGGTGGCGACTGATGGTTGGGATGATTCCGCAGTTGAAGTGACGGTACCAACACTGGCCGAAACTGGCGCTGTGACCATCACCACTTCCAGTCTGGAGGAATCCAATGAACTGAATTTTGAAATTACTTCCGAAGGCACCGGTACGGCGGCCACGGTCAGTGGCGCTGGTTATGCTTGGCGCTTCTCGACCGGTGAAATTCCGGCTACGCCCGAGCTGTACGTGGAGTGTTCAGATACGCGAGTTAGCGCTGTGCCGAACGATCAGTTTACCGACGGCGGTGTTTGTACCAACGCCATGGTTTTTGGTGAATTCAACATGCTGATGCAGGAAGCGTCGTTGGTGGATGGTTCCACAGTACTGATCCAAGAATGTGCCGATAGCAATTGCGCCAGCACCGGTTTGGTGACGGTCGCGGGTGATTTGACCACTTCCGACAGTGTTTCGGCGACCTCGTTGCGTTGGCGTCCAACGTCCAGCTACAACGGCGGGGAATTTAAAACCGCGACTACTTATCAAGTCACGCTAACTACCGGCATTACGGCCACTTCTGGATTAACTTTGGCTGAGGCTGAGATTTGGAAATTTACCACCAGCGCGACGTCTGAACCGTGTGAAGTCGAAGAGGTGCGCGTTAGTCCAAGTTCAGAGACGATCACGGCCGATGATCAAACTTCAGAATTTAACGCTTTGCCGCTCACTGGTTGCGTGGTCTTAGATTCGGCGGCTTACACTTGGGGTTGGGATGTTGATGATTCTTACGCTAGCATCACCGAAGGCACTTGCGCCGATTCGACTAGCGATGATTGCGCTGTGGCGGCGCCGTTGGCCGAAGGG
>CAZCLT010000032.1:6718-10058 GCA_964499655.1 uncultured Gammaproteobacteria bacterium | reverse complement strand
CGAATGTATTTGACTGGTCCTCCGTGACATCCAATAGATCGTGATGCAAGTCGGAGCAAGGATGCTTCAGATAATTGCTAAAGTACGTCGCGAAAAAAGCGCGGTGTGACTTACTCGTGAGATCCAGACGAGCTTTCTTGTTGCTGAGGATCAGCGCCATTGTTTTCTGGTCCAGGAATGGGTTCTTCATAGGTAGTTGCGCTAGTTTCAATTAGTCCGAGGTGCTGATATGCGCGCTCGAGTGTTTGCTTGTCTTCGTCACTTAACTCCTGACTGGGCTCAGTGCTGATCTTCAATCGATTCGCATAGCCGTCATGATGGTTCTGTAGCCAAAAACGGATCGACCCCATTTCTCCCTCTTGAATAAGCTTGATGAGTTTAGACTCAGCGAGATCATTAATGAGGTTTGTGCCAACATCGATCGCTTCGTGGAGCGCTTGAGCGAATACCGAATCTTCCTTGCGCCAGCGATATACAGTCGTGCGTCCAATGCCAACTTTTTCGCAAGCGATCTGAACGATCGGCGTCTTCTTCATCTGCTCGAGAAATAATTCCTTTTGCTTTTCTATCCGTTCTTGAGCGACGGGGTACTGGTCATTTTTTTCTTCCATATCAAACGTTGATTTTCTTAGCCGTCAGTCCGGTAAGTTTTTCCATACGTGCAATAACCGTTTCACAGTGCTCAGGATCAATCTCGATGCCATAACAACGACGTTTGGTTTGTTCGGCTGCAAGCATGGTGGAGCCGCTACCCAGGCATCCGTCATAGACTGTTGAACCGATCTTGGAGCTGTTCAGAATGAGGCGACGTAGTAATCCAATCGGTTTCATGGTCGCGTGCGTCTTGCTTTTTGCGGGTTTGGGATGGACAAGGACATTTTTATCCTTTGCTTTAAAAAAGGTGTGACGTCCGTGCCAGCCATACACAATCATCTCCGTCTGCGGCAGGTAGTCGAGACGTCCAACCACCGCCTGCGTCTTCAGCCAAATCAATAACTGTGTGAAGCGGAAGCCAGTATTTTCCATTGCTGCCCGAATCGGGAATATCATTCGATCGATGCAGAAGATGTACATCGCATTCTTATCCGCCATATGTGGCTCAATGCAACGCAACCACTTCTCGGTGAACACTTGGTAATCACTTTCCTTGGTGATGTCATCATTCAAGATTTTCTTGTGCTTGCCGACCTTGCCGTTAAACGTTTCTTTTCCTTCGACTGCGAGGCATCCGTAGGGTGGGTCACAGAGCGTCAGTTCGATACGCACGCCTTGTAGCAATTTGTTGACGTCTTCCTGCTTTGTCGCGTCACCGCAGAGGAGATAGTGATCACCAATCTGCACGAGATCGCCCGTGTGCATTTTCATATGCGCTTAGTTAATTTTCTTAGCTTTTGTCCCCGTCATCTCTTCGAAGCGACGAATGCAGACATCAACAAAAATTGGATCTTTTTCCATAACGAATGCGCGACGTTTCATTTGCTCGCACGCGAGGAGACAGGTTCCAGATCCGGAGAACAGCTCAAGAATGTTCGCGCCGACTTTAGTACAGCGTCGCAACGGCTTTTCATAGACCGAAAGCGGCTTCTGGGTGGCGTGGAGCATCTCTTGTCCGCTCACGCGCTTCGCTAACCACAGATCAAAGCACTCAACCACATCCTCAATGGCGCGGTTGCCCGCATCAATGTTCTTATTCAGAATCTCGATGAGATTTTTCACGTCCGGATTCAGCCATGGTGTACCGCGTGTTGAATACATGCAGGGCTCATAAGCCTTATTCCAGGCTACGTTTGGCGTTGGTGAGAAGTTCGATTTGATCCAAAGGCACGTGCGGCGATTCGTGAGTCCAGCTTTATCGAGCAACTCCTGCACAAGACCAATTTTCGTTTGGTCGTTCCAGCAAAAGAAATGCAGATCTTTCTTAGCGAATAGCAACGCGTTCACGATCACTGTTTCGAGAAACTTGCGGTACTCGTCCGGCTTCATAGCGTCCTTTTCCGCTCCGCCGTAACGCGCCTTACCGGAAACACCCTTGTCATAGCTCAAGCCGATGCCGTACACGGGGTCCAGCGTCACCATGTCGATTTCGTTGCCATCAACCAATACCTTCACAGCCTCGGGGTCGGTTGAATCGTTGCAGTACAGTCGATGACTGCCCAGGACATAAAGGTCACCGAACTTCGCTATCGGTTTCTTCTTTGCTTCTTCAACCATCCGCTCAACGTTCGCGTCGTCATCTTCGATAGTGAGCGCATCGTCCCAGATGTTTCCGATCTCAACGTCCGTGAAACCGACATCAAGCAGCAGGTCGAGGTCGAACGTTTGTAGGAGCTCGTTGCTCCACGCACCAACATTGGCATTAAAACGTAAGACGAGTTCTGCTTCTTTCTTCGGGTCGCTGATGGCCACGAAGATTGCAGGAACCTCGGTCATACCGATTTCCTTCGCCATCTCCGTGCGGAAGTGGCCAGAGATAAGGTGGTTCTCGCGTCCCTTCGCCTTGTTCAGCAGTACGGGCTGCAGGAACCCATGTCTCTGAATCGATTCCTTGAGATCATGTCGCGCCTTTTCTGACCACTCGCGTGGATTTGTCTCATAAGATTTAATCTCTGAAATGGGCACCTGAGTGACTTGCAGTGGCGTGTTTGCCATATGCGATTTGTTAGAGCGACCAACGTCGCCTTCACAAGGCATTTTCCAACACTTGCACGGGGTGTGCCTAAGGTGCGCCGAAGAAAGTTATCAACAAGAAAAACGGCTGGTGATAGCCGTTTTTCTGCACCACGGTGCGCACCCTTAAGTTTCGTGCCGACCAACCTTCTTCACCCTGACACAATCCGCAAACTTATAGCCACCGATCTTCTTATCGCCCCCCACGACTCGCACAGGAATGCCGCATTCGTCCCGCGTCCACGCGTTGAAATCCCTAATGAAGCCCTTCAGTCCTTCATCCTGGTATCCTGACCGCCTTCGCAAAAAGTCTCGTTCTTGAAAGTTTCGGGAATTTAAACACGCAAGCAGTTTATATTGCATTGGGGTGAGTATCCGCTCTTTACCAGTACCGATGTGCGCGATGATCTTCTTCGATAGATGAAAGTCGTATTTTGTAACCTTTGCTTGTGTCGCTTTTACCGCCTCAATTTCAGAGCGCAGCAATTCGGGATCATTTAGTGATAATCCATGCAGCGCTTCGATATTTTTAAAAAGCTCAGGAGAGCGCACCGCCTCAAGGCTTGAACGCTTTGACGACGCGGTGAAGCGACGCGTCGCGCAGGCCGCTAAGCTCGCCGCCGTAGGAGCCGTCGCGGCGCTCGGCGCCATAGGTGTAAGCAGCATCAAGATG
>CAZCLT010000032.1:0-6708 GCA_964499655.1 uncultured Gammaproteobacteria bacterium | reverse complement strand
GAAGAATACTGATGGACTCTAAAATTTTTGCAGCATTTACACCGTCTGCAACGGCCGCATTGTCGCGAGCAATATATTTGTATGGGTGGTTCGTGATGTCCGACAGCTTGCTATGAAATTCCTCTGCCGTCGCGCAACCCAAATCGGCCATGAAATTGTTCAGGTGAGTGCTAATTATTCTTCCTGGGGTTTCAATCAACCCCTGAAGGTCAAAATCTGGTTCGATTGCTTTTCCCATACTGGACATAGAGGTAACACGAAGCCCGCTGTTTACCTGCGACCACGAGAGTGCGGTACAATCCTCCCTGACTGTTACTTCTTGCCGTTGATCAAGTCGTTAAGCGACTCGATATTGTTGCGTTTGAGGTACGTGCCAAGCTCCATGTCACTACGGACACCAAGATCGACGCTATACTTTTTCTCAATCGTGCCAATATGCGTGTCATTACGCTTGTCGCGGAGTAAACCATTCACATTACGAGAACGATCTCCCCGCATTCCGGGCGCATCATTTGTTTTTGACATACGATGTATCGATTTTCTAAAATAAGAAAGGGTCGACTGCCTCCTTTCTGTCGCATTAGGCGACAAGCTGTTAATCGCGAACAAAAGAAAGGCGGTGAAGAAGTACGGGAGGACTGCCCGCCAGTCATCATTTTAATACTTCCCAGCACTCGGTCAATAGGAGTGCTAACTGTTTATGGATGATGTTAATCCTTTTTCCGCATTTGACCGCTCTACCGTCCGGCAATGCCGTGGCTATGACGAGGCTTTCCGTAAGATGGCACAAGAGATCCCTACGGATGATCCTGAACGAGAAAAGAAGTTGCATGACCTTCAGCGTTTGCGTAATTTTTTCATGTGGCACCTAACCGGCGAGCAAGCAGAAGCAAAAATTGTCTTTATCCAGAAAAAGGAAGATCGTGAGCGCCATCGTGATCACCTGCTTGAGTCTGCGCATCCAAGGTCGGACGTGCGCTGTCGCAAATGTGCTTCGTATATGGGATTACTGAACAAGGAGCTATGCACGCGTATCGACGACCGTGACCGAGTACTCATCATGTACGAATGTCCAAAGAAATGTCTGCCACGTCGCGCATTCTATGACGACGGCGAGGAGTTCGTGTCAAAGGAGCCTGCGTGCGCACAGTGCGGAAATCCTGCAACCGACAAGGCCGACCGATCAAGTGGTCACCTCGTTATCATTTCAACATGCACAAGTTGTGGCCATATCGAAACAATGGACTTCGGCATCCCAACGAACACCAAAGAAGATGATGATGACAACTATGACCGCGACCGTGCCGAGTACTGCCTCGACGAGCAAGGGTTGCAATCATACCGCGAGGGCAAAAGAAATCTTGAACACTTCAGTAAGCTCATGAGTGAGATCAAGGCTCGGGAAGCGGATACCAAGACCAATGATCGTATGGCGTCACTCCGACGGCTTCGAGTCATAGAACTCAGAGAGCTGATCGTAAAAACTTTGGAGCAGGTCGGGATGACGAGTATTGCTCTATCCGACCCAGTTCAAGGCATGGGTTTGCGAATGAAAATTACCATGCTCGACACCGATCCAAAACGCTCGGATAGTGAGTCAGAAAAGGCAGCGAAAAGTGGCCTCGAAACCATCCTCATAGATACCAACTGGCGGCTCGTCAAAACCTCCCTTATTTCGACTCTAGGCTCTATAACGGGAGAGTTACGCGGCTACGTTTCCGACGAGGAAATACGGAAGCTCATCGAACAGGAGAACAGGGCTAATATAAGCAGAAAAAGCCCCTAAATCCTTAAAACTGGAACAATGCCTACCTGTGTACCACTTTGTACCAGTTTGCTCTCAGAACCCGACCCATCCGCCTCAAAATCGCCAAAGTTGAAAGCCGTCAAAACCCCTTTAAATGCATCGCTAATTTTGGTTCTTAACCCTTCCGTCCCGCCACGAGAACGCCTTATCGGACAACTCGAGTGCCTCAGGCATACGAGACGACCCATAAGGCCTTGTCGATGCAAAACAACCCTTCGCGGGGTTGTTTTGCTTTAACGTTTTTATCTATAACGGAAAACGGGAGCCGCACCTGTAAGGGGCAAGCTCCCGTTGGAGTTCCTGTGTGTATCCGGCTAGAGTGCCGCAAGGAGGAGGGCTAGAAATAGGATCACGGCCAGCCAGAAAGGGCACGTAATCTTATCGCCGAACCAAGCACGTAAAACTCTCCAGCCATCGGAGTCCCTTACTGGGATCAAATTCCCAATACCTGACAAGATGATCGCCTTGCCAATGTAGGCGGTGTCAACACCCGGAACGAGCATGCCAATTACGACCGCACCGAAAAGGATATGCCCGAGCGGTCCGGACAGGGAGACAACCGTATCTGCCCACGGACGCTCCGGGTCGTTTCCCGCCATGATGCTGCCGCCAAGCGGGAAGAGGCGAATCTCGTAGATCGTTCCGAAGGTGAAGTCATTCCAGCGAGGATCCGTCTCGAAATTGGGATCCATGGGAGTGCCGTAGTTGCCGTTGTGATCCGGACCAGCAACCGAAAACCGCACGAGTCGACCCGTCGCCTTGGTGATGACGATACAGTAGGGCCACGGCGAAAGCTGGAGAGCCCAGCCGTAGAATCTGCCTGTAACCCAGTAGGCGCAGCAGGCCCCCAGGAGAGGTCCGTGGCCAATTACTGTTCGGTATACCCGTAGCCGACACACAACACTAGCGATGTGATGCGATGCTTCGTGTGCTGCAATCGTAGTGAAGAGCGAGGCCAGCAAGACCACTGCCCACCACAGGATCGTGAGAAGGATATCTTGCAACGGTCACCTCTTGAGAGGAGGGGGCGGAAAGAGCAGGGATCAATTATAGACAAATTTCCTCGTTTAGTCAATCTCGCGCTCTCTCCTCCCTCTTAATTGCCCGACCCAGATGCCTCAAGATTGCCAAAGTGATGATCCTTAAAAATCCCTTCAAAGGCGCCGTTAATTTTGGTACTGAACCCATGCGTCCCGCCATCAAAAAATCTCAGCTCCATGCTGAGGTTTTTTGATTGTTGTATAATTAACCAAACACGGAGGAACCGTGTCGGTCATGATGCGGAAGATTACAGATGCTATCATCCAAATTTCGATTAGAAGCCAAGCAACAGCCTGGCGTAGATTTTGGTTTTCGCTATCTTTATTTCTAATTATTGTCGTACCATTCACCATCGTAACAATCTTCGTTCACAAGGAAATTTCTTTCAGCCCTGAATCGGCTAAATTTACTTTTTATATCAGTCTGCTCCTTACTGTTCTTTACCTGACTCTAGCCTATATCGTCGTTCGGACCATCAGAACGATCATCGAACACAGTCAAAAAGAAGAAGCGATCATTGAAAGCCTGGGTGATGGTCTGATCGTGCTCGATCAAAAAGGCATGATCGTTAAAGTCAACAAAGCGCTCTGCGAAATGATCGGTCGTCCCAAAGAAGAGCTGATCTATCGTCCGGTCGAAGTGGTCATCCATGCGCGTAACGGGACTAACCAACCTATTCGGAAAAATAAACTCCCGTGCAAAATCGCGATCCGCAGTGGCCATAGCTGCACCACCACGGTGGCTGATCCGATCTATCTGGTGCGTCCCGATGGCACGCAATTTCCAGCCGCGATCATTTCTACACCGATCAAAATAGCTAACCGAATCGTCGGTGCCGTCAGTAGTATTCGAGACATTACTCAAGAAAGAAAAATCGATCAGGCCAAAAATGAATTCGTCTCGCTCGCTTCCCATCAACTTCAAGCACCAATCACCGCCGCTAAATGGTCAGCGGAATTACTGCTTGATGGTACCAGCGGTCGCCTAAACGCCACCCAGCATGATCAGGCGCAAACCATTGAAGATTCTTTGAACCGCATGAACGAATTGGTTCGCTCCCTACTCAACGTCTCTCGAATCGATTTGGGAACTTTTGCTGTTGAACCGGAAATAGTTAATCTTAGAAACTTAGCCGATCAGCTCATCTCGGAATTTTCTTCCAGTTTAAAGCGTCGTTCGATCCATCTAGAAAAAATTTACCGTGGCGCGCTCGGTAAACTCAAACTCGATCCAAAAATGATCCGGATCATTTTGCAAAATTTGATTGATAACGCGATCAAATATTCACCGGGTGGTGCCCACATCGCCCTGCGAATCGAGCATCAACCAAAAGCCCTGGTGATTACGGTTTCAGATTCAGGTTTAGGCATCCCCGCCAAGCAACAGCCGAGAATTTTTGAGAAGCTCTTCCGAGCCGAAAACGTCGTCACCCGTGAAATTGGTGGCACCGGTTTAGGACTTTATGTGGTGAAAGCGATCGTTGAAGAAGCCGGCGGCAAAATTTGGTTTGAATCAGAAGAAAACGTGGGTACTGCCTTTCACGTCAAATTCCCTGGCGCGCAAATGAAAGCTAAAAAAGGCTCTAAAGGCTTAAGCTAAACGAATCGTCACGCTCACCTCTCTGGGTCCGGCTACGACATAAGCCACGCTCTGCCCAGACTTAATCAACTTTTCCCGGCGTAATTTAGCTTCCATTTTGTGCACGAATGACCCAGGTTCGTCGCTGACGACTACCGTGGTCACACCGGCTCGCATGACGTTTTGTCGTGCCACCGCTTCGCTTGGGCAAGCCAGAAAAACCGGCGCTTTGGGCCGGAAGATGTTCAATTTTTGCGCCACTGGACCGTAAGTCACGGAAGAAGCGATCGCGTCGATCTGACCGTTCTCAGCCATGATGTAGAGCGACTGAGCAATCGATGTAGCTACATCGGGAATATCGTGCAACTGGCAGAAGCTCAGATCATCAAAACGCGAAGCTTCGGTTTCATGAATAATCGAGCTCATGGTCTTGACGGTCACATCCGGGTACTGACCAGCCGCTGTTTCGCCAGAAAGCATGACGCCATCGGTGTGATCGATTACGGCGTTGGCCACGTCCGAAGTTTCGGCTCGAGTGGCCCGGGGATGCGAAGTCATCGAATCGAGCATCTGGGTGGCCACGACCACCGGCTTACCGGCCGCCCGACATTTTTCGACGAATTCCTTTTGTAGTAGCGGCACACGTTCGGGCGCAATTTCAATCCCCAAATCGCCTCGGGCGACCATCACGGCATCCACCTCGGCGAGAATCTCAGAAAAGCGCTCCACGGCCTCTTGGCGTTCGATCTTAGCGATAATCTTTGGCGGCGCCACGTCGAGCTTCTGGCACTGGCGTTTTATGGCCTGGCGGACTTCACGTACAATGGCCGGATTGGTCACGAAGGACAAAGCCACCCAATCAATTTCCTCCGTTAGCCCAAATTCCAAATCCTCCCAATCCTTTTCGGTAACCGGCGAGACGGAGACGGTCGAATCCGGTAGGTTCATCCCCTTGTGCGCCTTGAGCAGGCCGCCAGTCACCACCACAGCCGTAATCACCTTGCCAGCGACCTTGGTGACCCTGGCTTCCATTAGGCCGTCATCAAGTAAAATCCGATGATCTTTTTTGACGTCCTTGTGTAATTGTTTGTAGGTGACGGGCAGTTGACCACCAATTTTATACTCGGTGACCGCGGTCGAAAAAGAAATGTGTTCACCCTTGCGGATGCCCACACCTTCCTTGGGAAGATCACCCACGCGAATCTTTGGTCCTTGCAAATCGATCAAAATCGCCACGCGTTTCCCCGCTTCCTTGGCCGCTGACCGGACACTGCGAATCAAAACTTTATGTTCGGCGTGCGTGCCATGCGAAAAATTCATCCGCGCCACGTTCATGCCGTTCCTGATCATCTTAGTAAGCATCGAAACCGAACTCGACGCCGGTCCAATGGTGCAAACAATTTTCGTGCGTTTTCCCTCCATCATATGCGAAAATTATATCACGCTTTCGCGCGCTTCCCTTTCTTGGGAATCAGCTTACGCAATTCCGCTTCGAACGAAGCTAGATCATCAAATGATCTATAAATGGAAGCAAAACGGATATAGGCCACTTTATCAAAACCGAGCAACTGCTTCATGACGATTTCGCCCAAATCTTTGCTGGTGATTTCACCACTACGCTTCTTTTGCATCTCGCGTTCGATTTTGTGAACGAGCGATTGAAATTGCGCTTCGGTGTACGGGCGCTTTTCCAGCGCCTTTTTTAGACCGCTCACCAACTTTGTTCGTGAATACCCTTCGCGCCGACCATCACGCTTAACCACGGCCACGTCTAAAAGTTCCACCTCCTCGCTGGTCGAAAACCGATACCCACACTTGGGCCGTTCGCATTCCCGCCGGCGGCGGACCATGGAACCGTCGGTGGTCAGACGGGAGTCAACGACCCGGGAGCTTTTATAATTACAGACGGGACAGTACATATTGAGATTTTATCATTCTCGGGCGTCCAGCGCCAGTTATGTGTTCTGAAAAAAGACATATCCGGGCTGTCTTTTTGAAGAATACAAAACTGGCGCCCAACGCCAGTTATTCATGTATGTATTTATTTGCGCTACATCATCTTGCGACGAATAAAAGCCGGGATCCCCAAATCGTCATCATCGGCTGGTTCGGGCTTTGGGGTGGCTACTCGGGGCGGCGTATTGACCACCGGTTCGAGTCGCGGTTCCTGACGTGGTGCTTCCTGGCGCATTTCGTAGCGTGGTTCTGGTCCAGTGGGTTCGGCCTCTGGCAGACGACGCTTCTCGCACGGCGATTCCGCTGGTTTGGAAACGCGGTGCCGG
>CAZCLT010000031.1:6434-10377 GCA_964499655.1 uncultured Gammaproteobacteria bacterium | reverse complement strand
TTTCCCGTCCGTGATTGTTGAGCACCACTCGACCATCATGTGACGGGTCTTTTTTTATTCCGCGCGCAACCGTACAATGGGCGCACTATGAAGACCTTCCTGATCCTAGATGGTAACGCCTTACTCCACCGCGCATGGCACGCCATTCCCCCGCTCACAGCGCCAGATGGCCGAGTGGTTAATGCCGCTTACGGTTTTACCAATGTGCTAGAGAAGATGCGGGCTGATTTGAAGCCGGATTACATGGCCGTGGCTTGGGATCTTCCGGGCGAAACTTTTCGCCACGTTGAATATAAAGAGTACAAAGCTCAGCGCGTGGAAAAAGAACAGGAACTTTACGATCAAATTCCGGTCATTCAAGACATTCTGAAGGTCTACGGTATCCCCTCTTTGAGTGCCGAGGGTTTTGAAGCGGATGACGTGATTGCCACGCTGGCGAAGACTTTTGGAAAAAAAGATATTCAGGTGAAGATCGTGACTGGTGATAAGGATACTTTTCAGTTAATCGATGATCACATCAGCGTGGTGGCTTTTATCAAAGGTTTATCAGAGACCAAGACTTACGATGCGGCGGCAGTGCAAGAAAGATATGGCTTGTTGCCTAAACAGACGATCGATTTAAAAACTTTAGCTGGCGATCCATCAGATAACATCAAGGGCGTGGCGGGGATTGGTGAAAAAGGTGCTACCGACCTCATCAAAAAGTTTGGTTCGGTTGAAGGCATCGTCGAGGCGGCTAAAAATGGCGAGGTCGATTCTAAGTACACCAAGAAATTAAATGGTCAGGAGGAATTAATTAAACAAACGAAGAGACTCGTCACGCTCGTACACGACGTACCGCTCGCTGATTTTTCTTTGAAATCAGCGGCGGTCCATGAGCCAGAGGTCGAGAAGCTCAAAACGACCTTTCGAGATCTTGGTTTCCGGACGTTACTGCGACGGTACGAATCGACGAACACTCCCCCATTTATGGGGGAGACGGAGGGGGCGAATTCAAGAAAATCGAAATCTACGACTAAGTCCTCTGCGAAGGCCTCGACGCTCGTCCCGCTCGAGAAACTCGTCGGCGATACTCGTTATCTGCTCGTCGAACTCGGTCAGCAAGACCTCTTCGGCGGTTCGATTCGCGCCATCGCGGTCAGTGATGGAACTCGCACGGCAGTTATCGATCAGCCGCGCCCCGCCGAGATCGCCGTGGTCATCGAGGCTATCTCGAACGCGAAATTACTCGTCGGTCATGATCTGAAGGCGATGTGGCATTTATTGAATGTCGGGAATCACTCCCCCATTTATGGGGGAGCCGGAGGGGGCGCATTTTTCGATACATCAGTAGCCGCGTATTTATTATCTCCGGGGACACGCGAATTTGATCTGGCCACCGTCGCCTTTGAATATCTACGCCTCGCCTTGCCCGAATCCCCCGCTGACAAATTGGCGGTGGTCGTAAAATTGCACGCCGCGCTCGTTCGTGGCCTAGCCAAAGAGGAAATGACCAAGCTGGCGACGGAAATCGAAATGCCGCTAATTCCGATCTTATTTGGCATGGAGCGTCGTGGTATCGAAGTCGATCCGTCCAAGCTCGGTGATCTGCAAGTTGAGTTCGCTACGGTGCTCGAAAAACTTACGAAGAAAATTTACAAGCTGGCCGGCCGCGAATTTAATATCAATTCCCCATCGCAATTATCCGTCGTGTTGTTCGACGAGTTGCAATTGCCAAACAAGCGCAGCAAGAAAACCAGAACTGGATTATCAACGGGCGCACCGGAACTGGAGAAACTCTGGGAGGCGCACGAAATCATTCCGTTGATTTCGGAATATCGTGAAGTCGCCAAGTTGCAATCAACATATGTTGAGTCGCTGCCAAAATTGATCGCGGCCGACGGCCGAATTCACACTACGTACAAGCAAACGATCGCGGCCACCGGACGACTGTCATCGGTCGATCCGAATTTGCAAAACATTCCGGTGAAAACCGAACTCGGAAATGAAATTCGTAAAGCATTCGTCGCCCCAAAGGGACGTGTTTTACTCGCGCTCGATTATTCGCAAGTTGAATTGCGCCTCGCGGCTGTGCTGGCAAACGACACGACGTTCATCAAGGCTTTTCAGGACGGCGCCGATATTCATCGCCGCACCGCGGCCGAGATTCTCGGCGTGGCGGAGGACAAGGTCACCGATGCGCAGCGTAGCGCCGCCAAGGCGATTAACTTTGGCGTGCTTTACGGCATGGGCGTGCGTAAATTGGCACGTTCAACTGGGTTTAGTGACACGGAAGCCAAAGTGTTTCTCGAAAAGTATTTTGCCGCGCACGCCGGGATCGTTGATTTCATGGAGCGCATGAAGGCTAAGGCGCACGAAGACGGTTACGTAGAAACAATTTTTGGTCGCAAGCGCTATTTGCCCGATGTGCATTCTGGCATTGGCATGTTGGTGGCCGCCGCCGAACGCATGGCGGTGAACATGCCGGTGCAAGGCACGCAGGCCGATCTGCTGAAGATGGCGATGATTGACGTGGACAAGTGGATTGCTAATGGTCATGATGATGTTAAGATGCTATTGCAGGTTCATGATGAATTAGTTTTCGAAGTTGAAAAAAAATCAGCCAACGAAATTGGAACAGCGCTTCAAAAAATTATGCAGAACGTTTATACTTGGGGAGTGCCTCTGGTGGTGAACGTGGAAATCGGAACCAACTGGGGAGAAATGAAAAAGTTATAATCGATATGCCCGGTGAAAAAAATCTTGAAATAAATTCTGCGCAAGAAAAATTAAATCAGATCGCCGGGGAATTAGATCAATTGCAATCAACGAAAAATAATGGCAAAGGCATTAATATGATCCGCGACGTGGTCGGGCTCCTGCGTCGTGGCAAGCATCATGAAGCGAAATCGCGTGCTTGGTTCGATGCGGATAAGCTCGAAATGCATCAAGATGTTAGTGACATGATTCGTGATCGATTGTTCGATGGTAACGTCAACTGGAAGAGTGATTTAATCGATTAAAAAAAAGCGCCCGTCCAGATCGTCTGGGCGGGCCGTTGCTAACTGGGGTTGGCGATCACCAGTGCCTTGATCGCTCGGCAGGTTTCGATCGCTTTCTGGTTGGCCTTGCTGCGGGCCGTGTAGGTAAACGGTTGGTCTTGCCGATCCTCCCACCAGACGTACATGTCTTGGTCGTCGCGGCCCGACATCCTGCGGATCTGGCCGAACAGCGGCCGCGGCCATCGCTCCTTGCTTTTCTTGGCGAGCTCGACGATCACGCGGTCGTTTTCGACGGTGACTTCGTAGAGCCGCTTGTTGGCGGCGAAGTGACCGTGAATGGCCCGCTCGGGGACGAAGAAGACGTCGAGCAGGTCGCCGGCGGTCGGAATGCAGATGAAAACGACCGGTTCGGCTGGGAACGAAATGGCGGGACGGGGCATGAAACCTCCAGAGGTTAAAGGGCGATTGATGAGCTAAGATAACTGATTCTAGCCCTTTTGTCAATCGATGGTTACTGATAAACTGCCGGCATGTTGATCTTCGTTTACGGCGCTGATTCGTACTCCTCGACCGCCAAGGTGGAGGCGATGCGGGCGCAATTTAAGACCAAATTTGACCCGTCTGGCTTAAATTTGGCCGAGTTTCCGGCTACCAGTAGCGCGAAGATCGAGGTCGGCGAGGTTTCGCAGGCTGTGACTTCCCCACCGTTTTTGGGCACCAAGCGGATGGTGATCGTTAAGAATCTACTATCCGGCCTCAAGAAAGATGTTGCCCAGCCGTGGCTGACCATTTTTAGCGCCGTTCCCGAATCGACGATTGTGATTTTGTGGGACAAAGAAGGTGAAAAAACGATCGAAAAAAATGAGATCTACAAGAAGTTGGCTGGTGGTAAAGACGTTCACAGCTACCCCGCTCCGTCTCTCGGTGACGGAGAACTCAATAGCTGGGCCTTAAAATTCGCC
>CAZCLT010000031.1:0-6424 GCA_964499655.1 uncultured Gammaproteobacteria bacterium | reverse complement strand
GGTTGGGCTGAACATTAGTCCGGGCCTGTTGACTAAGGTCGTCGCACTGGTTGGTAATGATTTATGGCAATTATCGGGTGAACTGCGGAAACTGGTGGCGCGATCAGGTGGTTCGGCTGTGACGGACGAGATGATCAAAGAGCTGGTTCGGGCCAATGTAGATGATCAGATTTTTGCCTTTATTGATGCGGTGGCCGCCCGTGATCGAGCGCGGGCCATGAAAATGCTGGCCGATGAGAGACTCTCGGGCGCTGAAGACATGTACCTGTTTTCGATGATTGCTCGGCAAGTTCGGTTACTTTTGAGTGCTCGAGACGTGATTGATCGGAATCCGGGCGCCAGTTCGGCCATGATGGCTCAGGAATTGGGTGTTCACCCATTTGTGGCGCAGAAAACGCTCGGTCAGGCCAAGAGTTTTTCCTTTGAATTCCTAAAGAAATTGCACGATTTGTGCTTTGAGTTTGATGCGAAGCTGAAGCTCGGGATGGATCAAGGGTTAGCCGTCGATCGCCTGGTCTCTGAGTTTGTAGCGCCAAATCCTTGACGAAATCCTCGATTTCTTTTATATTCTAGCCAATTATTATGCCTAACCTCAAACAAGCTGAAAAAGCCCTCCGCCAAAGCATTGTTCACGCCGCTCGCAACAAGAAAGTTCGCGACGAGCTCGATCAATTGCTCACCAAGATGCGCAAATTAGTCTCGGGCAAGCAGATCGAAGAAGCCAAAACGCTCATGAAGACCTTGGACAAAAAGTTGGATAAAGCCATCACCAAGCACGTGATGAAGGCCAACACGGTGTCGCGAGTGAAATCCCGCACCATGGCCAAGATCAACGCGTTGAAAAAGTAAGCGAAAAAAACTTCCGGGTTGAACCGGAAGTTTTTTATTTCAGGTGATAGTAATCAACAATCACCTTGGCCGACTCTTCCGCCGACTGTAGAGAAGTGTCGATTTCGAGGTGAGGAGGGACGAGGGCGCGGGCGAAGACGTCGGGTTTTTGGTCGAAGATTTTTTGCAGCGATTCAACAGTCATCATTTTTTGGTAAGCAGCGCGAGAGTCATGGCGCACACGATCGAAAAGAATTTTGGTCGGTGCGGTCAGACGAACGAAGATTACTTTGCCACCCTCGCCTTCAACCGCCTCGATGATGCGGCGGTGAAAATCGAGGAAACTTTCGCCACCGCCACCAGATGTGGTGATCAAATTGATTTTACTTTTTGCCGCCGATCGAAAAAGTTCAACACGAAATAAATCGGCGAGTCTTGAACGCTCTGGATTTTCCCAACCGAAGACGTGCGCGATGGGATTAACGAGCGTGTGGTTATCAACTAGTTTGATTCCAGTTAGATCGGAAAGCGCTTTGCCGATCGTCAACTTCCCCACTGCTGGCGGACCGTAAACGAAAATCAATTTCATAATTACTCAATGGCCGGTTTATCGACCACCTCAGCTTCGATGAAATTATCCATTGAACCGTCGGTAATTTTGGCGATATCTTTATTCACTTTCTTGAGTTCCCCGCTCGACAAGTTGAACTGGTTGACGACGACGCCGAGGTTCTTGCCAATTCGTTCATGATAGTCAGAGTACTGGGCGAAATGTTTACCCAACTCCCCTACCCGCTTCACGATTTCTGTCGTAAATTCCTCGATCTTCAATTCACGCAAGCCGAGTAAAACTGTTTGCAAATATGCGTAAAACGATGTTGGCGAGACGATCATCACGTGTTGATTGAAGGCGTATTCAATCAAGTTGTGGCTGTTGATTCCCGACCCGACTTCGGCGTTGAGTAAATTGTAATAGACACCTTCAGCTGGAATGAACATGAAAGCAAAGTTCATCGTACCCAGGTCCTGGCGGATGTATTTCGCAGTTTCGTCGATGCGATTTTTAATGTCGGCCTTCAATTCCTTTTCGAGCTTGTCGCGCTTCTCGGCATCGGTCTCTTCCATCAGGCGATTATAATTTTCCAAACTGAATTTTGCATCGATGGCGATTTTTTGATCGCGAATCATGATCACTGCGTCGGCAATTAATTCCTTACCAGTCTTTTCGTCGACACCTAAGTGATATTGCACGGCGTAAGCGCTCGTTGGTAAAACATTTCGCAGTAAAGTTTCTAACCAGTACTCACCGAGCACGCCACGTTGCTTCGGATTCTTCAAAATGTTTTGTAGATTTTGTAACTGTGAAGAAAAATCGAGTACTTGTTTGTTAGTGGCGTCGAGTGTGGTTAGTCGCGTGGTGACGTCTTCGATAATTTTTGACGTCTGTTTGAACTGTTCCTGCATGGTGGTGTGCGAGTGCTGCATTTTTTTGTCGAGTTGATCGTCGATGCGGTCTAGACGAGCCTGGAGTTCTTTTCGAGCCTGTGAATCCATGTCGCCCAGCTCCTTTCGGATTTCTTGGATTTGTATTAAGACGTTTTGCGACGCTTGATCATCAGTTGGGCGTTTGGAACGTACGGCGAAGTAGATGACACCGGCGGCGATCAGGATGGCGATGACGGTAACGATAGTGTTTGTATCCATAGTTTTGGAACTGGATTATACCATTGGCTCAACTGTAACCTTTTCTGGCTGGACAGTATAGTGAAAATTTTCTATACTTTCGCCGTACGTCGTAATTGGCGTAAAAAGGTTACAGTGTTTTACGACACATGCGTGGAGCAGATTTATGACCTCGTAGCTCAGTTGGATAGAGCAGCGGTTTCCTAAACTGCAGACGCAGGTTCGACCCCTGCCGGGGTCACCATCCTACGCTGCGTTTGCTGGTGAGCGTAGGATGCCCTTCGTAGCTTCCAGCGTAGAAGGGCTAGTACCAGTTTTCTAGCTAGCTACGGATGGCAAGCCCGAAACGCGGTTCGTTGCTTATGGAGTAGCAGGGCCATTACTGGTTTCTAACCAGCGTCATCCTTCGCCAGAGCCTAAGAGGATAAATCTGAAATCAAGCCAACGATTCTCAGCTGTTTCACGTGAAGCATGGACTCAGCGGAGGTATAAGTCTTCATCTAGTAGGCGTGGGGACATCGAGGATGGATGTTTCTAAGGGAGATAGGATGAGATTTGAGAAAAACTGATGAAAAATGTTCAGCAGCTAGGCGCGGATGTCTGGCTAGAAGACGTACTGAAACGTACGGCGCCGACGCCAGACAGGATCCGCAACAACGCTGATGAGCATTTTGCACAGTTTTTGCCAGGGCCTGTAGCTCAGTTGGTAGAGCGCTGCATTCGCATTGCAGAGGCCAGCGGTTCGAATCCGCTCAGGTCCACCAAAAAGACCGCCTTCCGAGGCGGTCTTTTTGTCCTTCGAATCCCCATATGGCGAAGAAGGACGCGATGACCAGCGATATTTGTGTTTCACGTGTAACAATCACATTTGTCTACACTAGCGTAGACAAATGGCCAAAGCTTAGCGTTGGCCATTATGGCTCACTTATCCACAGATTTGCGGTCACTACAGGGTAGTTGGATGACCATCAATCGAAAATAATCAATATTAACAAGCTGATTTGATGATTACATTTATTGTTCAACTTTGATTTCAAATTGTTCGTCGTCACTATGCTTTGAAGTGGGTTATAATATGGCCATGAGACCTTACAGCTGGTCAGCGTTGTTATTGAGCGTTGTGGTTCTACTCGGTTTGCCGGGTCAGGTAGTTCGCGCTGCCATGAGCTCGGCCAACTACGAGATCAAGTGGGACGCGGTTACGCCAGGTGGTGAAGATACTAGCGCTTCGGCCACTTACCAGCTCCGAGATTCGGTCGGCGAGACAGCCGGCGGTGATAGCTCTTCGGCGACCTACCAAAATGGTGCTGGTTACCGCCAAGGTGTTTTCGATCAAACCGCCACATTTGAGGTTTTTATTCAGTATCGTAATTCACAGGTCGCAGCAACGGCATTGGTTGGTGAGACGGTCACGGTGACAAGTACAACCGGCTTTGCCACAGGTGACATGATTTTGATTGTTGATAATGAAGGTGATTCACAGGATTCGGCAATTGGTCAGATTGAAACAATCGTTGGAAACGATATTACTGTTGATTTCCTGACTGATTCCGGATCAGCGCCCACCATCGACGGTAGCGGCGATTATGTATATAACCTCGACGCCAGCAGTTTATCTTTTGGTTCTTTGAATTCTGGCGATGTGGCTACGGGGGTGATCGGTTGGGAGGTGAATGCTGATGTTTCCGAGGGTTATCATGTTTACGTCTATCAAGATCATGATTTCCGTAAAACGACCGATGCTGCCGAAGTGATTTCTGCCGTCAGTGATGGTGATGTTTCAGCTGGGGTTGAGTACGGTGGCCGATCCTCTGACTCAACACTTACACTCTCGACCTTTGATTCGCAGGACACGGGCTATGATGAAGATTTCCAGGAAGTCGGCTCGCGAACCGATAATTCGTTCATTTCGCGTGATTTTGTCACCTCGAGAATCGTGATGAATGCCACTGTTGAAAGCGGCACCTATTCACATACGCTGACTTTTGTTTATGTCGGTGATTACTAGATTATTTTCCGGCTTTTTTTTATTTTTAATTTGCATCTTACCAAATCAGGTGCAGGCTGTGGCGATTGAGCCGTCGGCGAACGACGTTGCTGTTGAGGTTGGCGGTGAATCGACGACGACCTTTACTGTTTTGAACGATCAAGACCGAGCCATTACTTTTCATTTTGATTCCGTGCTCGCAACTTTTGCCGGTGAAAGTGACGCGCCAAAATTTTCAGAAACGCCGGCGGAAATTGTGACCTGGTTGAAGATTGACCCGGCCATTGCGACCATCGAGCCAGGAAAATTTCAGGCCGTGACCATGACGATTAAGCCATCGTCGCCGGCGATCGATCAGACGCTTGTTTTGGGCCTGCGTGCCGTGGGTGATGAAATGGACGGAGGCGCAGTGAAGGTGCGTGAAGGGGTGATCGGATTAGTTTTTGTGACGATCGGTTCGACCGGAGAGGCGAGCGGTAAATTGATCGATTTTACTTTAGCGGATCGTGACTTTTGGCGGTCTGGCGCGACCGTCTATTCGACAATCACTAATACGGGCAAGACGATTTTGAAGCCCACCGGCACGATTACCATCCAAAACGCTCTGGGTAAAACCGTTGATGTCTTAGAATTGAATTCCGATGGAAAACGGATCGCGCCAAATCAAACAAGAACTTTCACGACTAACTGGAAGTCTGGTCGGGCAGTGGGTATTTATTGGGCTGGGCTGGCGCCTGATCAATCTTCAGGCGTTACGGGCTCGGATGCCGTGACCTTCAGCGTCTTTCCCTGGTGGGCGATAGTTGGCACTCCGGTATTTCTGGTACTTGTCCTCATGGCCGTTCGATTTGTTTGGCTAAAAAAGGCATAATAGAAACATGCTGGTTAGAATTCAGAAATTTCTTTTGTTTATCGCGGCCATCGTTATGCTGATCGGGCCGATGGTTAGTTTTGCCGCCACGACCGTGACCGACGCGTTCGATCAACCGACGTCTTTAGTGGTCGGTACTGATTCAAATCATAAATTTTCCATCACGGTTGCCAGTAACATTGATGAGGGTGATACACTCGTACTGACGTTTCCGACCGATTTTGATACATCAACTATCGATGAAGACGATGTCGATGTAGCTGACGACGGTGTTGATTTAACGACGGCGAGTGATTGCACTGGTGCTGAGGAGGCGTCGGTCGCGGTGGCTGCTGATGCCTTGACGGTGACGATTTGCGCCGGTGATGGTGGGGCAGTGGCGGCCGGCAGTTTGGTGGTAATTGAAATTGGTACCAACGCATCGAGTAGCGGCACTGGAGCTAGCCGTATCGAAAATCCAGCCACCGAAGGCACTTATTATGTAAATTTGAATGGGACCTTTGGTGATTATGGTTCAATTCCGATCCCGATCATTTCTGGTATTAATGGTGGCGAAGTATCGGCGGTGGTTCCTTCAAGTGGTAGCTCTGGCGGTAGCGGTAGCAGTGGTACCACCGATACGGTTACCGTTACTTCTCCGAACGGCGGTGAGACCTTTGCACCAAATTCGACCGAGACGATTTACTGGTCGACTAGCGGCTCAAACATCACCCTAATCGATCTTTATTATTCGCTCGACGGCGGCTCAACTTATACATTGATTATTGCCGACGAAGCGAACGATGGTTCGTATGCTTGGAATATTCCGGATGTTGAATCGACTTTAGCGGCTATTCGCGTTGAGGGAGCGGACAGTGGCAGCGTCATTGATACTGACGAATCCGATGCCGTGTTCACGATTACGACCGGTGTTGAAGCGGATTCGATTAGCGTGACTTCCCCTAATGGCGGCGAATCTTACGAGGGCGGCGAAACGGCCACGATCACCTGGTCAACAACTGGTTCAGGTACAACAATTGTTAACCTTTATTATTCCATCGATAACGGCAGTAATT